>JBAZUB010000002.1 GCA_041661625.1 Patescibacteria group bacterium | reverse complement strand
ACATATCATAAACCACACCCTGGGCGACGGTTTTCTTTCCGCGTTCCATGACGTGATTGATAAACTTTCCAATAATCACATTGCGGTGTTTCGGATCAGGGGCAACTTGGCGTTTTGGGGCTGGTTTGGATCGCATATGGTTCTAGGAATTCAGGTTATTTCTTCTCGCGCTTGGCGCCGTACAGACTGCGGCCCTGTTTGCGGCCCTCGACACCAACGGTGTCATAAACGCCCCGTACCACGTGATAACGCACGCCGGGCAAGTCTTTGACGCGGCCGCCACGAATCATCACGATCGAGTGTTCCTGTAGATTGTGGCCGACACCGGGAATGTAGGCGGTGACTTCCATGCCATTGGAAAGCTTAACACGAGCGATTTTACGTAAGGCCGAATTTGGCTTTTTGGGCGTAGTGGTGGTGACTTTAACACAAACACCGCGCTTAAACGGGCTGCCTTTTGGCAACCGTGAACGGCGGCGTTTGAGTGCGTTCAAGACCGTTTCTAGTGCCGGGGTCTTGGATTTACGTTTTTGGAGGCTGCGGCCACTTCTGACCAATTGGCTGATTGTAGGCATGGATGGATAACGATGATTACGGCCGAGACGACCTGATTGACCAGAGTTCAGGATGTCTGCGCGTCTTGGGTTGTTTTACAACCTATTATTAATATAAACCCGCTGCTTACGAAAGCAAATCGAACTGCTGTCGTTCGATAATTTCTTCCAAAGAATAGCATCTTTGAACTGGGGTGTCAACGCTTAAGCGAACACCCGGCCAACCAGGTTTAAAAAGAAGTTAAAGACTACGCTGAACAGACCCTGGCCAAAAATCAGCAGACCCAACAAGATGAATGGCCCATATTGCTCTAATCTTAGCTTAAATTCATACATTGAGTGCGGCAAAATGGCAAACAGCACCTTGGATCCGTCAAGTGGCGGAATCGGAAAAAGATTGAACACCATCAGAATCACGTTAATTTGGACCAGATTAGTCAGAAACAACACCAATAAATTCGCACTCGTCAAACCGGCCTGAAAAACCAGCACCTTCAATGCCAAGCCAAAAACTATGATCATTGCCAGATTTGATAACGGACCGGCCACTCCCACCAACGCGGGTCCGAAACGCCGATTTCGGAGTTGATGCGGATCAAACTGGACCGGTTTGCCGTATCCAAAACCAACGATTAGCAGCATCAACGTACCCAGCGGGTCGAGATGTGCTAACGGGTTCAGGCTGAGGCGGCCGGTCTGGCCGGGCGTACGATCGCCCTGCATTGTCGCCGCCCAGGCATGCGAAAACTCATGCACGGTAATACCGACGATAATAGCCAGTGTCCAGGTGACAAAATAGAGCGGATCGGTAAATAGCAGACGCAATAACATATGTGCTTGAATTAATTTTCCATCCGTGATATGCTCCCCACTGACTTATTTCGATTATTTACCTATCGTTATGGCACGTGTCTGTGATATCTGTCACCGCGGCAGTCGCATTTATCTGTCCCGCAGTCATTCCAATCGGGCCACCAAAGTGCGCAAACAAGTTAACTTACAGCGCCGGGTTGTGGACGGCCAGACCAAGAATGTCTGTTCCAGTTGCGTTCGTACCACTACCAAGCGTTTGAAGAAAGCGGCCGCTTAGACTTTCAACTATTCCATTGTATCGAACCGCCGCCTTAGCGCGGCTGGTTTTGTTATGGAATAGCGGGCGCGATATTGCCCATACTATACCCCGAAGTTGGTTAACTGACAAATGGTCTCTACCTTGACAAATTGTCCCAACTGGTCTTAACTGCAGACAAGCGACTCAAGACGATCCCAGGCTCATCAGAAGGAGGCACCCAGATGCCCGATGGACAGTTTATTCAGCAGTCGCAGGATCAGGTCATTTCACAGGGATCAGGTACCGTGACCATCCCCAGAGACGGGGTCCCTATGATCGAGTACTCCCACAGAGCCTACGACGATTTGGCCATAACGGCCAACTTCCTGCGTTGTGGGGTACCGGCCGTGCAAATCGTGGTCAATGACATTACCGACGGTGGCAGATCCATCGATGTGATGGCGCAGGTTGAGGCTTACTTCGGGGACAACCTAGCTGCGTTCGCGATCAATGATGAGTGCTTTACGGTGAAGCCTATTGGATCCGTTGGCCTCCTTATCACTCGCAAGATCGTCAGCTTCTAACCGCGAGGCGACTCATCCCCCATCCCCCACGACAGCTTCGGCTGTCTTTTTTTAATCAAAGCAATCTCTCTACACACGAATAACAATTCACCTTTTCGTAAAAAGGTGAATATAATATTCTGTAAAAAATAATCAGCTCGTTTCAACATTACGCGTAATATTGAATGGCCCTACGCACATTGCTGCTTTTTTCTTGTCTAGCTATTTGTTTATTTCGAAGTGGATAATCTTTAGTAGCGTAACTGGCGTGACTTCTGTTTTGTAATAATCCGAGTATGTTTGATACATCTCTTCGTCGCTAGTAAAAGACTCATGGCCATCCTTGTCTGACGCGTCAAGATCACGAAATGTCTTTTCAACAACTTTTATTACCCTTGCCCTGGCGAATGGTTGGCGAGTTCTAGAACTAGCTAACTCTAATTCATCGCCAACTTGAATATTCTTATCATCAAAAAGCCGCCAAGTAATTGTCTTAGCGCCGGATAATACTAGTGGCACGAGTGGTTCGGCAAAACCGAGCTGTTTCATAGATATTATTACCCCGGTTTTCATTGATGGAAACCTAAAAGTTTCCGCTACAATAACTCCGATTGTCTTTTCACTTCCTTTTGAATTATAAATTCTCAATTCTTAATTGTGCTTTTTGCCATATGTATCATCTGCTGCAGAACGCAGGGCAGCGTAGTAATTTCGTCTTCTTCGCTAAAGTGTCCCTTGTCACCCTCTACTAGAATCTTGGTGGTGAGCTTTTTGAACAATTTGTGGTTTTCAACCGGTACAAAATAGTCGTCATCCGAGAATATGGCTTCGATGTTAGTCGTATGATGTTTGATTTTGGTAAAATTAATCGGCGTCTCTAGCCAAGGACGGGCGATCTCTTCCACTTCGGGTGTTTCCAGATTATTCAGTATCAACCAGGGAGCTACCAGCATTATCCCACCCAACTTGGTACCGGCGGTAAGCTGCTCCACGTAACGCAAAACAGTCTGGGCGCCGATACTGTGACCAATCAGAAAGACATCCGGTCCGGGTTTTTTGATAATATTTCTCAGACAATCCACCCAGGTTTCTATGGTCGGTTCGGCTGGATTGGGCATCATCGGCACGTCCACCTGCCAGTTCAAACCCCTTAATTCACGGCGCAGCCACTGGTACCAGTCCCCTTCCGGCGAACCGTCCCAACGATGGATAATATACGCTCTAGGCATCTATTCGGTGTTAATTTCAGATGTTTAACCTATAAGTATATTGTACACCCTTCTACTATTTTTTTGAACAGAACGCAACAACATAGCCCCACAAATAAGTAATCTGGAGCTTCCCGCCCGAGGCGGGACGTGCTTATCTATACTAATTTGTATATGCGGTTAGTCGGGGTAGTGGGACTTGCTCCGAACCACTCAGGGTTCGGAGCATCACGCATCCAACGTGGTGCGTGATGAACCCACGACCTTCCCGCCTCCGACGGGACGCGCCGTCTCACATATAGCCGTTGAACTACACTGAACCCGAGCAGAGTCGGGGTGCCGGGACTTGAACCCGGGACCTCTTGCACCCCATGCAAGCGCGCTAGCCAACTGCGCCACACCCCGACTCTGCCTAGGTTTTTTAAAATCACCTACCAACCGAGCTGCGCCATACCCCAACCAACCGCACATTTGTTATTATATACAAAAGCAGTTGCAGTATAACATTATTCGAATATATAGCAATAACCTTTGAAATAAATTAATGTTTTCATTTTGAATTTTTAATTTCATAAAGAAGACCGCCCTCAGAGTGAGCGGTGCAAGTGGTTCAGACTGCTGTCAGAGTTGGGATTGTGCTGGTCAACCGCTCCAGTATTGGCTCGTAGGCCGTGAAATCAGAGGTTGCGTCGATCCGGTCTTGTCCGAGAGGTCTAACGCTGATGTAACCGTCCACCACATCAATCAAACTCTGTCTGGTTTCGGCCATGTGGTCCAAGATCACCTCAAGCCTTGGAGCCATATGCTGCGGATCAACCGGCTCACCCAACTCGGTGAATAGAATGGCTTCATCGAATGGCCCCATAGCAATGATGGCTTTCCAAAATACCGTCTTTGACACTGCCGAATGTTGGCTGATCTTGCACCACCGGGCGATCAGCAGCAACACCAGAAACTCGAGTTCGCACCGCATGGCCGCCCTCCTTTCGATCGACCTACGGCTGTTTGTAAACCCATGTAATGCTTATTAAGTGTACGCTTTTTGCTCTTTAAGTTAAAGATTTTGTCAAACCGTAGACCCAAAAGAAAAACCCGCGTGTGTATCACAACGGGTTGTGCCACAAGCCGAGCGATCCCTGGGGCGGCTTGGCGCGTAGCCCGCGAGTGATCAAACGACCCTGAATGTAGTAAGGAGCCGACGGGATTTGCCAGCGACAGAACGATTCGATTGGGCAGTGTCCGCAGTATCGATCATAGCTCCGACGCTGGGCGACGGTCCATGCTATATCGGTCGGTCCAACCGGCGTCTTCCGTCCGTTCCGTTCGCCAACCGCGCTTTTGTTGCCTGGGTGGTGCCGGCAGAATGTGCGTGAGAATAACCAAAGCGCATTGCACAGATCGCGCGGATCCACCCGTTCGGTTTCGCAGAATCCCTGGAGCAGCCGGCGAGCTACTTGAAGCAGCTTGGGATGGTAGTGGTTGCCCTGCGACGCGTTCGGCCAGACCAGAATCTCAGTCGAGACCAGCGTGCGTAGGACATGGAAATCAACTGGGATCGGGTGGGGAAATCCGGTAATGAACCCGCTGTCCAGAAGGAAGTAGATCAGCATGCTAACCATCTTCTCCTGGAAACCGTGGAAACCGTTGCCTCGATGGTTGCGAATTCGTTCGCAGGCGGTGGCGTAATCACTCACGCCATCAAACAACGCAATGGCCGAACCACCGTATAACTCATCCAGCCGTCTGGCGTTGAGCACCCAGTGTCGTCCAATCTCATCGCTGGAAAACCCCAGATTGTACGCTCTCAGCAAACCGGTGATGAAGACTGGGTCAATCATCCGGGCGGCGCGAGGCCGGAAGATGTAGGAATAGTCCTCGTGCAACCTGGCCAACGATGTGATCGCCGTGTCGCTTTCGATACCGCCCCGCATCCAGTAGCATAGAATGAACAGGAAGTTCGCGTGTTCCACTCCACCACGGATCAGAGTACGTGGCAGATTGGATTCGATCTGTGGCGGCTGGGCTTCGGGCAGACAGTATGGATAACCGTTTGCCCGCATCCGCCGCAACAAAGTTCCGAACACGGTTCGGGCTCTGTCCCAGTCGATGCGAATACCGGCATCGGTCTTTTCAACCGCCATGTTCCCTACCCCCTATTGGTTGGACAGCCGTGAACTGCCCACATTTTCCGTGATATCGATATGATTGTCAAGTGACACCGTAATAAAAAGAAGGACTGCCTCCACAGTCCTTTGCGATCCGTTAGTCCTCCAGCACCCCCGCTGCATCGAGCCTGGGTTCCAGTTCGATCAGCTTCGCGAGCACCACGCTGGCCGTTTCGGCTTCCGAGGCCGGCAGCAGCTTAACGCTATGGTCGAGAATTCGTTGTTGCAGGTCGATCATTCTCCGTAGTACTTTCCGCGGACTGCGCTTGGAGAAGGGTGACTCTTGGATCCCCAGCAGACCACCCTCAAGCAGCTGCAGCACCCGTTCTAGGTAGTGGACCCAGAGCCAGATAGCGTTGATCGTATTCTGCTCCACTACTCGTCTTACCGCCTGACGCCGGGCCAGAATTTCCTGCTCCGCCGTCATGATTTGAAACAGCTCCTGTTGGCCATGAAGGCGGTTGAAAACGTGCGCGTCAACCAGCTTGCGGAATTCAGGAACCAGATAAGGGTGAGCGATCGCCAGCCGCATCCACCAGCCGATCATATCTTCGTCCATGCCCAGTTGTTGCAGCTTGACCAGCTCGAGCGCGATACCATACCGGATCAGGCCCTGCTCGACCGCGCTCTTGACTGAGGCCGGTAATTCACAGTAGCGTAATGCCCGCCGGATCGTATCGGGTGAACGACCGACTCGCCGAGCAAACGCCGCAACCGTAAAACCTTCGTTGGCCGATCTTAGCAGGTTATAGAGCTGATAGTAAGCCCACGCTTCCTGATGCTCCGGTACCCGGTTGTGCGTGTTTTCGGCTAGCTGAATGTACAGGGCATGCACCGGCGGAATATCATCACAGAGCCTGACTTCCCACTGGTTGGTTCCGAAGTGCTTACAATAGCATTGGCCGGGACGAAGTGGACGACTAGCCTTCTTCTGACATTTCTCACAACCCAGACCCCATAGCAACATGCAGGCCCGGTAGCGCCGCTCTCCCGCCAGCAGGACATAGTAAATAGGTCGCTGGCGTTCCATAACAGGCGCAAAAGCACCAACCTGAAACGCAGCTCCCCAGATACGGTTGATGATTTCCAGGTAAGCCAAGAAAGCCGTCTGGCTGAATCGGGCCACGATTGGTAATGTCAGCATCCGTTTGTGCGCGATGTCCTGAGCCAATTCGTGGATCTCTCCGAAGGTCTGGCGTGGCTGAGGCAACACGAGGATATCAAGGAGCCGAACCCAACCGGATCTGTACAGATACTCGTAGCCGTTGTCCTTCAGTACCGAGGTCTCTGTTCCGGTGCCCAAACCGTTAATCTTACTGCCCCAGCCGTTGGCCGGAGCGGTTTTCCGATCGCCCATGGCCAACCTCCTTTAGCAGGTGTTCCAACGGTTGAGAGCGGTTGCATTTTCCCACGTTGGCCTAAGGTTGTCAATTAAAAATAACCGGCTGGAACCGGTCTTTTTAAAACTGCTTTTCTATCGGTTTTTCATCGCCACGCCCTTGGACACCAAGTGGCTCCAAATATATAACACCACTCCGCCAATCGCTACGACCGGTTTTCGTAAAGGTGTCGGAAGCCTTTTAACAATCTGGGCGAATCGATGAAGCATCTTAATATCGCAGACTCATCCTAAGTTCATCTTAAGGTATAGCATTGCCGCCGTTGTATCAGTAGCGGGCGTGAATAAATTGTCAGAATCGCAAGTGCTACAAACCAAGCGCCCGAGCAATCTGTCGAATTAGAGACACTCCAATCGGAGCCGGTAACAAGCTATAGGAGGCTTGACCATCATCGTCGGCTACCGTCCATGGCTCTTCGGTAATGTTTACGGAGTTGGTGCCGGCATCATGCTGGTAAATATAGGCCGGGGTAATTTCATAATCATCGACTGTTTCAGCCGCCTGGTCAACCGGAATGGAGTTGCGTAAATATACCTTTGGTACGCCTTGAAGTGTTAACAGGGCGCGCATGACCTGGTCGTCGAGATTGATGCGATCACGCACCGATTCGATGCCGGCGCTATCCCCCTCCTTGGCTACCATCCGTGCCTGCTGGCACTCCGGATTGTCACACATGAGATAAAATTCTTTAGTCGACTGGTCGTAGCCTACATGTTGGGTGCGGAGCAGTCGAATATTGCGCGGTGTTTTACATTTTGGGCAGACGACCCGGTACTTCATCCGTTCATCGATTACAGTCTCGGGCACGTCGATAAATATGAAAAAGTCAGGATCGTCACGATAGCCCATCAAGGCTCGGAAGAACAATGATAACGATACCTGATCCATATTACGCGGAAACCCATCGATGAATATGGCCTTATGACCCAGCCGGTCGATCTCAATTTCTACAAAAGCCAGAATGGCTTCGGTGGGCAATAGTTTTTGCTGAGTGCGGCCCAAGACTGTATCGACCACCTCATCAACAGTTTGGAAGCCGCGATATTTACGTTTCAGTAAATCAACGAAAGCGCCCTTCTGCTGCGGGTCGCGCAGAATGGTCTCGGCATTGCGTACGATGTCACCGATCGATAAATGCGCTACATGTTCGTTCCCCACCGCTTCCATAAAAAGTTTGGAATACGTTCCCTTGCCTGAATTTTTTTTACCTAACAAAAAGGCCACAAATGTGCCGGTGTGTAAATATTCTTTAATTTTTTCTATCTCTGGGCCTGCCTTCAGTTCGAAATACTTGCGCCGCTCGACTGGATCTTCGAGATTAAATTTTGCGTTGTTTCCATCTTGTCTAGTCTTGGTAATCGGAAAATCAAACCCCTTCATGTCGGTTGTGCTCCATAGTTCATTAATAAAATATGCCAAAAGCGCCGGGTCACCCCCAGCGTTGTCTCAATTGAATCTACTTTTCGAATAATGACTTTACTTTGTCTACTACTTCGGCGGGGGTGTGGTTCGCCTTGATAAAGTAATCAACGGCGCCCAGCTCTTTGCCCTTTTTGATATCATCATCCTGCCCCAGATTGGTCAATAAAACCACCGGTATATTCTTGAGAGACGCGTCGGCTTTTAATGCCTTAAGAACTGCAAATCCGTCCAGTTTTGGCATAATGACGTCAAGCAATATCACCGCGGGCGGCTCGCTTTTAGCCTTGGCGAGACCCTCCTCACCATCAAAAGCCTGGACCAAGTCATAGCCTTCTTTAGCAAACTTGGTGGCATACATGGTCGAGAGCATTTTTTCATCTTCGATTAACAGCACTTTACCTTGGATACCCATGTCAGTTTGTATTAATAATCGTTGTTCATCACGGTAATTATAGCACATTATTGGCAAATTACAAAGGCAGTTCCGGAACAGTCCGCGTGTGCCAATCGGTGGATTGCTGGTATGCCTCGGCCAGCTGCAGAATCCGGCCTTCGCCCAATTGCGGACCGGTAATCTGCAATCCGACGGGTAATCCTCGAACGAAACCAGCCGGCACTGACACTGAGGGCAAACCGGCTAAATTAGCCGCCACGGTAAGCAAATCCGCCAGATACATAGTTAGCGGGTCGGCAAAACGTTCGCCGAGCTTAAAAGCCGGCGTGGGTGTAGTGGGCGCGACAATGCAGTCAACCTGTTCAAATGCTGCTGCGTGTTCATTGATAATCAGCGTTCGAACTTTTTGAGCCATCACGTAATACGCGTCATAGTAACCAGACGATAAGACAAACGTTCCTAGCATAATCCGACGCTTTACTTCGGGACCGAAACCCTGGGCTCGGGTTTTTAGGTACACCTCGGATAAACTAATTGCTTCCGACGATCGCCGTCCAAAACGAATACCGTCGTATCGTGCCAGATTTGACGACGCTTCCGCCGGTTGAATAATATAATATACCGCTAACGCATCGGTGGAGTGCGGCAGGCTAATTTCCTTCACTTCGCAACCCAACGACTCAAGCTGGGCGACGGCCGCACGAATTGTTGCCTCCACTTCCGGATCCAAACCCAGGGCGAAGTATTCTTTGGGTAAGCCAATACGCAATTTAGGCATTGGCTGATTCAACTGTGCTGTATAATCATCCACCGGAACGTTTAGGCTGGTTGCGTCCATCGGGTCATATCCGGCAATTGCCTTCAACACCGCCGCGCAATCGGCTACGGTTCGAGTCATGATGCCAACCTGATCGAACGATGACGCCAGCGCCAACAAACCGTGCCTGGACACGCGTCCATAAGTAGGTTTGAGACCAACCAGATTACAAAAGGCGGCTGGCACACGAACCGATCCCGCCGTGTCGGTACCGAGAGCAAACGAACAAACACCGCTGGCCACCGCTGCGGCCGAACCTGATGATGAGCCGCCTGGTACGTGATCAAGCGACCAGGGGTTTCGGGTTGGCCCGTAAGCCGAATTCTCACCCGAGGCGCCCATGGCGAATTCATCGCAGTTGGCTTTACCGATCATCACGGCACCGGCCTGGGTCGTCTTGTCCACAACGGTGGCAGAATAAGGCGGCTGATAGCCGGCTAATATCTTTGACGCAGCGGTAGTCTGGATTCCTTTGGTGGCCAGGACGTCCTTAACCGCCTGCGGCACGCCACCCAAAAGCGGCATTGGCCGGCCCGCTGATAGGCCAGCGTCAAAGGCCTTGGCCTGAGCCAGCGCGGCTTCTTCGGTCAGACTGATAAAGGTGTTTAACTTTGATTGCCAGCTCCGCGCTCGCACCAGCATGCGTTCGGTCAACTCAACGCAGGTATAGCGCCGCTTGAGCAGAGCGTCCATTGTCTCGACAACGCTGGGTGCAAATGTTGGAATCATGATGGTTCGGAAGACTGCCCAGCCGGTGGGTTATCCGATTGTGGAAACACTGGCGGGACAACGATAAAATTATTACGATGAACTGGAGATTGAGCAATTATTTCAGCGGCGTTATCCGATGACTTAGCCACGTCCAGGCGAACCGGATGATCGCGGATCGTCAGCTCATTCGCTGGATTCGTGTCAGATATGTCCACCTGGCGCAGTTTGTCTTCATATTCCAAAATCGATGAGAGTTGATCGCGGAACTGGTTTTTTTCGGCCTCGGTCAACTCCAAGCGCGATAGTTCGGCTAAGTGTTGGATGTCGTGGGTATTTAATTTCATAGTTCGGTGATTTTATCACTATTACTCTATTGCTACAATAATTATAAGATAAATTAGCTTACTGGCCGAGTAGCTTTTTAAGCTCCTCTTCGGATATTATTTTTACGCCCAGCTCTCTAGCCTGTCTCAACTTCGATCCGGCTGACGTACCAGCCACAACAAAATCGGTTGATCGGCTAACCGAGCTGGATATATCCCCGCCCGCCAATCGAATCGCCGCCTTGGCTTCGTCGCGAGTGTAACGCTCCAGCGTGCCGGTGAGGACAAATGTACGACCTGATAATCTTTGCTTGTTCGAAGTTGGCGTCGCCTGGATGGACACGCCGCGTTGAATTAATTTTTCAACCAGTTTAACATGTTCCTTTTGTTCGAAATATTTTTTGATACTGCCGGCTACCACCGGGCCGATATCGGGGACCCGGTTAAGTTCTTCCAGCTGGGCATTAATTAATCGGTTGATGAGCTGAAAGTGTTTGGCTAGGGCAATGGCGGTTTCTTCGCCGACATGGCGGATACCTAACGCGTAAATAAACCGTGCCAATGAAATATTTTTGCTGGCCTGGATCGAGTCTACCAGATTCCGGGCTGACTTGGCCGCAAACCGCTCCTGTGCCTCGAGGTCGCCAGTGCGCAATGTATAAATATCAGCCGGGTCCTTGATCAGCTTCTGGTCCAAAAGTTGATCGATAATCTTCGGTCCCAGGCCATCGATATCAAATGCGCCCTTGGAAACAAAATGATAAAATCGTTCGCGCTTCTGGGCAAAGCAACCGGGATTGGAGCAATAATGGCTAACCTCCCCCAATCGGCGCTCGACGGTCGAACCGCAATCGGGACACCGCGCCGGAAAATGGAATACTTTCTCACGACCAGTACGCAGTTTTGGTAGCACGGCCACTATGTCCGGGATTACATCGCCGGCCTTTTGTATAATCACCGTATCGCCGATCCGAACATCAAGACGACGTATCTCATCTTCGTTGTGCAGCGTGGCACGAGAAATGGTTGAGCCGGCCACCTTGACGGGCTTCAGCCAAGCCACCGGCGTTAACGCGCCAGTTCGGCCGATTTGGATTTTGATATCCTCCACTATCGTGGTGCCCTGTTCGGCTGGATATTTGAACGCTATCGCACCGCGTGGCGCCTTGCCGACCACCCCCAACTGACGAACTAAGGGCAGGGCGTTCACATTGATAACTATCCCATCAATCTGATAGGGCAGCTTCGGCCGAGTTTTTTGTATCTCGTGATAATACTTCAATACTTCTGCAATATTCTGACAATGCCGGTTGAGCCGATTTTGTTTGATGCCCATTTGTTCAATCAACTGATGGCTTTGGGCGTGAGTAGATTGACCCAGATCCGTCACTAGATCGTACGCAAAAAAATCTAAACGACGGCTCTTGGTGATATTTGAATCCAATTGCCGCAATGATCCGGCGGCGGCATTGCGCGGATTAGCGAACTCCGCCTCGCCATGTTTTTTTTGGTTGGCGTTCAATCGATCAAACTCGGCCAGCGGCATATAGACTTCTCCCCGGATTTCGACTTCACGTTCGGCCCAGTGTCGAGCTTCGCCGCTTAATGCTTCGTAGCCTAGACGCAGTGGTATGGCCTCAATGGTCTTCAAATTTTGAGTAATATCCTCCCCGACTCGACCGTCCCCGCGAGTCGCTCCGGTGGAAAATAAACCGTTCCGATATATCAGCGTCACCGCTAATCCGTCCATTTTGATTTCCGCGAAATAATCTAAGCGCGTACCGCTTGGTAAGAGTTTCAATATTCTAGCTTCCCACTCTTTCAATTCCGCTTCATTGAAAACATCATTGAGCGATAACATCGGCATACGATGCCCGACTTTATTGAATTCTTTCAATGGCGCACCACCAATCCTTTGCGTTGGTGAGTCTGGCGTTACCAGATCTGGCCATTTTTCTTCCAGTAGGGCCAATTCGTGCTTGAGTGAATCCAACGCCGCTTCCGATATCAGATTGCGGTCGTACACGTGGTACTCAAACCGATACCGGTTTATCTCCGTTTTTAGCTTGGTGATTCGCTGCTTGGCTTCGGTGTGATTCATGTGTTGTTGACCGAAAATGACTTTACCACGCCACGGTTGGTAACATATCCCGCGCTCAGCTGGCTGTGTCCGATCTATTTATTCAGTGCCGTTTCGGAATATAGTACGTATGAATACAGCCCGGATACGGGCACCAGCCAAGGCACGGCGGCACTTAGTGCCTGCTTCGACGAGATAATACCAGCTGGATACTCTCCGACGACTGTTAAAACGATCTGGCTGGGGATGTCGATCACCGTACCGTCGCCCTTTAATGATTGCACCGTTAAATTGGTAATGCTGTGATCCTTGGCTCTAATTCGCAAGTATATGCGCGTCGGCAGCGACGGATCGTTAACATTGACAATATCGCCGGTACAATCTCCGCCGGCATCGCAGGTGCTGGGGTATGGAAAAAAGTCGCCATTGCCTCCATTAAAACCATCTTGTGTCCAACCCACCCACGATACCTGCACCTTGGCTAAGCCGGATGAATCATGCCACCATAGCTGAATTTTTTGCGGTGCATCAGCGGGCAAGCCCGAGATTGGATTATACAGCTCCACCACTACCGATTGTTCGGTGCCGAGGTCGAATTTAACTGTTTCGTTGGCGGTCACGGCGGTTCGTTGCCACACGGCTCGCGGATCGGAGAGAAAATCAACGTCCGGATTGCCAACTCTACCCAATTTATCCAGAGTTTGGTCGATGGTTAAATCATCGTAGCGCGCCTGTTTGATCGTCCACAGGCCCTGGTCGAGCGCACTATCGGCCGCGTAAAAGGATGTAATCGAATAGTTTATATCCCGCGTGGTGTTTACCATGTTCATTATGGCCACCGACAGCCCTACGGCAATAGCTGTAATCAGTGACATAATTAGCAACGCACTGACCAATGTTGCACCATTCTGTTTTGAAGTTTTATAGCTCATCGTTGGTATCTCCGAGTGGTTACGGTGGTTTGCAGGTCAATGCTAGCGCTCCGGCTAAACTCAGCCGTTGGATTCAAGGAGACACTCAGAACTATCGTCACCTGAGGTTGTTCATTCACCAAGACGCAGCGGCCCGATGAGTGACAAGTGCCGGGCGGCTTGACCGGATATGACGCGATGGCGCAATCAGCTGGAGCATTGCATGACTTAATGAAAAACGGATCACTGGATGGACGAATATAGTAGGACACATTATTTACCCAGTCATCATAGGACACTATTTTCACATTATTCAATTCGATGTGTCCTCCCCCGGCTACATGATAGGCAAATTCTAGCGGTTGATCGTTGCTGTTTATTAAATATAAATTTTGTACAGGAAGGTCTAATGCGTCACTGTCTCCGCTGGTAATTAGATACTTCTCGTAATCAATTGAGCCCATTCTGACTTCTCGAGCAATGGCCTCAAGCATGTCGCGCGCATGACTGGCTACCCGCTGATCAGCTTCGACTTTTCGCTGCTGCCTCATGCTGTTATTCATAATGCCCAATATCAAGCTCAGCGCCAAGGCAAACACGGCCATAGCCACTAGGGCTTCGACCAGTGTCACACCTTTTTGATTGTGTCTTAGACGCAACATCATTATTTCCAATTATACAGCTTAGCTTCAACCGATACGGTTCGATTATTGCCGTTATCAACCCACCGTACTTGAGCTTTCACCTGGACGCCAATCTTTGTTGTGCCGGTCAGAGCACAGGTTTGTCCGTCGGCATTCAAGATACTTTCATTACCGACGGCGTCGTAACAAATCGGATAAGTGTATATTTTCCGGGTATATTTGGTAACCGTGGCAGCCGCCGGCACGGCACCAGCATACTGATTGTACAAACCACCCGCCGGAAATCCAGTCGAATCTAGGTAGACCTTCCAGACATCGGCACCAGGAGCCGCAGCGGTATACACCAGACTCCAGGTCAGTGCCGTATCATCATGAGTGGGATAAGCGCCATACAGAGTATTCGTCGCGTCCCATAGACCATCGTCCCATTTGTATGCACTCCCGTCCAAATGTTTTTCGTTGCCCTCGATCTTCAACCAGTTTGAATCGCGAATACTGCGCGCGATTTCTACGCTCTCACGAGCTAGATTTGAAGCGATAATCTGGTCTCGGGAAACCCGAGCGGCAGTTGTATTGGCCAGCATCAGCACCATCACCGACACTATCCCGATCATTAAGACCAGCAAGGCCACCATTGCCTCAAGCAAGCCAATGCCTGATCGGTTTGATCCGATTGCGTTAATACGATGCCTTGATTTACGAGATAGTTTGTTAAAAAGATGCGTCATAATCAATTTGTTGGTGTGGTGTGCAAATTTCCGCCAACTAGTCCGCCATAGATATATATCTCCCCGGCATTGCTCGCTAGTGGCGGGTTACTATTTATGGTGGCTACCGCCATCATTACATCGATACCGCCGTTAAATTTCACCATCGCACCCGAAGCTGTATCGAGATAATACATAACAGTTTCATTTGATGGCACCAGATACACGATATCAACCCGATCAACATCCATAAACACTTGCGGACCTATGGCAGTTCTAATTTTAAGCGAGTCGAATAACCGACCATTCGTAAAAACATTTTCCTCGATAACGCTGTCACGCTTTGGGAACCCCGTGGCAAAAAATGGATCGCAGCCCGGGTCGCCGCCACCGGCGTAACAATTGGGCACCAAGGTTGGATCCGGCGCTCCAGCACCGCTGGGTGGAAAGTCGGCAAAAATGGTGAACTTATTTGGATTAGACGCAAAATCGATTGAGACCCCGTACGATCGCGCGACCGCTGGTGCGCCCAGAGAATCGTTGAAACTTCTCCCACCCAGCACGTAACCCTTTATCTTCTCCATCGAGCTGGTCATAAGTTGCAGCGTGCTTTGCGTTTTGGACCGCTCCTTGCTCCTTTGAATGCTGATCAGGCTGATAGTCGATAACATGGCAAATATTGCCACAACCACCAAAACCTCTATGACAGTAAAAGCGAAGTATTGTTTTGTCCAATTCGATCGCGCCATTCTAACGGGTCAATGATATGTAGTAATCAACCAACTGATTGCCCCAGAAAAAACACACCAAAGCGCCCAGCGTAAGGAATACTCCGAAAGGCAGCCGACTGCGCCAGGTTTTCTTTCCCAGTACGATTAATCCCACGCCGCCGAGTGAGCCCATCACGTAGCTTATAAATAGGGCCGCAACCGTTACCCGCCAGCCTAGCATTAGCCCCATTACCGCCCCGAGCCGAATGTCCCCGCCGCCAATCCACCGGCCATTGGATAGCACAAACTGGAGTAGAAAAAATCCGCCGCCGATGGCCGCCCCGATCAATAGTGTCTGCCAGCTCAAACCAAGCACCAGACCGCCGATCGCGGCTACTAGGCCTGCTGGCAGCATTACCCGATCTAGGATCAAATAATGCTTCAAATCAAAGACAAATACTACCACTAAAAAAGCCGCGTAGACCGAATAGACTACAAACTGATCGCTCAAGCCGAATCTCAGGAATAGACTGGTAAAAATGGCGGCCGTGGCAAATTCTACCACCGGGTACTGCCAGTCGATCGGCTGACGGCACTGACGACAGCGCCCTCGCAGCATCAGAAAGCTGACCAACGGAATCAGGTCAATCACGCTCAGTTGATGTTTGCACTTTGGACAGTACGAACGCTTGCGCACCATACCTTCTTGGGTATGCAGGCGCCAAATGACCACATTCAAGAAACTGCCGATATTCAGACCGAAGATGAAAACGATAACGCCGATTAATACGGTCATATATTGTGTTTGGGTGTCAAATATACGGGTTGATTATACCATTTTCTGAAAAGTATAGCCAGCAATCCTCTCTGATTCTTGATCAAAGTCCCAGTTTTAACTGGGGTTTGCCAGCTTTAGCTGTCTTAGCTGATATGGATCAATCTCGCCCCGAGAATTTTCATTTACATTGATTACTTGCCTTATCAATGCATCAGCCTGTTCTCTACCATAGCGCTTAGCAATGGAAGCGTAACTGGAAAATGGACAATCCCATAAATCGCAAATGCGACCGACTTCTCGATGTTTGAGTAAATTTCCAATAATATATCCCGTTATTTTTAGATCGATAAGTTTATTTTCGATAATCATTTCATGGTGAGTTTGCCAAAATGTTGAATATCTACCTGGAAACGACTTCTTATAATCGTATGATATGCCACCGCGAAGGTACTGTTTGATGCGTGATTTATCTTCTACGTTAATCGTTAACCGTAAATGAAAATGGTTCATGGCTATCGAATAGACAACGCCAGAAACACGATACTTCTCTGTAAGCATCAAAACGCGCTGCAAGACTATTTGTTTTTGTTCGTCGGCTCGAAAATATGGGTAATGCAAAAAGTTGAGCTGGTGAGAAACAGATGGCACTGGTTAAATAATAAACTCATGGTTGTAGCTTCAACAAAACAACGGCTGGTTATCTCCGGCCGCTTTCATACTACTATACTCTAACCGTTTTAATGGTCAAGACATTAATGGCTTCCAGGCTAAAGCCTTATCAACCGGCGCTTCCGCCAAAGGCGGACGGCTTCGCCGAAAGCGCCGTCTTAACGAAATACACGATTTCAAACGCGCAGGCTGGAAGACCCGCGCTCTGCTCTCGTGAAGCTTAATACCTCGTCCAATAACCATCCCGATACCACCCCATAGCGCAGCCTTTCTAGGCTGCGCGTTCTTTACAGTCTACGCGCCCTTACCGTATCCCCTCCGGCGTAATCTTATGTTCGCCTTTGGTTATGCCCTCATAATTCCGTTCCAAAGTAAACGTTACCTCGTAGGTGGTCTTGTCGGGCACCTTGGTAACCACATAATCAAATTTGCCGGGATCGAAAATCTGATTTATATCCTTGTAATATTCTCTCAGACTACAACGACGGACCGATTGTCCGACCTTGTCACAGCCCTTCACCGCCGCGTTGGCATAACTTCGGTCGTGTTGAAACATTTTTTCGAACGCGGTTTGGATCGTCACCGCATCGCTCACCCGCTGGATGTCGCGCGCCCGAACTTGCTCGATACCTATGCGCCATATCCAAACTAGGCCAATAGAAATTGTTATCAGTCCGCAACCTGCCCAGATAATTGCTTGGCGATAGCGTTGGAAGAAGTTCATTCTTGATAACTTATAGATTACCGAGACAAAATGATCCCGCTGTGACCGGGTTGCATACGGGAAGAGCGGTCGGTTCGTCATTAATACTCAACACGCAATCTGTAGCTGGATTGTATGATGCAATTGCGCCATTCAAGCCTCCAGCTGGAGCATTGCCCTCGTAAGTGGTATAAAGCACATATCGACCGCCGGTCGCGCAGTACATATAGCAATCTCCTGATGGCGCGTTGGTGCAGGTACTATTCAATGGCGGAATAGGTATGGCTTGCGACGCCATATATGTGCCTAAATTTTCACCATTACCGCAGGGTGCGGTTAATAGATCGTTCCATACAGTAGTATTGACCAGTGGCACATTACCACCATTGTTGGTACATACTTCAATTGCTGATTGCAGTACGCGGATATCGGACCAGCGCTTCGTATCGCGTGTTTTTTGACGGGCATTATTCAAACTAACCAAGCCTAACGTAGTCAGTAGGGCTACAATGGCGATGGTTACTAAGAGTTCTATTAGGGTAAATCCTTTATTTATTCTATTTGTTCTTGTTTTCATATGTTTATTGTACTACCTAGTTTACGGAATGACAACATAGTGCACACAATGCTAATTATGATAGAAAAAGCGCGGTAAATTCCGCGCATTAGAGACACTTTATCGGACGATGAGAATCTTCTTTGTGCTCCTCCCTCCCGGCGTCTGGATAGTGCCGAAGTATACTCCGGGACCGACCGTCTGGCCGTGCATATTCCTTCCGTCCCACTGCCACTCGTGCCGTTCACCGGCAGTTAATATTATCACCGGCCAACCTTGAACCAGCCGCCCATCAGCCATCTGAATGCTCGCGCGATACGCACCGTTTTGTGGCGTGACCAGGCGCAAAGCGGTGCCGGCTTGCGTCGGATTTGGCATGACGGATAGCATGGCAACGTCTTTGGATAGAAACGGATCGGCAACGCCCGCGGCATCCTGTCGCACCAGATAGATCCGGGTATTACCCAGGATAGTCCGCTGGGTGTCAGCTAGCTTGAACGTCACGCAACTCTCGCCCATCGGGATCAGATCGGTGACGTCGCGCGGCAGTGCCGGCTGCAGGACTGATTCGATTGGCCGGCACAGTGGATAGGCCGGATCGACAACACCCGCAAACCCCAGACCAGTGCTGATGCCATTGACATAGACCTTGTCGTCAGCAATCCACGGTTGCAGCATGTTCTGATCACCGGAAAGGAAGAACCGATCGTTGGCCGTCCGCGTAACCGTCACCTTAGTCGAGACGTAGTAGGCTGGTTCGTCCGGCGGCTGCGGGAATGTATCGGCATTTGCGGTGTAGCGGGTGTCGAAGAGCAGGCCAGACGGGTAGACCCCAATAGTCCGGCAGTCGGCGAAAGCGTCACCATCGAGGCAGTGTTTTCGCATCTTGTGATAGATGTTGTACTCGTTGCCCTGAGTCCCCTCCCAAACCACATGGACGTTCCCCATGGGGTCTGATGCTACCAAGGGATACTCGGAGCACTGGCCGACGATCTTTCGTGGTTGGCTCCACATCAATCCATCCCAACCGGTGTACCAGACATCCCAACACGTAAGCGGATAATCACTGTTTCTGTCCATTACCACGTGCATGTTATCGTCGGGTGAGATGGTTATTTTCGGGTGGCTTCCACTGTATCCCATATAACTAAACAGCTCTACAGCGCTTCCCCATGTTTGCCCGTCCCATTTCTTGTGGAAAACGCCCTGACTCAATGCTGTCCACACCAGGTGGATACCACCACTATTGTCTGCTGCAATGGACGGACTGTTCTGGACAGACGATGCTATCGCTTCCTCCTGCGACCAAGAGGTTTCGTTCCGGTATTTCCAGCGAATTTCGCTGGGCGAATTACCAGCAACCCAGACTATGTGGGTGTTGTCGTGCGAATCAGAGACAATGGCGTATCCTCCGACAAAATAATCCGCTAGCGAGTCTGTGGGTGTCCAGAATGCGCCATTCCATCGTCTGTAATATAGCTTTGATCCATGACCGACCAGCGCAGCGGACCAGATCACGTGAACATTGTTGTCCCCGTCCACCGCAACGGCGGGATATGAGCCTTCGAAAAAATATGCTTGATCCAAATGCTCGAAGTTTCCCCAAGTTCCGGCATGCCACCGGCGATAGCAGACCCGAAAGGCGTTACCACCACAATCACCAGCCCAAACAGCGTGAACGCTGGTGTCTGACCCTGCTGCAACGGAAACTCCGAGTGTACCGCGGGCTTCACCGATAACTTCGTCCTCTGACCACGATCCATTGTTCAATCTCTTGCAGAGTATCGTCGGACATCCATCAGCTTGCCTAGTCCATACGACGTGCACGTCCCCCCGGGCGTCGGCTGAAATTACTGGGCGATAGTTATATTCATCTGACGTAATACACTCATCCGCAGTCCATGTCGTCGCTTGAGCGGCAAACGGCATCAGGCAGGCGCTCATCAGAACGATGACCGCCGCCAACCAAATCCGGCCCACAAAGAACCGCATGGCAGTAGCTCCTTCCGCGCAAATGTCAAAGGTCGCGCCGCTCCCGTTTGGAACAGCCCGTTATTTATATCATATCCGCGTGATTTCATCTAATCATGCTATCAACACCCAACGAACAGCAAAAGAAGGCCAATGATGGCCCCCTTTTGATCTCTCAAGTGTGCGGTAACTTACAATTTACCTAAGCAGAAGTTCGGATCATCGCAGCTGAACGCTGGAACAGCATTAACGACACCCGCATTGGTAACACATTCATTAACTGCGGTGTAGGTAACCAACGCACCATCAACGTCGCCGTTTATGCTATTAGCACCACCTTGTTCATTATGAGATCCAACCAAATATTGAGTACCAGTACCGTTAGTACAGTAGACGTAGCAATCCGTGTCTAATGGGTTTGCGTCAGCGGCACAAGTACTGTTAGGCGGCTGTGGAAGTTGGCCCGATGCCAAGTAAGGCGCCACTGCAGTGCCAACAGTAGTCCATGTAGAAGCGGCTCCTACGACCGGATAGCCACCCAATTCGTTCGCGTACAACTCCAACGCCGACTGCATCGTCCGCATGTCAGCCATACGCTTAGTGTCCCGCGACTTCTGACGAGCGCTGTTCAACGAAACAATCGCCAAGGTTGACAAGAGGCCAATGATGGCAATTACGACCAACAACTCAATCAGGGTAAAACCTTTTCTGTTTTTTTTCATTTTGTCACCCCCTTCCACATAACGCTTTTACATCGCTCTAGAACCGATTTAAAAGCGGGTTATATTTATTATGTTTTTGCTGAAACGAAAGATATACACAGGGTATTATACTATCAATTACATATTTCCGCAATTAATTCTACCTGATAGATATCAATGGCGTGTCAAATGTCTGATTCCGGATTTCAAATCTATAAACAGCATTAACCTCTCAAATCCTAACGTTTCAAACATTGAATAATTCGTATTTGTGAATTTTTTAGAATTTAGAAATTAGTGCTTAGGTATTCTGTTACATGGCACTGGACAGCTGGTACATCGGCAACATGATCGCCATGATCATCACGGCCACGCCGGCGCCCAGCACCAACATGACCATCGGCTCCAGCAGAGCCACCAGATTGCCGATCGTAGCGTCGACTTCTTTGGCGTAAAAATCAGCCAGCTTGCCCATGATCAAGTCCAGTTTGCCGGTCTGCTCGCCCACCGCCATCATCTGCGGCAGCATCTGCGGTACTTCAGTGCTTTTCATGAATACCGTAGCGATGGAGTTGCCATCCTCGACCACTTCGGCCGTTTGTATTATCAGGTCGCGATAAACCGCGTTACCCACGATATCGGCTACAATATTGAGAGTTTTGTTCAGCGGGATCCCGCCCGTTATCAACGTCGACATGCTGCGGGCAAAACGGGTGATGTATATTTTTTGGTTCAGATTGCCAAAAACCGGAAAGTGCAGCTTCAACCGATCCAGCTTTTGTTTTCCATAATCTGAACGAGCCATCGAACGATAACCAACAAACAAACCGGCCAGAATCATCAACACCAGCCACCATTGGTTTTTCATAAATGAACTGATCGCAATCAGTATCCGTGTTGATATTGGCAATTGCACGCCGCTTTCAGACAAGACGGCCGTCAGCTGCGGAATCACAAAAATCATCATCACGATACCCACCGCCACCAGCGCGGACATGATGAATGCCGGATAGATCATGGCGCCCCTGATCCGGCTGTTCAAGTCGTAGTCTTTTTCCATCTGGTCAGCCAAGTAGTTGAGCGTCTCATCCAAACGTCCAGTGGTCTCGCCAGACCGTACCATGTAAACAAAGAAGCTGGAAAATATCTGGGGATACTTACCCAGCGCGGTTGATAATTTCGAACCGCCATCCACCTCGTCGGCGATTTCAGAAAGAATTACTTTAAATGTGACGTTCTTTGTCTGGCGTACCAAGATTCGCAATGCCTGCACGATCGGCACGGCGGTATTTATCATCACGGACAATTGACGGCCGAATATTACCACTTCCCGCATTGGCACCCGATTGAGAAAGTTCAGCGACGACTGAAAGACATTGGTCTTTTGCCGTGGAATCAGTGCTAGAATGATATACTTCTGGTCTTCCAGCATTTCCGCGGCCACGTTTTCACTCGGCGCTTCGATTACGCCGGTTAGGGTGTTGCCTTGGAAATCTTTGGCTCGATAGTCGTATATTGACATGGGTTATACTCTGATCATAGATTTTAATCCGTTCTTATCGACGGCCTGCTCGAGAGCGTCTTCCATCAATACCTGGCCGGATCGGACCAGCTCGACCAGCGAACGATCCATCGAGATCATGCCTTCTTCTCGTGATGTCTGGAGAATGGTCTGAAGCTGGTAGATCGATCCTTCCTTCATAATGGACCGCACCGCTGAAGTAGGCACCAGCACCTCAAAGGCTACCAATTTACCGCCGCTAGAACGACGAACTAAGCGCTGGCTGATTACGCCCTCCAATGCGTCGGCCAGTTGGATCCGGATCTGCTCCTGTTTATGCTGTGGGAAGCCATTGATAATCTTTTCAATTGTCTTATAAGCCGAGTCGGTATTCATCGAGGCGATTACCAGCCGACCGGATTCGACAATAGTCAGCGCCAACTCGATGATAGCCGGATCATCCAGCTCCGAAATCATTACCACATTGACATCTTCCTGCGGAATGTTGCTTAGCGCCTTGATGAACGAACTGGTATCGCGGCCCACCTCGCGCTGTTCGATGATACTGCGCGCATTGGTAAAAACAAATTCGATCGGTCGTTCGATTGTAATTATGTATTCCGATCGGCTTTGATTGATTGTCTCAATTAATGACGCCACGGTAGTGGTTTTACCCGAGCCAAATGGCCCCGTTACCATGACTAAACCGCGCGGTAATTTGACGAAACGATCGACTACCGAGGGTAAGCCCAGCTCTTTGGGTGACTTCACTGTCGGTGGAATATACTTTAACGAAACCGATAAATAACTTTTTTGGTAAAAAATACTGACCTTATAACGCGCCCGATCTTCCAGCGAATAAGTAAAAACCACTTCCTTGTCCGCCTGCAGTTGCTGCCGCTGGATATCGTTAAGTAAAAAATCGGCAATTTTCTGCAGTTCCGACGGGGTCATCATTGGTACATCCGTCAGCGCCTGCAGCTGATCATCGATCCGTAAAATCGGCGGCAAGCCCACGGTCAAATGCATACCCGAAGCCCGGTATTCCGCGACTCGACTAAGTAATTTACTGACTTCAATTTGCGTGGCAGCATCCATGGAATTGGGCTAGTTACTGCGTGATGTTTTTTTTAATACCTGGCGAACTTTTTCGATTACTTCATCGGGTCGGTAATGCACCTTTACCAGATAATCGGCCACTTGATATGTCTTGGCTTTCTCTATGCTAACCTGGTCGCTCAAGTTGGTGAGAAGTATAACCGGAATGTTTCCCAAATTACGATTCTTTTTCAACTCACGCAATACGCCAAAACCATCCAACTTGGGAATCATTACATCGAGCAGAATTAGGCTGGGCTTGGCTTGTTTCGCCACTGCTAGCGCCTGGATTCCGTCGGTCGCTAATGTCACATCAAACTTAGCTAGCGTCAGCTTGGTAATATACATGCCTGACAGAAACGTATCATCTTCGACCAGCAGAATATTCTTCTTTGATTGCCGGCTAGGAAGCTTGACCGTTTTCTTTGATTTGTTAGGCATATGGGTAACGCTGAATAATTTAATCGCGGGTGACTTTCATTACCTCTTCCACGGTCGTATCGCCCTGAATCGCCTTGATATACCCATCCTGAACCATTGAATACATCCCCTGTCGGAGGAATTCCGCTTTAATCTTGTCGGAATCAGATCCGGTTAGAATGATTTTCTTCATTTCATCGGTTATTTCCAGTACTTCACTGACGCATAGCCGTCCTTTGTATCCGGTATTTTCACATTTGATGCAACCACGGCCGACGTAGAATTTCAACGGGCGAGCCATCCGAAAATCCTTGGGTAACGATTCCTTGGGCAGAGCGGATAGTGATTGCCAGACTTCTTCCTCGTATTTTTTTGGAATTGTGATTTCTTCGCGGCAAAAGTTGCATAGGCGGCGCACCAAGCGTTGGGCCATTACCAGATTCAAAGATGAGGTCAGCAGAAACGGTTCGATCTTCATATCAGTCAATCGAGGTACCGCGCCGAAGGCATTATTGGTATGCAGGGTCGACAATACCGTGTGGCCAGTCAAACTGGCGTGGACAGCCAGCTCGCCGGTTTCCGAATCGCGGATTTCACCGACCATGATAATGTCCGGATCTTGGCGCAATATCGAACGCAGACCGCGGGCAAACGTCAGCCCGACTTCTGCGTTTACCTGTGACTGGTTGATGCCTTTTTGGAAATACTCCACCGGGTCTTCCAATGTCACGATATTCACACCCTCTTTATTCAACAGGCGCAGTAAAGCGTAAAGGGTGGTAGATTTTCCGGAACCGGTCGGCCCAGTGACCAAAAACATACCATGCGGCCGCTCAATGTTGCTTTTCATCCGTTCGAGATTCTTGCCCCAAAATCCCATCTTTTCCAAGTTGAGTATGTTGGATGAGGTATCGAGAATTCTCATAACCACTTTTTCGTTGTCTACCACGGGCAGAGTCGAAACACGGAAGTCGACATCCCCATTCTCAAACCGGCGCCGAAATCGTCCATCCTGCGGTACGCGAGTTTCGTCGATTTTTAAATTCGATAGTACTTTGATACGAGCGATAATCGATGAATGAACCGCCTTGGGCAGCAATAATGATGTGTGTAAAATACCGTCAATCCGATACCGTACGCGGGTTTCTTCGGCCATTGGTTCGATGTGAACATCAGATGCTTTTCCTTCAACAGCGTGTTCCAGGATCACATTGACCATTTTTGCGACCGGAGCCGATCGAACAACTTCCTCAAAGCCGTGCTCGGCTAACGAGGAAACCGTGTCATCACGCAGCTCAGTGGATTTGGTACCGCTTAATGCTTCGGCTACTTCCGAGCTTAACGAGTCGTATTGCCGAAGGACAAACTTGTAGCCAACTAGGGATATTACGAAGTATTTGATCTTTTGCCGGTTTTTTCGGGCAATATACTCGACCGCTTCAATGGCTTTGTAGTTGCCTGGGTCGACTAAACCAATGTTTATCGTATCAGCGTCGCGTCCAATGCTGACCATCCGGTAGTTCTCGGCCAGATCGTGAGAAATCATCTCCAATATTTCCCGGCCGACAATCTTGCCCTGCAGGTCGGCATATGGCAGATTGAATGCTTCCGCCTTGGCCTTGAGCAGATCTTCGTCTCGAATCTGCTTTGACTCCTCGATTATCTCAACGACGCTCCGGTTGTTGACCCGAGCCGCTTCTTTCCACTGTTCCAGCTGTTCCAAGCTGGCTAATCCTTTGGCATTTAGAATATCCAGAAAACTGGCACCGGAACCGATCGTTGTTGGGGTTGGCATAATGATGATACGTGATTATTGCTCTGGGGCGACCTGTACGAATGGATTGCTCCGACCGGGGTGTCCAGGAATTAGTGGAAACGCGCCATGTAATTCCAGATTATCCAAACGGGCATCATCCAGCACTTTCGCGCCTAAATCGTTATAAACCGGGAGATCAGACCCCTCTAATATCACATTGCCGGTGGTTAGATTATCACCGGTGGTATCTTTTGAAAATGGCCAGGACAATCCGCCGGTGCCTGTCACGACTAATGTCGCCAGCCCTAAAACAAGCAAAGTAACAATTAGTATCACCGTGCGTTTGTTGTTGGTAAACTTTTTTTGAACCAGAGCCATATGCGAAGACGGTTATTTGTGTTGTAAATAATAGGTATTTAAGTTTAGCGTGATAGATTTTTGCGCTGAATCGTAGCTAACGCTGTTCAGATCTAATATCCTGATGTTCTGTTCCAGCGTATTTAGTATTTCTTTGAACTTTCCATAGCTAATTCCGTCTTCCATATCCAGCCCCATCGTAATACCCATGCGCTGTAATTGTCCGCCGCTCTTGCCGGCCGATTTGATCGCGGGGTCGACCACTGCGCCTTGGGTGGCAAATGCGATCCGGCTGACTTTCAGGTTCATGTCCCGACCCAACTGATCCAACATGACGAATAGTTCTGGTATCTGGCTGTCATCGGGCAGTATCAGATTGGCCAAAGCGATCTTATCCGCGTCAATGCTCCGGTATGACTCCAGCATCGAGTTGATCTTCTTTAGATATTCCGTCCGCCGCTGCAACTGCAGCTTTTTGCTGTCATAGGTCAACAAACCCTGTTTTTGGACGGAGTCGTACTTGGGATATAGCAACCAAAGCCCGCCCACCACCAAAACGACCACCGCTATGCAGATGGAAACAACCCGCGAATTTCTAAACAGTGAGAAGTAGAATAGTTTTTTTACTTGGTTGTTATAAGACATGCTATTGGTTATTAGTTAGGGCTTCGTCGCTGGCTAGCCGGTAAAACACTTTTTCCAAAGTAGTAATCTGCACGGTAAATAAAACGCTCTCAACACCGCTATCTTTATTGATTGTCTTATTACCCGAGTCGATCAGTGCCACCGATATGAAATCACCATTCGCAACCGCTTCACGAAAAGCCAATATCTGCTGGGAAACGGAGTCAAAACTATCGGTGGTCGCGCTGATGGAAAAAGTCGGATTAGTGCCCGGCGTGAAACTGCCGGAAAACGACTTATATTCGACTGATGGCATAGTATATTTTTCCAGCTGAGCAAAAAACTTTGTCCAATAAATATGCTGGTTTAAAATTGAACTGACAGCGTCGGTTTGCGATTTGAACAGTACTGCCTTCTGCTGCTCAGCGTGCAGTGCCAGGATCTTGCTATTGACTTGGTCGATTTCCTGGGTGGTTTGGTTAGCTTGGTCGTATATCCTGTTTTCATACCAGACCAGTCCGCCATATCCGCCGCCTACGATGGCCGCCGAGATAATTAATACAATAAAATATGTCAGTAGTTTTTTCTTGGGTTCCAGGTTATCTATCATATCATCGGGCATCAGATTGACTCCCAGCCAAGATCTGCTCGCTCGATTTTCATCTGATGGTTTTGCTCCAACCCGACCCGTTCTTTTTGCCAACACTTTTTCTTCAAGTATTTTTGTTCCCCGAACCGGATCCGCCTTTGGCGTCGGCTGCGTTGTGTGACGGGAAGCTGCTTCGGCCGGAAATCCGGTTGTCTCATCGGCTGCCTTGTTTTGCGGTTTGACGAAATTGATCACCCCGCTAAGCCAAGAGCGACGACGTTCCGCCGGTTTAGTCTGAATTATTTCGGCAGTTTTTGACATCGGCTTGCTGCTGTCCTTCCCTAAGTTAGCCGGTTCTTTTATGGGTGCCGCCGGCGACTGAGCTGGTTTTGGTTTATCGAAAAAAGTACCCAATGGACTAAGCTTCTTAGCCGGGTTTGGCTCAGGAACCTTTGCTACTGGCGGTGGATTCGTGTAAGCCGGTGGCGGTGTTTTCTTTTCTTTTGGCTTTGGTTCTTCGCCGGTCGTGTTTTGGATCAGGTTTATGTTGGGCATGTGTGTGTTATATTTCTCTCATGGCCAGACCGACCGCTACGGAGAGTCGGGGGCCGAGTTCTTGGAGCACCGGCCGTAGTTCCTCGGGATAGGCAATCCGCGACCACGGATCGCCAATAAATACCCTCATATTGAGCACCTTGGCTAAATATTCCGGCAGCGCTGGCAGAAAAGCTGATCCGCCGGTGAGTACTACTTTTTCAATCTGCTTCATCTGTCCGCCCTGTCCAACTGTCTGGTTCTGATATAGGTTGAAGCAATACTTAATTTCATTGATAATAGAGCTGATGACAAACTCGATTGTTTTTGGGATTTGCTGATTCCCCTCGCCGCTGCTGGTCATGCCGAAATCTCGCTTGAACTGTTCCGCACGGCTGAGGTCAACATTCAATCCATTGGCAATCGTACTAGTAATCGTGGCGCCGCCCACGTCGATACTCCGGTTGAGCAGCGGGATGCTATCTCGTATGACGCTGACATTGGTGTTCATGCCACCGATATCCACCACCATAACGGCCGACTTGTCCTGTCCAATCAATGAGCGCTCGAGCGCGAAGGCTTCAGTCTCGATGCCGACCAGTTTTACATTGATCGTTTTGAAAATATTAACGTAACGCTGAACCAGATTACGCGGTGCCGCGGTTAGCAGAACGCTCAGGTTCTTGTTTGGTGCGGCAGCTTCCTCCGCCTCTCCATTGGCTGGAGCTGGCGCTTTTTCATCCTTGGCCTCTTCGTCGTTCAATAGCTTCCAGTCCAGAATCATTTCATCAATCGGCATGGGCACGAATTTCTTGGCTTCCCATCGCACCGCTGAAGCCAATTCCCGACGCGACATAGCCGGCAGGCTAATTACGGCGCTAAATACGGCAAAACTTGGCAATGCGGCAACTACTTTATTCGATCCGACCCGGGCTTTCTTGAATATTTCTTTCAACAAGGCGACTACCTTACCCTGAACCTCAGCCGAGTCGTTCCGGACAATATTGATTGCTTCGTCGGTATATCCATAAGTAACCAGCTTAGGCTGGCCGCCAGCACCCGACAGCTCGACTATTTTTATGCCAGCGGTACCCAGATCGATACCGACATAACTGTCTTTATTCCCAAATAGTGCCATGAGATATATTGCTTTTTTGGTGTAAGTCTATCCGGCAGGTTAGCCGATCATACATTCATTCCTCGGTCTGCGGACTGGAATATCATGCCGCGATATCGAATCATTTGCGTGCCATCCATCTAAGTATAGCATAAAATCGCAAACTTTTCAAGGCAACACGAGCACGCTGCGCCACTGTCGGCGCTTTCTACTGTTTCGCTCTATCCAACCGGCGTTGCATTCGATCTTGTTACGGAGCAACTGAGGTGATATCCCTCGGCAACGCGGCCGATATTGATGCCATGCCCGGGGGTGTATTGGCTCTTTCCCGACCATCACTGATGAATACTTCAGCGCCGAAGTCGGAAGACATAACGCGTCGCTCGAAATTGAAGGTGCGCGCCATCGCCAATCCATGAACATACAGCGTGGTGCCGCTAGTACTGCCGGTAGAAAAGATGCCGCCATGATCGCCCAATGATCCAAGGCAGTTATTACCCGCTTCACAGCCGATAGCGACATACGCTCCGACCATATTTTCCACTGGGATGCCCAAGCTATCTCCAGCTACAACAACGTTGCCTTTGACAATCCAGCCGACCGAAGCGAGCTGATCAGTCGATGACACGGCGCCGGCGCCATAAGTAATGTCTTGATTTACCTCTAGATCACCCTCAACGATGAATAGTCCGTTGCCAAGTTTCGTATCCGGATTCAAGCCATCACCATTATTGAATTCAATCGGCTGATCAATGACTAACTTACAAAATCTATTACCGCTGCCGATATGATAGATACCGCCGTTTAATACACCCGCATTTAGTACTTGGTCCTTGATATTCGACCATAACATTGTATTGTCATCACATGAATCACCGGCAAATGTATCAACCACCCGCTTGCTGTACTGATTCTTGCCCGGGTCGACGCTGGTGCCCGCACCTGAAGTCTTTTCGGTTAAGCCCGCGTAATCGATCCGGCCAAGAAAGTTGGCATATCCAAAACTCGGTTTTGGCAGAAATATCGAAGCACCGGAACCAGCCCGGACATACTCGGAGGATGACTGACTGGCTTGTGATGACCAGGCGATAATCGACGAACCCGGACCTGTTTCTAGGATAAAGGTGGCATTATACCGGCCGGCTGGAGCGGCACCGCCCGTCTGGCCAATGTTTTGGAGCGAATAGACATCGCCAAACTGCGTTTGAGTCCAGGGCGTGACCATTGAAACATTGCTGAAATCTACCCAACCAAAGCCAACATCGTTGGTATAGGTTGTAAACGGCGCCACATAGTCGGCTCCGGTTTCACAGTTGGTTCTCGATATCGGCAAGCTGGTAATTCTGAAATTATCGATTGGCACTGTCTGACCGTTTCGAGCTTGGAATCTGAAAGTCGAAACGCTTTTTTCTATGTACACCTGGTGATAAAAAGTACATTCCTTAGCGATCGGGGCTGGACCGGCGTCCGATAGGTCAGCGGCGTCCAGCTGATCAATTCGGCCATTGGGACCATTAACCACAATACTGGCCAGTTCTGGGGTGGCATTATTCGTATAGCGGCCCTGGAATGAAATGTAATAATACCCATCAGTCAACCCCGATAAGGCAGGAATATTCGCGGGTATGCTGAACCACTTGGGCGTGGCATTCTCGATCTCGCAGGCACCGGTAGCTGTACCATAATACGTCGCATTACCGCACAGCTGAACCGCTGACCCGTCGGTGGCGCGCCAACCATCAAGTCTGCAGTCGACCAATGAGCTGCATGAATTGCCCGCCGTGAAGCCAATACTAGCCTCGGCTTCGACCGCGCCGCTGTCATAGCCACCTGCCCGCAGCTGATCTGGATCCAGTGTGATGTCCCCGCCCGCCGACCAGGCGTAGCCGTGAAACTGACCTCGGTCAGCACCAAGACTCTCCATTGACACGCCCCATTGATTACAGGTAGTGCAGGTCTGGCACACCGGCAGGCACTCGTTCGAACCGCCGCCGCAGCTGCCAATTAAATTAGTACAGTCAATACCGGTTAAACGGCAAGCACGGCGCATCTCGCAAGTACCCTTGCCGACGCTGAAGCACTCTAGGTTTGAAGAGCAGTACATCGGATAATTCGGGCCGTCTCCCGTACAGCGGCCGCACTTGGTGCACATATTGCAGGCATAGATCGGTGGGTTGTCATTAGGCGCCGGATACAGAGCTACGTCAGTCTCGCAAATCCGGCAATTCTTACCAGACGCATCATCCGTGCAGTCATAGCAACTACCAACTCCTTCTCCACCCAGCGCAGAATTCGCGGCTCCGCCCCGGAGACTCAACCAGCCCCAACCTGGGTCAGCCTGAGCCACACTGCATGATTGTGCTTGTGAGTCGAATTCGTACGGCCGGTTGCCATATGTCCCTATAGCGTGAGCCATATTTGATTGGTCCATCACCATTTGGGTTATCTCTACTAGGACTCCAGTGCCTAAAGCATTTGCCAATAGATTTACAGCCGAACCGGCCCAGGGCTGACCGATCACTATTTCCCTGTGGTTGACTTTGTTTCCATAATAGAATGTAGCAGGATCTTCGTTATGCCATTCGTAGGAAACATGAGCAATATAGTCCGTGCCAATGGCAATTTTTGGCATACGACGAGGATCGTAGGAGGAGGCGGGCGGGCCATCCTGCGTACTATTGCTTACATCGCTCACTTTCTCTTCGGCCAGCCAGCCAGCCTGATCAGTGTGGCGCACATACGCAACATCATGTAATGCGTTCGGTAAGGCGGGCAGGGTCCAATGGGTTGTGTCAAACACGATATGAGGTTGAGCGGCTGGATCGACAGCTATATCCGGACTGCTTACCTCATAGTTCGCCGGATCGCTAACCTGAACCGCCGCGCCCCAAGAACCAAGTGTCTGATCATACTTGTTGTAGTATATTTGAGCATCGCTATCATTGTAGAATGCCACATGGAAGTTGTTTGTATAATCCGCCGCTACCACCGGCACGTATGCGGTACTGCCCGGCATCGGACTGTTTACATTTGTCCAGATATTAAATTTATCTTTGATACGCGCGTAAATCTGACCGTCACTGCTCTGATAAATCAGCATCATGTCGCCATTTGGGGCAATGGCAACGCGTGGGTTTGCGGACGGACCAGCTAGAGTAATATTTGTATCCCCAATCCAGTTGGCAGCTAGCGTACAATCCGATGTCATCAAACAATATTGATAATGCATGATACCATCACTGGTATTCACGTAAACCAGGTGAATTTTATTCCCCTGGACTACCATATCCGGGGTGGTGGCAGAAACTATGCCCGCTGCGGTCGAGATATCGACACCGTCACTGCCCGACCAAATTCCCCTAACCCGTTGACGATACATAATTTTATTGCCGGGCGACACCCAAACCGCGCGAAGCGTTCCATCGGGCGGCGCTGCAATTCGCTGACTTATTGAGCCCATAACACTGCTGACCTCTTCCTTGGGATTCCAATCACGTTTGAAGCTTGGACATTGCAGACTCTTGCCATAGTTTGCCAGAGTAGCACTGCGCGCCCAGCCCAGTACTTGATCCGTCATGGTATCCACGTAGGCGATGTCGGCTACGCCCAGATTGCTCTGGCAGGTGCAATCCGCCAAGCGACAAAATTGACTCGCGGAACACATTGAATTAGTTGGTTCGCATGCCGGTGTGGCGATGTTTCCATCACAGGACACTCCCGCCGGTAGGCCAGTACTGGGATATGGCCCCGGATCATCAAATCTGATCCAGCCCAGCACTGTATTGTCGTTTGAGTTGTCATTATCATCCTCACTGGTCCCAAACCAGGCATAGCCGCTCAACTCGGACCGGTTGACGCTTCGCCAGTACAAAGCCAAACCGAAATCAACGCCGGTATTGATAGTCGGATTGTAGCAATTGTCAGATGGATCATCACCCGACGTTTGGCAATTAAGACTTAGCCAGCCGGGAGCAGCATCAGTCCCCGGTGCCACACTTGCGCCAAACCAGCCCCAGCCGATGACATCAGAAGAAAATATCTCTAGGGTATGAGCCAATATCGGATAGAGAGTTTTATTGTATATTTTAGTCCCACCAGGCGGATCCGGAACTAGTTGATCGATCAATGACATGTCATAGTATCCCACATCCCGCAATGGAGAAAGATCAAATTCTACCCAGGCTTTAGTACGACTGTTGGGTTCGCTAGTAATTTGGTAGGGCCAGGCGGAAACAGTGTAGGTGCCATTGGAAAAAATAAATTCATCGTCTTCTTCCATGCCGCAACCCTTGATTGTATACGTAACCGTAGCGCCAATCGTAACGGGGCCTGGTCCGACGATTTGTTCAAATGTTTTGTTTGGATTACCGTTTAATACGCTGCATGGAGTCGCCGCCTGGCTGATTCGGATATACAAAACCGCGACCCCTACGCCAACTACTAGCAATATCGCAAAATAAAAAACCTTTTGCCGGCTAAGGTTCGTCATAAAATATGATAGGTTACTTTTTTTGCTTTTCTTTATTTTCATTGGGTGATGGGCTAATATTTTGACAGCCTGGTACCCACATTATATAATTGAATTGGGTTTTGGTAAATGACTTAGTAGATTTTACCATAATCACACAGCAGTGTCAAATAACTAATAAGCAAACAAGATGCCTACATTTCTCTGGGTTATCATCGTCATCATCTTCTGCCTCGTAGCGTGGTTAATTGCCGTCTACAATGGTTTAATCCGTCTCAAGAACCAAACCGATGAAGCCTGGTCGGACATTGATGTCCAATTAAAGCGCCGGTATGACCTGATTCCGAATCTAATTGAAACGGTCAAGGGGTACGCCACCCATGAGCGTGAAGTATTTGAGAAAGTGACCGAAGCCCGCACCGCTGCCATGGGCGCCCAGGCACCAGCTGACAAAGCGCAGGCGGAAGACGGCCTGAGCGGAGCCTTGAAATCATTGTTCGCCGTGGCTGAAAACTATCCCGAGCTGCGCGCGTCTGAAAATTTTGCCAAGCTGCAAGACGAGCTGTCCGACACGGAGAATAAGATTCAGGCGTCGCGTCGGTTCTATAATGGCAATGTGCGTGATTTTAACATTCAGATCCAACGCTTCCCAAACAACCTGATGGTTGGTTCGCTTGGTTTTAAAGCCCGGGAATTCTTCGAAATTGCCAACGAGGCTGAACGAGCCGCACCCCAAGTAAAATTCTAGTAAAACATTTACCCACTGGATAATAGTAAAGGCTGGCAACAGCCTTTTACTAACACTAACTATGTACCAAGCCATTACTGCAAATAAAAGAAAGACCGTCCTGCTGATAATACTTTTCGTGATGTTGATTGGCTTGATCGGGTGGGCATTTCAAGTCTGGTTCCAAACGGGACCGGGTATTGTGGTATTAGCGGTAGCCGTCGCGCTGGGCACCAGTATGGTCGGTTATTATTCCGGTGATCGAATTGCCCTATCGACCGCCGGCGCCCTACCCATCCAAAAAGAGCAAAATCCCTACGTTTATCGCCTGGTTGAAAATCTCTGCATTACCGCCGGCCTGGCTATGCCGCGCATCTACATCATCAATGATTCAGCGATGAACGCTTTTGCCACCGGCCGCGACCCCAAGCACGCATCGATCGCGCTGACTACGGGCATAATTGAAAAACTGGAAAACGAGGAGCTGGAAGGCGTCATCGCCCATGAACTGTCGCATATCAAGAATTTCGACATTCGACTAATGACAATTGTGATAGTTTGTGTCGGCATTATCGTATTAATGAGCGACTTCTTCCTGCGAGGCAGCTTATTCGGCGGCCGGCGCAATCAAAATGACAACAACGGCAATCCTCTAGCCTTGGTTGGGCTGGCGTTGATTATTTTGTCCCCATTATTCGCCAAATTAATCCAGCTAGCCGTATCACGGAAGCGGGAATTCTTGGCGGACGCATCGGGTGTTTTATTGACCCGTTATCCGGCCGGGCTTGCCAATGCTTTAGAAAAGATTGCTCAAGATTCGACGCCTCTACGCCGGACCAGCCAAGCTACAGCCCATCTCTACATCGCCAACCCATTGAAAAAAAGCGCATCTTTTGCTAATCTATTCTCTACACACCCGCCCATAACCGAACGCATTAACATTCTTCGAACTATGGCTTAATCTATGAAAACGGCCCAAAATAACATATTCGATAAGTTCAGTACGAATTTGCGCAATGCTCTGCTGGCTGCGGTGAGTGCGGCCACTGACTGGCGGCACTCCCAAGCCGAGCCGGAACATATCCTTTATGGCTTAATCCAGCAGAAAAGCAGCATTGGTTCAGAATTATTGTCCAAGGCTGGGTGCCAGGAAGAGTCCATCAAAATGTTTGCCCTGGATCAACACTCCCAAAATAATCTAGTAGTGCTGCCGGCCAAGCTACCCGCGGTACCAGATTTTTCCCCGGCGGCAATGCAAACCATCATCAAAGCCAGTTTGCTGGCCAGCCAATATGGCCACAAATACGTCGGCACCGAACATCTTCTAGCCACGCTGTTGAAACACGATTTGCCTGGACTGCGGGCGCTTTTCAAGCTGCACCGGCTGAATGTGGAAGATCTGCATATCCAGGTGACTCAAGTGCTGCGCAGCACCTCGAAGTTCCCAGATCTGACGGACATGTTTCAACCACCCGACACTAAAACCGACGACCGATCAGCGCCCCAAGCACTCGAGTATTTTTGCACCGATCTGACCAGCCCAAACGTTCAAAAGAAGATTGACCCCGTAATTGGCCGAAGTGAAGAGATTGATCGCATGATCCATATTTTATCCCGCCGGACAAAGAATAATCCACTACTGGTGGGCGATCCCGGGGTTGGTAAAACAGCCATCGTTGAAGGTTTGGCCAAGAAAATAGCCAACCACGACGTACCGGATATATTGATGAATAAGCGCATCATGAGCCTGGATTTGGGGTTTGTGGTGGCCGGCACCATGTACCGGGGCGAGTTTGAAAGCCGGATGAAACAGATCATCGATGAGGTAAAAAAAGATTCCAATATAATACTCTTTATCGATGAAATTCATACGTTGATCGGCGCCGGCGGCGCCAATGGCTCGATGGACGCGGCTAACTTATTAAAGCCGGCGCTGGCTAAAGGTGATATCAGATGCATCGGCGCCACCACCTACGATGAGTTCCGCAAGCATATTGAATCCGACGCCGCGCTGGAGCGAAGATTCCAGCCTATCATCATCAATGAACCCTCAGCAGAGCAAACCGTGGCGGTGCTGGAGGGTTTGCGATCAAATTATGAAAAATATCACCGCGTGTCCATTACTGACGATGCTATTGCCGCCGCCGTGCGATTAAGCCGGCGTTATATTCAGGACAAATTTCTGCCCGATAAGGCGATTGACCTGATTGATGAAGCGGCTTCAAAGGTCAAAGTTAAACGCAAGCCCGATCCGTTAACCCGCGAATTGCGCGATGTACATCAGGAAATCCAGCGGCTCGATCAAACCAAGCGCGACGCCGTTAATCACGAACGTTTTAATGACGCGGTTAGATTAAAAACTCAGCAGGAGGTTCTGCGAGCCAAGCGATCGCAGTTGGAACAGAAAATTTCTCAACGCCCCAGCCAAACCGAGGGGCAGATAACGGCCCGGGATATAGCCCAGATTGTTTCACGAATCACCGGCGTACCGGTCAACGAGCTGATCCGGGACGAACAGACCGCCCTGATTAATCTGGAGGCATTGCTGAGCCGGAGGATTATCGGACAGACCGAGGCCGTCACGTCGCTGGCCCAGTTTCTACGCCGATCGCGAGCCGGCCTGAATCACCCGAATCGGCCGATTGGCTCATTTATGTTTCTGGGTCCTTCTGGCGTCGGCAAAACCGAGCTCGCCAAAGTACTAGCCGAAGAGGTGTTTGGCGATCCAAAATCACTGATTCGGATCGATATGTCGGAGTACAACGAAAGTTTCCAGGCATCGAAATTAATCGGCGCTCCCGCCGGTTATGTCGGCTATAAAGAAGGCGGCAAACTGACCGACGCGGTCCGGCGGCGGCCTTACTCGGTGGTTTTGTTTGACGAAATCGAAAAAGCTCATTCGGATATCTTCAATTTGCTGCTTCAAGTGCTGGAAGACGGCCAGCTAACCGATGCGACCGGAAAAAATGTAAATTTCAAAAATACGGTATTGATTTTAACTTCGAACATCGGGATCGAAGAACTGAACCGGGCCGCCGCGTTAGGATTCGGCGATTCAGAAAAGGTTCCTACGGCTCTGGAAAACTTCAACGAAATTAAAGATCGGATACTAGCCAGCCTTAAAGATTCGTTCCGCCCGGAATTCCTTAACCGGATTGATAAGATTATGGTATTCCAGCCGTTAGGCAAACCGGAGCTGACTCGGATTGCCGAATTACAGCTCCAGGAACTGGCTGGGCGCCTCCAAGCATCGCATCGCATCAATCTGGAGTACGCTTCGAACGTGGTGGCCGAGATTGCCCGTTTGGGTAGTGAGCCGGATCAGGGGGCGCGCGCCATCCGACGGATAATACAGGACAAAATTGAACATCAACTGGCCGACGCTGTCCTCCAACACCAGATTAAACCCGGCTTACCGGTGCGACTTGCCAAAACCGCCAAAGGGATTATAATCCGCTCATAAGGGTAAAAAGACGCGGGGAATTAGTGGGTCACCCGCATGTTTCGGTTGCTGCAGAAAATCTTCCGTTGGCTTCTTAATCTAGTCTTCCCCATCCGCTGTCTCGGCTGCGGTAAATTTGACATATGGATCTGCGACGAATGCCTGGCGCGCGTCAAACTGGCTCAGGTCGAATGCCCCGGTTGTCGAAGATCTATGCCGACTAACCAAGCGTGTATTGATTGTCTAAGTCAAATATCACTGGATCGGCTGATTGTGTGGGCGGATTACCAAAATCCACTTATTCAAAAGGCCATTCACGCTTTGAAATACGGTTTTGTGGCTGGCCTATCAACACTGCTTGGTCGAGCGCTCGCCCAGCAAATAATGGTTTATGCGTCGCCCCTACCTGGGTCAATTGTACTAGTGCCGGTCCCCTTGCACTGGCAGCGTCGGAACGAGCGTGGCTTCAACCAGGCCACTTTACTGGCGCGTGCCGGCGCTAAAGTGCTAAACGTCCCGTGCTGGCCGCACGCCATCAGACGAACGAAATATACCGCCCCACAAGCGACTTTATCCCGGCAAGATCGATTATCCAACCTAACCGGCCTATTTGCCTTAGACCGGGGACTTGATTTTTCTGGTAAAATCGTTATAATTATTGACGATGTGGCCACTACTGGAGCCACATTGCAAGAGTGCGCCAAAGTACTAAAAAGTGCCGGTGCCGCCGAAGTCTGGGGCGCCGTATTAGCCCGTTCACACAATTGATTATGGGAGCACTACAAAAACCATTTGTCGGTTGTCGCGCCATTATTCTTCAAGACAATAAATTTCTTTTCGTCCAAGAGAAAGGCGGCGAAATGGAAGGTATATGGAGTCCCCCAGGTGGAAGAATAAATGTTGGCGACACCCCCGAACTTACTGTTACCCGAGATGTAAAAGAAGAGGTAGGATATGACATTCATATTGTTCGGAAGTTAAACGTATTCGACTCCCCGACCATGCGCTATCCAGAACATGTATTTCTGGCCGAAATAATCGGTGGCGCTTGGAAACCCGATCTAGTAGAATTGAAAGATGCCCGCTGGTTAACATTGAAAGAGATTGAACACCTTACCCTGCGCGGACCGTGGATACTGGATAGTATACGTTCATTGTTAGTCTATAATTAGTACCAACGTGGAGAGTTGGCCGAGTGGCTTAAGGCAACGGTTTGCTAAACCGTGGCGCCGTAAGGCGCCTCACAGGTTCGAATCCTGTACTCTCCGCCAAACGCTAGAGCGAAGCGGAAGCGATTGTAAACATAAGGACCGGATGAGAAGGGCAGAAGCGATCCGGGTGAACGCAGTGAGACAAGGAGAGCGTCGACGGATGCGACTAACGGGAGCATACGTCGCTGCCCCGGACACGAATCCTGTACTCTCCGCCAGAATACATCAACCCTTACTACAGAAATGAGGAAGTTCCACATCGGTAGATCAAGGATAAATGGAAGGGGAATAATTCTTGATCGGGACGTGAAAAAGGACGAAACAATCTTTCGTTTTTTAGGACACGCGGTGACTGTTACCTCCAGAGATTGGTTTCATGGTCCATGCTGGCTTCAAGTTGGTTATGCGAAGTGGCTAGTTCCAAAACCCGGAACTGCCGGAAGATATCTCAATCATTCATGTAACCCAACTTCCGGAGTCCGCGGTAAAAATACTATTGTGGCCATACGGAATCTCAAGAAGGGCGAAGAAGTAACGATTGATTATGCGCTTAGTGAAACATACCCTTTGTGGCATATGCAATGTCATTGCCACGAGAGAAACTGCCGAAAGGTGGTTAAGCCATATCAAGATTTACCTAAACAAAGAACGAATAAATACCTAAAATATACGTCAAAGTATATCTTAGATATGAAAATGCACCTAAATTGGCAGGAGTATATCGCTCTGGAAAAGAAAAAGAATGCAAAATTTTCACGATACAAACCCAAGATCAAATAACATACTACGTCAATAGTATTGGGCCCAGCACCGAGGTGGAGGCGTGGCAGAGTGGTCGAACGCGGCGGTCTTGAAAACCGTTAGACCTGCAAAGGTCTCGTAGGTTCGAATCCTACCGCCTCCGCCCTGGTGCTGAGCAAACCCTTCCCTTTCCGTTCTGTGTGGGACCTGGTTTGCGATGATATTTTATTCAGAGACAACGCTCAACCAAAATTACATTTTGGGTTTATTTCGTGTATAATTAACTCGTATATTTCTCGTCATGGTAGCGTCTCGATCATGATCCAATCAAAGACAAAATCCTGCATTAGAGCATTAATCTTGGCTCTTGTTAATAATGTTTACTACCAAAGCCCAGTCTGTCCATGAAAACGGCTGAGTGCGATAGTACGGCGCCGGGGGCGGTAACCAACCCGATCGCTACATAACCATGAAAAGCATTATTCAAAAACACTACTGTAGAATAGTTATCCCGGTGATGGTTGTTGCCGGTCTTGTGTGTTTGCTAAATATCCAGCCCATGTCCGTACAAGCCGACGGACTTCCTGTTATCAATACAGTAAGCGGATCTTTCGAAATTGGCCAGAGCGCGACAATCACTGGAAGCGGATTTGGGACGCGCGGCGATTTCAATAATTTAAATGATTCTTGGCAAGGTATACGATTTCTCAACTTTCGTTTTAAGGATTTTGAGGATAGTGGAATAGAGTCTGATGGTTTTACTACTTGGTATGACGACTCTCGCGACGTGATTACAGTTGGAGGGCATACCGGAAGCTATGGACATTTCTACTATGGTACGACACAAGAAATAATAAGCCTTAATGCTCAAAACACTGACCTTATCAACGGTACGTATTATGCTTCATTCTGGTTTATGGTTCCAGAAAATCAACAGAGTGGTAAGTTTTTTAGGCTTTGGTTCTCGAACAACTCAATTGACACCTTGTCATTTTATACCGGCTGCTCGGATAATTATTTACGAGCAGGAAATGGTTGTTCTCAGAATACTCAAGACATCCAGTATACGAGCCCCGATCAATTCCAACCAAATGTTTGGCACCGCGTTGATATTTTAGTCCATTCAGCGATAGACGATCTCGATGTTAAGACATGGATGGATGGAGTCTTGCAATGGGAAAAAGCGGATTGGTGTACTTCTTGGGTTGGTAACTATAGTCCAGGACCAAGTGATTATGGGTGGAATATAGCCAATTTCATTGATAAACCAGGAGAATTAGATCCTGGACTTTATCGATGCGCTGCTCATCCAACTTGGGATGGCTCATATAATTACGATGATATTTATTTTGACTATACCCAAGCCCGTGTCGAGATCGGCAATACCTCAACCTGGGATACGAACACTCATCGTGAGATTCAAATACCCCACACCACTTGGAATGACGACCAGATTCAATTCACCGTCAACCAAGGTACCTTCACTAATGGTGAGTCGGCCTATCTCTATGTGGTAGATGAGAATGGAGTGGTAAATACCACCGGTTATCCAATTACTTTCGCTGGCGCAAACGATTGCACTCCCAGCTGGGATTGCTCCGACTGGTCAGTCTGTGCCGATTCGATTCAAACTCGATCCTGCCATGATGATAACAATTGCGGTACCGATGCCGGGCGGCCGGTGGAATCAGCCGAGTGCGACAGTACGGCGCCGGCAGTGGTGATGGATTTACGATAAAACTCAACGTAGCCTAGCGTATCCAATAATGGTATAATAGAGGAGTAATTTCCTTTCTTTTTGTATATGAGTTGCATAAGACTGTCTGCTCGACTACGATCTGCCAATTTCATCAAGATGCTGGTTTTTGTCGGTACGTTTAGTATGATAATGAACATTAAACCAGCACCCCAAAAAGCGTTAGCTTATCCGCTTCTTGAACCCGGCGACGTAGTTGTAGATCAGTCGTTAGTTGGTCCACAGGCACCTTATTACGCGGACTTGTCAAGCGGACTGGCAGCATTAAGTAGTACCGGGGGAACCTTATATCTTTATCCAGGAGTGTATCGAGAATTAACCCAAATGGAAAAGTCCGGTCGATACACCATACAGGGCGTGGGAGAGCCGGAACAAATAATTATAACTTCGGCTTCTGAGATTGATGAAAGTAAACTAGTGCCTGATCCGCGTGATCCTAGTGTTTATGTGGCGTCGCTGGTAGACCTCGGAATTACTACTGAAAATTTTGGGGTCGTCGATTTGACCAGTGAACGTTTTCTCCGTCAGGTAAATGGTTTTTACGCCGCTGAATATCCGGTATCCCCGAGCGAGTATTTAACCAGTGTTGGATGTGCTGATGGCTTTGCGGTTGAGAATGGTAATTTGTATATCCGGTTAAGCGGTAATTCTGCGCCTACTTCACACGCTTTAGAGATTAGCCGTTCGGGGGACCTTAGTGTGGCACCGTTGAAGGTAAGTGGTATGACTGGAAACGTGTATCTTCGCAATTTGACATTTCGCGGTATAGGCGGCTCGGGAACAGTGCTTATCAGTACGCCAGCCACAGCTTCGCCAGAAGTATCACTCGTTGCCGAGCATCTTAATCTATCGGTTTCAGCAACGGTATTTTTCTATCTATATACCGCCCGACATATTTTAGATCTTACTGATGTTTATATCGCACCCAATCACGCCCTGAATTACCGCCTACCAAGCTCCTTGCTGGTTAAGAGTAATAGCGGCGATTTAACCGTCCCGGTTCATATCATGGTTAATGATTCGCAACTTGGTCCGAATGCGCGTTTGATAGATACAATCCTAAGTAACCCTCAGTCTACCATTGACGTAAATGGCATTAAGCTGCTGGGTACTTGTGGCGAAGAAGACCACATCGGAATTAAGCTCGATACATCGAATACTGAGGCCGGTGTTGTTACGGTAAAAAATAGTATTTTTGCCAGCTGGGACTATAACACCAACGAAGTCCCCTACGCCCCGGCGTGTCGAGGCGCCGACGGGAACGATGACCAGGCGCATGACTTCTTTTTTGCTCCGGCTGACAACATCATTCACCAACGATACGAAAATAATTTATTCGCATATGCGTACGGTTTTGTGGGAAAGGCGTCTCCTCCGGCAGGAAGCTCAATATCGTTAATTAACAATATATTTATAAACGGCCAGCAGGGTGCGTCACCAAATTACAACGTATTAAATTGGGATTACAACCTTTACTATAATTCGCTGGGTCATTCTCCAGGTTCGTATTTTCTAGTTTTTCCAGATGACAAGGCAGCCAGTAATATTGAACAAACGCAGCAGTATTTCGCTGAAATTGGGTGTCCGAGCTGTGAATCGCATGGAATAAACGAAGCGCCACAATTATTCGACTGGGATCGTGATAATTTAATGTCGTACGATTTTACGCCCACACCAGAAGGTAACTTATGTGGAACCGGTAAAGATGGCGCGGACATTGGACCAATACCCTGCGCCGGGAATCAACCACCCGAACTAACCCCCATCAACTCCAAAACCATTCACGAGCAGGAAGTTTTGACGTTTAATGTACTAGCATCAGATGATGATTCGGAAGATACGCTGGTTCTGTCAGCTTCTAATCTGCCCGCCGGCGCTACTTTTACAGATAATGGTGGCGGGTCGGGTGCCTTCTCTTGGACACCGACCGATCAACAAGCTAGTACATATCCGAACGTACATTTTGAAGTCACCGACGGAACCGACACAGATACTGAAGATATTACCATTACTGTTTTAGATGGAGCGGCCGACTGTACTCCCGCCTGGGATTGCTCCGACTGGTCAGTCTGTGCCGATTCGATTCAAACCCGGTCCTGTCATGATAACTACAACTGCGGCTCCGATGCCGGGCGGCCGGTGGAATCGGCTGAGTGCGACAGCACCGAGCCGGCGGTAGTAACAGATCTTCAAATTGGCTAAATTGACCCTGGAATAAAATCAGTCTTTTTTCATTTAATCCTCGTTATGCTACAATGATACGGCTGGTTATTTGCTAGCTTAACTATTTGATTATTCAATGATTTAAATATGACCACCGAACAGCCGCCCCTGAGCCGTCATGAACGACGAGAGCTGGAACGTCAGCAGCAAAGGGATAACTATCAAAAATCTACCAATGGTCGTAAGTGGCGTGCTATATCAATTATTGCCGTTATTATCGTTGGCTTTGGTTTGATTATTGCTGCATTAATCACCCGGAAATCCGGTAATGCCAATGCCACTCCAGTTAATACCACCGTGGCGGAGGATTGGACCAAGGGTCAGTCTGGCGCTTCCAAATTACTGTTGGTCTTCAGCGACTTTCAATGTCCAGCCTGCTCGACTTACGAACCCTGGTTAAACCAAGCCATGACTGAATTTAAAGACTCGGTGCAATTTGTTTTTCGTGATTTTCCGCTGCGTTCAATCCACCCCAATGCCCAAATTGCCGCCCAGGCCGCTGAGGCAGCTGGCTTGCAGGGTAAATTCTGGGAAATTCACGACAAGCTGTTTGCCAAACAGGACGAGTGGTCCGGCAGTTCCGATGCCAAAGCTTTTTTCTTGCAATACGCGGAATCGCTGGGCTTGGACAAAGAGAAATTCGAAACTGACCTCAATTCTGACCTGGTTAAACAGCGGATCGAGGACGACTACCAAAGCGGCCTCAAGGCTGGCATCCAGGGTACGCCGACATTTTTCCTCAATGGCCAGAAACTCAAAAACTTCCAGAGTTACGACGAACTAAAAACGCTACTTTCTACTTAATTAGTGGTGTAACTTGCGAGACTGCCCAGGCTTGCCTAATCCGGCTTTTTGGCGGTATAATGGCTGCGTATCGGACAGTTTCGACTAATGGAGTCGAGTTAGACAAATAAAAACTTGTGAATTATGGAGGATTACGGGGAAAAATTTGACAGCTGGCATTTTCTCGAATTTCAGCGGCATGAGCGCGGCGCTGCCTGGTATATCATTTTTTTCGTCATTGCCGGCCTGTTGATTACCTATTGTTTGGTGACGTTTAACCTGTTGTTTTTGGTGATCATACTGATTAGCGGCAGCCTGGTTCTGTTTACCAACCGGCATCAGCCCAATCAGTTGGCTGCAACGCTTTGGGAAGACGGTATCACCATTAATGACAAACTGTACCGCCATGATGACCTATCAACTTTCTGGATCATCTATCGCCCGCCCGATATCAAGTATCTGTATTTCAAATTCAAAAGTTCTCTTAGGCCAGATCTGGTGATACCGTTGGAGGATGCCAATCCGGTCTCTGTCCGACAGACATTACTACGGTTTCTCACCGAAGATACGAAAAAAGAAGATGAGTCTGTTGCCGAAGCCATGACTCGGACGTATAAGCTATAAAACAAACACAGTCGTCCCACTTTCTACACCGCTAAGGAAGTGTCAGATGTTTATTGTGCATTCAGTTACATGCGCTCGTAGCTCAGCTGGATAGAGCGTCAGCTTGCGGAGCTGAAGGTCGCAGGTTCGACCCCTGCCGAGCGCACCACACCAAGCGTGGTGCATTAAGGCGCTTAGCGCCCCGCCATACAGCTATTTAACTCTCAAAATCCGGCACGATAAACATAACGATTGGTTGTGTTTTTTCAATACCGCCAGTCTTACTCTTGAGGCTTCTTATGTAGAGATCGCTCAATATGCGGCCAAATAGCGGCCACTATAGCAAGCCAGAAGAATCCAAAAAGATAACCCGCCATAACATCAGTCAGCCAGTGAACGCCTAGATAAATGCGCGACCAACCGATCGCCAAGACAAACACCGTTGCAACGAGGCGCATTACGCGCCTAGGCGCTATTGGCCAACCCGAAGACATGAACCAAAGATATCCTCCAATCAGCATTGCGCACAAGGAATGACCGCTGGGAAAGCTGAAAGATGATTCGTCAAATAGCGCAAAGACAAACCCAGGCATAGGCCGGTCCCGACCAAAAGCCGGTTTTAAAATTGCCGTCATAATATTGCCGGACAAAACCAACAATAACCGAATCACTTCAGTGCGACGATTAGTCAGCAGCCAGCGCGAAGCAAGCGCTAATCCCAGTAGCGTCACAAATAGCGGCGACCCCATGAAACTAACGCCTTTAGCCACATATGTCAGCCAAGACGGATGATAATATTGCAACGCGTGCGAGACCACTAGGTCCAGCCGGATAGGATAAGCAAATAACATGTCCTGAATTGTAGCATGAGAAATACTAAAAAACAATTCACCATTTGATCAAAACCTGCCCGCTCTGCCTCGCTGTGGCAGGCGGGGGTGTTTCGGTATTGTAAAAGAAAGGGCGTCCGCATAGATGTGGACGCCTCCGTTTAGGCCGCGGCAACCGGACGAACCGTGCCGCCGATCATCTCGGCCACCGCTTGCGTTACCAGCGGCGACGTATGCGAGTGGAAGGTCGGAAGAAAGCGAAAGAACGTGGTGCCATCGCGTGCGACTACCTGCTTAGCCGCCATCAGCTGGTTGATAGTTTCCCGCCGGTCACTGCTGCCCATCGTCACAGGCTCAATCAGTACGAACTCAAGATTGCCGGCAACACAACCAAGCTGAGCCGCCATTGCCTGGCTGATCCGAGTGGGCCAATGACGAAACGCGTTCGGCTCGCCTGCTGTCTGCAGCACGATGCAAACCGACTTGGCGCCAACCAGGGGCACAAGCCGGATACGAAACGACGGCGTTGGAATCGACAGCTGGAAATCGCTGATCTCCATCTTAGAATCCTCCATAAACAGACCTACCCCGATATCCGACATCGTTTATGTCGATACTACTCTAATTCATTTACCCACATTTCGTCAAGACTCGTCTTGTCTTCAATAATGTAAAATAATTGTTTTAAGATTAGTTATTTTAACTGTTTTTTGTTACCATTACATCATGCAGCGCATTATGCCGAACACTCCGGTAACAGAACTTTACTCAGTTGGACCTGCCGTTGCCCAGCGGTTAAAACGGCTGGGTTTGCGTACCGCCGAAGACATTATTTATCACTATCCCAGCCGATATGACGATTTCTCCAAAATCAAAAAGATCGACAGCCTATCTCCGGCCCAACAGGTTACCATCAAAGGCAAGATAGACGCCATTCAGAATCGCCGCAGTTGGCAACGGCGCCTAAATATCACCGAGGCGCTAATTAGCGACGATACCGGGACTGTTAAGGTGATATGGTTCAATCAACCCTACCTAGCCAAATCGTTTGCCCCTGGCGACCGTATTGTCGTATCCGGAAAACTGGAGATGGATAAATACGGCCTGCACTTCACCAGCCCGTCATATGAGAAGATTGGGCCTACCCAAATCCACACCGGCCGGCTGGTGCCCGTCTACCCCGCCACCGATGGCCTAACCCAGCGACATCTGCGCTATCTCACTCAGCTAGTTATGCCCCTGGTTCGTCAGGCCCAGGATTATTTGCCTTTTGAACTGCGCCAGGAACATCATCTGCTTGACCTGCAAATGGCACTTCAGCAGATCCATTTTCCAAAGAATGAGGCGATGCTGAAACGCGCCCAGGAGCGCTTAAAATTTGACGAGCTTTTTCCGATTAACGTTTATGTGCTTCAAAATAGGCGGCAGTCGCAACAGACGCCAGCCGAACCGGTGCCGTTTGATGAAAAGCTGACCAAGTCGTTCGTGAAAAAACTCCCCTTCACTTTAACTGGCGCCCAAAGGCGCTCCGCCTGGGAAATATTAAAAGACATGGGCCGAATTCACCCAATGAACCGATTGCTGGAAGGCGATGTCGGTTCTGGCAAGACGATCGTAGCTGGACTGGCGGTACTTAATGCCGCTCGGGCTGGATTTCAGACCGTACTGATGGCGCCCACCGAAATACTAGCCCAGCAGCACTATCAAACATTTTGCAAATTATTTCGCGGTCGCCCGATCACCGTTGGCTTGTTGACGCGTAATAATAAAACCATCAGCACCCATTCGCAATCTTTAACTCGTCCGGCCATGTTGAAAGCCATTGGTTCGGGGAAGGTGGGGTTGATAATCGGTACCCAGGCGCTCGTGCAGGAGGGCGTGGGCTTTCACCAGTTGGGCTTGGCGATGGTGGATGAACAACACCGTTTTGGCGTGGATCAGCGTCAATTGATCGTGAATAAGGCGCGTAGTCGGGGACGCAATAACGAACAATTGGCCGTATCACCGCATTTTTTAAGTATTACCGCCACGCCCATACCGCGCACGCTGGCTCTGAGCCTGTATGGCGATTTGGATATTTCCCGAATTGACGAGATGCCGCCTGGCCGACAGGAGACACAGACCAAGATTGTACCGCCCCACGAACGAAAAAATACTTATGATTTTATTAACCACGAGATCGCATCCGGGCGACAGGTATTTATTATTTGTCCGCTGATCGATCCATCTGACAAACTAGGGGTCAAATCGGTCACCGAAGAACACAAACGGTTGAGCGAAAGAATCTTTCCTCATTTAACAATCGGCCTGCTCCATGGTCGTCTGGCCTCCGATAAGCGCGAGACGGTGATGAAAAAGTTTCTTGATAATCATATCCAAATATTAGTTTCAACTTCGGTGATTGAGGTTGGCATTGATGTGCCAAATGCGACCGTCATGATGATCGAGGGGGCTGAACGATTCGGCTTGGCGCAGCTGCATCAGTTCCGCGGCCGGGTGGGCCGGGGTAAATATCAATCCTACTGTTTTCTGCTCACCGAGACCGAGAGCGATACCGCCATTAAAAGACTCCAAGCCGTAGCCGCCTCTCACAATGGTTTTGAGCTGGCCGAACAAGACCTGGAATTGCGCGGCCCTGGAGAAATATACGGCTATCGGCAATCCGGCTTCCCAGCTTTCAAGATTGCCCGGCTGACCGACTTTCCGATTATGACCAAATCGCAACATAGTGCTCAAAATATTCTATCGGCCGATCCGAATTTGACACATCATCCGCTGGTGCAGGAAAAAATGCGCCGATTCCGCGAGTCAATCCACTGGGAATAACTTGCTTGACAAACTCTAATATTGGGGGTATTTTGATAGTCAGCTAGTATCGCATCCGGTTGGCTTGGTTTTCCGGCCAACACGGTGTTGGTCGCTCAAAAAATACCGGACGCGAATGACATGAAGGGGGGTGGCGCTGCGGTAATTAAGACCGATGTGTGGTTCTGTTAACGCCGCCGTCGGACTGATGGCGGTACCGGGGGGAAATCACCACGAGGTTGACATGAAAACTCGTCACGCTCCGGAAGGATCCGGAGGGGAAACGAAGCCCGTTGTACGGAAGACTGTCCATGGGCGGCCACTCAGTTTCTGGCGGGGTTTGGTCGAGAGACTGGAGCCAGTCACTGAGCTGCAAGTTTTCGAAGTCGGAGCCGCCAAGGCCAAACTTCAGGACGCCGATGGACGATACGGTGTCTGCGTAGACAGCGATAGCGCCGAACCGCATGACATCGAAGCGGGGCGGCTGGAAATCAGCCCGGCAGCTCAGCGCTGTATCAAGTGCCAGATGGTATTCGAGCAGCACGCAGCACCGGGCAACGGCCGAGCCACGCGCGTTCGGCGTCAGGGGTGACGCCAGCCAAGGTAGACTTGATTCTCGCGGCTTGAGACCAAATAAACCAAGCCACCAGAACCAATGTTCTGCCTTTTATATTTTCGGCTTAAAATATTAATCTAGGGCAGCCGCTCGTCGATTACTGGCTTCATCCAGCTGTACGGAAAAAGTCCGTCGATCGGCTGGGTGCCGACAAACCAGACCGGCACCTCTCTTACGTTTAAATTGGTTGCTTCGGACAGATTGTGATCAATTTGGCTGGCAATATTCGCGTCCGTTAGACAAACATGAAATGCATCCAAATCTAGTCCGACGCTCTTGGCCACATCGTCGACCACAACTTTGGGCAGGCCGCCGGTTTGATTGAATACCCCGCCGACGTATTCCCAGAATTTATCTTGCTGGTTAGCGCACCGCGCCGCAATGGCTAGATCGCGCGCCATTTGATCATCATGATCAAACAAATCCTTCCAAACAATCTGTACCTGATTGGGATAATCGGCTCGAATGGAATTAATCACATCATAGGCTCCGGCCGTGTAGCCCGAAGTGAGGGAGCCGAATATAACAATCCGCAGCGGTGTGGTCACATTACCAAGCTTCGGATCGGAAACCAACACATCCGGTACACCGCTAATCGGCGCCTCAGCCTGGGTAAGCAAGGCGTCAGTTCCCTGGTCGATATTATCATGCAAGCCGCGGCTTTTTCTGATATCGGTGTTGTTACTGAATATGTTCAGAGCGCTGCCAAAAAAGCCGGCTAGCCACATAATACCAACCACGGCGATTACCCCGACGGCCACATAAAGAACGGGTTTCAGCTGAAGGCGGGTACGAACTTTTTGTTCAGTCATAGTTGGATTATTTCAAACGTATTGTTTCTAATTTACCACTGATAGTATTATGGAAATATAGCTGTGTTTCATCCAGAGAAACGTAGACCACGTCGGCGCTATACTGATTTTGGCCGCCGATTGACGCCGGTACGGCTAAGAGGGATTTTTGTCCAGTGGCAAGATCAATCTGATAAAAAGCATCCGGGGTCATGCTGGCTACTTCGGGTGCCAGACCAGCTCCTTCTGGCAACGTAGTGGGCACAGCACAGTAGATTGTGACTGCCCCAAAAGCGCATTTGCTGGGCCAGGTGGCAATTTGCAGATTAACGGCGTTGGCCCCGACCGAATCACGCTGGCCTGATGCTAGCCACAAAGTTGGCCGATAACCCGAGGCGCTGTTGTATACGCTGTACAGCAGCTGCTTGCCGTCCGGTGACCACTTTGAAGTAAAACCGGAGCCGTCAACTACCATTGATTTAAAATTTTCCCCATTCTGGCCGATAAAGTATATTTCCTCCTGATTAACGCCCACCGATTCTCGATAGGTGGCAACTACCTGCGAATCCGGCGACCAATTTACTTCCACGCTCGCCGCTTTGTCGCCGATCGGTTCGATAATTTGCTGTTCACTGCCGTCCGGCTTAGAAACGGCCAGCCAGCGTTCGCTGTCGCTAGTGCCGACAAACTCATAGGCTATTTTGTCGCCATTGCCGGAAAAACTGACTTCTTTCATCTCCTTGGGCAGAGTGGTGGCTTGATTGGTTCGAAAGTCAAAAAATACCTTACTGCCATCCGGGTAGCTAAGAATGGCTGTTTGGCCACTGGCCGACCATACGATATTATTAACTTCATAAAAGGCCTGGTTGGATAATTCAGTTTTCTCGCCATTCAACCCGACATTATAAAATTTCTTAGCGTCCCGGTCATAGTAAACATATCCGGTTCGATCAGCCGTTGGTTTGCCGCTACTGACGCGGGTGCTGGTTACATCGTTAACCAATGTCGCGCCACCGGCCGCTATCTGGGCAATGTCTGGCAATGTTGTGCCGTTGTTATTGCTGGTCGATTGGTTTGTGTTCCGATTTACGACCCGGTTTGTATTTGTGTCGGGTAGTTGTCCGTTACTATTTATATTGCCATTATTAGTATTATTCTGATTATTGGTATCCGTTTTTATGGTTCTGAACAGCAAGAAATAGATCAGCACCCCGACCAATACTACAACCAGGACCAATCCAATCATTAGGAATAACCGCTTGTATCTAGAAAATAGTTCGCTCATAGTCAGTTAACACATTTATAATCGTTGCCGGCTGTCAAATGAATGCAAATACCATCAGCGCCCATTACTGGACGCGCCTTATCGGTACATGGACGCGAACCGTTGCCATAACTGTCCGCTGGCTTAAATGGCGAAGCTGGCGTGGAGCCTGCGCAATCGAGCGGGAAGCTTTGTCCCGAATTCGGTTCGTTTTCAAAACAGATATGCTGAGCCGTCGGCGTGGTACAATTTACGCGTTCCCACCCCGCCGGGGGTTTAATTATTTGGCCGTACACACATTTATCGCCTGGCTGAAAATCCTCGATATAATTACTAATCGCGGATAGAAAATCATTGCTGAAACGCTTCGAACAGCCAAAGTCGGACTGAAAACGGGCGATCTGGGTGTCTACCTGATCACATGAGTTATTATCCGCATTGACACACACCGATTCGGCTGACTGGCACGAAAAACCCGATCCGTTGACTCGATCATTATAACATATCTGGCCCTCACCACAGGTGTCGCTGGTGCAGGTCTGCCCGCCTGACTTTTCCACAAATTCGTTACCGCAGGTGTCTTCTTTATCCAGGGTAACTTTTTGCTGCCAACCGACGCCCAGCTTGTCGCGGCAAAAAACCGTGGTATCGGTACTGCCGATGGTATGACCCTTGAGCGGATCCTCCAGCTGAGTGATCATGGGATTGAGAAAATTGAGCAGGACATAGGAACCCAGCGCCAGCGCGACGCCAACTATGGCCGAGATGATAGTCTGCTTAGCTTCGTCAACTTCTTTTGAATTACCGTTTGAAGACACCCAACGAATACCGCCATACATTATCATGGCGACGCCGACAATGCCGATCGCGCCAACCATGTAGCGGTAGAATATCGAAATATAATCAGCTAAGTCGGTTACACAGCTTTTGCCGAATGGGATATTCAGCTGGATCTCGTTTGGCTTGCAGACGGGAGCTTCATTAGCCGCTGCCGACACTGGGCTGGATAACGTAATAAAACCGACGGCAAACAAAACAATCAGCAGGATCGACCACCGCAGTTTTTTTATTCTTTTAAGCATATATTCTAATTTTAGAAAAATATCCAGCCGACGATTTTAAATATTGATGTTGTTAGTATAATCAGGAGAATAAACAGCGCTACCAGTATTACTAGCAGCAATACGCATACCGGAACGGCGATGATCATTTCAAGCTGCGACATTTTCCAGGCTTCTTTGCCAAGCACGTGTCCCAGCAGCAACTGCAGCGCCCAGATTAGCACTGTCACAATTATGCCAACTATGCTGATGGCGCCCACACCGCGAATCACGGCCAGAATCATGCGAAAGTTTTGCCACTTCTTGGCCGATGCCGCACCGGCCAAAGCCCCTTCGCTCAACCCACCCAACCCATCGCCCCGAGTAGCCGCAGCTGCCACACCACCGGCCGCGCCGGCCTTACCGCCGCTCGCGCCCAGTTTGCTGCTGGCAGCTTTGCTGGTGGCATAGCCCGTCCCGGAAGCGGCTAATCGTCTGCCCGCACCCAAAGCGGCTTGTTTTACCCCACCCTGGGAGTAATCGTCAGCCATCTCTTCGGCCGTTCCACCAATATCCTCCAAACTTCTTGATCCGGTCAGTTCACCGATTTGACTAGCAAACTGGGATAGCCTTTTGAATCTTTGCAGATTACGCCGATGTTTTTCCTCCTGTTCGCTGGTCGTATTGCCCGCGTCCGATCTTTTTGATTGATTTTTTTGACGGTCGGATTCATATTGCCGGATAACTGCGCTTTCCGCTCGATCGGCCAACCTTTGACGAAGCGTTGGTGGCATTTTGGAGCCCATCGATCGCATCGATTTTTCAATGTCCGCCGTTGAATTTATTGATGGTACGATTGATTGCGCAATGCGATCGGCCGCTAATCCCCGAGAGTATTTACTTTCTTGTTCTGATGCACCGGAAGGCATGTGTTATTTCCACCACGCTTCATCAACTTTCCAGATCCCTTGCTCGCGCTTGAATTTGATCTGAATGTCCTGGTAGGTTAATTGACTGTTGGAGGTTGAGCCGGTCGATTCCCGGCGCTGTGTTTTGACTAAAAATTCAGCGGTTCCGTCTGAGGTATCATAGCTGACCGTAGTGATCGATAATGACTTGGTGGTAATTCCATGATAAATACCGGCGTAGACCGGGTTGGTCCTTTTTTCTTCTAAATAATTCGTCGCCCATTGCTTCATCCGTTCGGTCATATAAGGTATCAGGTGCTCGATGTTTTCAAAGTTGTTTTGATTGGAATAGGTGCCAAATCGTTCAGCAAAACTCCGAGCGATCGATTTGAGGCTGGCTTCGCTAAAATCGCCGGTGCTGGTATTTGTGTTACCGTTCACTGTGTTGGTATTGCCAGGCGAAGTATTAGTATTATTGTTGGTATTCGATACCGGTATATTGTTATTAGAATTTTGATTACTATTAGTATTTACATTCGACTGATTGGTCGTGCTGGCACCGCGATAACGCAGGTACAGCAAAGCACCAGCCAATAACACAACGACTGCGGCGACGGCGATTAAAATGTAACGCATGTTTTTCATAGGAGATCAATTAGTCGTTAACCATTTGGCTTAGTGCCCTGATCGGCCATGTTTTCATCGAATTCTTTCTTAGCCGCCTCGATCTCGAGTAGTTGCTTCGGATCTGAGGTGATGATCTGGTCTTCAGTATAGGAGGCTACTACTTTGATGGCTGCGTGCCGCGAACCGGCGAAGAAAATGCCCTCACCGACACCGCACTCGAGTAATAGATATTTTTCACCCTGAGTTAGCAGAAAGGTTTTGGCCAGAATGTCGATACCGGCCGGTGATTGTTTCAACAATAATTGCAGAGAAGAGTTGGTCACAATCGCCTGACCGTACGGTGATCGTAAGAAGTCATTCACGTCTTGAGTAATTGTCGTTACGCCTAGATAATACTTACGGCACCGCTTGACCAAGGCGTAGATAAACTTGGCGGAGTCTTCGTTTTGCATTAGCCACCAGGCTTCGTCGATTACCATGATTCGTTTCTTCAGTTCGGATCGAACCACGTTCCAGATATAGTTGACAATCATATAGATGGCGATCGGGCGCAGTTCGTCTTCCAAATCCCGAACGCTAAAAATTACCAGCTGATTCTTGACATCAATGTTGGTCGGGCTGTTGAACAGGCCGGCAAAGGTTCCTTCGGTGTATTTCTTCAGCCGTTTGACCAGCTCGTCGCCGCCCTGCATGCCGGCCAGCACCTCTTCAAAGTCGGACATCAGCGGTGGATCAACCTTAGTCAGATCGCTATCAGCTGTGATGTCTTTTTTGGCGTAGGTTTCGATCAGAGCCCGGTCAACCAGCGCATCCTCTTCGTGCGTAAATTCACCCATCATCAACTTGAGTAGGCCCTTGAGCGTTATGACCGCGGAACGGATCACATCAGCGGGGCGATCGGCCTCACCGACCGGACGCGGCAAGTCAAACGGATTAATCTTTGAATCAGAGTTAAGGTAAATGTTGACGTACGCGCCGCCGACAGCATCCGAGAGATACTTATATTCTTTTTCCGGATCGATAATGATCACATCACAGCCCACCATCAGGCTGCGCAGCACTTCCAGTTTGACAGCGTAGCTTTTGCCGGCTCCAGAAGTGGCAAAGACGCACGAATTGGCATTCTGCAGACTGAAACGATCGAACAAAATTAAGCTGTTATTGTGTCGGTTGATGCCATACAGAATGCCGTTGTCTGATGTCAGCTCCGATGAAATAAAGGGAAACGATGACGCGGCCGGCGAAGTATTCATATTAAAGGCTACGTCCAGTTCGTCTAAGCACAGCGGTAAAGTAGAATTGAAACCCTGCTCAGCTTGATAGAGTACCCGTTTCGAATATACCAGGCGTGACCCGAACATGCCTTCAACTCGATCGGTCAGTTCATTCAGTTCCTTGATCGAATCGGCATAGATGGTCAGATACAGCGCGTACTTGAAAAACTTTTCCGTGCCTTGGGTTAGTTCGTCGCGCAATTTTTCAATATCTTGCAGCGCCGTTTCACGCATCGGGTCGCGCGCCGAGCCTTTTTCGGCATCGGCCGACAGTTGGGCTTCGATCGAACCGACTTTGTTGCGCAGTCGGCGCAGCATCACGTCGGATCCGACCGGGTAAAAAAACATCGAGATATCCAGCGCCTGGTTGAGATTAATAATGGGCGCAAACCAACCCACCGCCAAATAACGTGGGTAAGTCACTACAAACACGGTACGGACGAATTTACCGCCCAGCTCGATAAACGAAGGTTGAATCCGCATTGACGCAGGCGCGATCACGTCCATAATGGTGACTACGCCCTCACGATAAATCCGCTCCGATTCAATGGATTTCTTTTCACTCTCCAGTTTTTGGCGTTCCAGCTCCCGCTGCTGCGCCGGCGTCATTCTGGGTGACATACTGCCGACTGGCTTTACTGGCTGGACTTGGTTGGGATTGAAATTGGGCATTACTGTTCCAAACGTAATTTATTGACCGGGACTAATTGCTGCTGGTCGTAGCTTTCTAAATTGTAGGTGTTGTAGTACAGCTCGATCAGGCTTTGGGTGTCCAGACTAACCGCCTTGAGACCCATGCCTCCCAAGCCACTAATCAGAAAATCCACCCGCTTGGTCAGCTCGGTGCGGTATTGTTCGAATTGGGCGCGCTTTAATTGAATCATACTGCTGGGCGTCAGTGATTCCCGCAATCGATCGAGAAATCTTTTTGAGTTCTGCTTGGCATTAATCGGGCTATAGGGCACCACAACATAGAACCGTTTGCTCATAATATCGGCCAGCTCGATTAATTCGCCAATAAACTGGCGGTATTCCCTGGTTTGCATTTTGAGCAGTTCGTTGGTCTGTTCCTTCTCGGTTTTTTCCAATCGGGCTAAATATTCATCAATATCTAGTTTCCGAGATTGAATAATAATCTGGACCGGGAATTCAAATGAGTTGAGAAATTGGGTATATGCCTGGATAATGGCATTTTGTTCATCTTCCGACTTCAAGGCAAAGTTAATCGACGAGACCAGGATCACCGCCCGCAGGGTGCCATCCTTCATTACCACCGCGTCGTCCTTTATTTCGGCAATTGGCAGATACCTCTGCGTTGAAGGTATGCTGGTTTTTTTTGTGGTAGCCATAGGGTAATTTTACAGCAAATCGTTCTCGCGAGCCACCTCCCAAGATTCCTCACCATAAGCCCCGCCCGTGTCAACGATCAAAGACAGTTCTTGGAGCCGGCTGGTACTGGGAGTGGGCTTACTGCTGGGCGCTTGAAGAGACAGATCAACTGACTTTTCACGCTGCATTCGAATATCCTCATCTGCTAGATGTTTGTGCCAAACTTTCAATCTTGGGCGCCGCGACGTAGTTAATATATTTAGAAGAAACACATGGAATGGTTGTCCATTGATCCGATAAAAGGCAAACATGGCAGTAATGCCCAACAAAACAACCGAGATGATAATGAATGGAATGAAGGTAAAGATAAAGTAACATGCCGTTACCATAATGCCGCCGCCCAGAATAACTAAGAATTGACGTACCGAAATCGGTCCGATTATCTTGTCTTCAACGTCGATAAATTGTGGCACAGTAAATTGCAGAGGCATATTCGAACTAGTAACTTATCCGTTTGTTTAAATCGGCCAGCGCCTCGAACTCCTGAGGCGTCATAGTGTTACTTCCATTTTCGTTATATTGCCGAATCACGTCCGTGACGGCTAAGTTTTTTTCCATGCTGGCTCGGCCAATCGCCAGATACAACTTGTGCGTCGGGCTGGTCTTCCAAGCTTTGACGCCCTCATCGCGCTTCAGGAAGGATTCCTCTTCCAGTAGATCAAGCTTTTCCATTACCTTATCGTTTGATTCGGCCAAATTGCGCCCCAATCGGCGGTAATCATCGATGGTTAGCGCCGCCAACTCTTCAATCGGGCCCATTACCCGAGTCGGCGGTCGAATGTCAGACACGACCGGTCTAATGCCGTCGATTGGCCGCTTGATCACTGGTGGCGGAGGGCTATTTACAGGTGGTGGCTTTACCGCGGATGGCTCTTTTTTTGTCGCCGTTACCACGACCGGCTTAGCTTTTTCTAGCGGCTTAGGTTGGACGACGGGTTGAACCTCCGGCGCAGTCGGTCGTTCGGGCGGGGGTGGAGCAACGTTGGATGACGGGGATGGCGGTTCGGATATGTGAGGTTTTTCAACCGGAGGCGGTGGACTTTTGGCTTCATGCACCAGCCGAGCCTGTTCTTCGAGTTGGCTGGTGAGCTGATCGACTACTTCAGGAGGCAAGCCGACTCCGCCGATCTTAGTCGGTCGGCTGAGCATCGCCTTGGTTTCAATCAAATCGCGCACGTCATTGAAACGTGACGTGATGATATTTTCAAAGCGTGCCCGCGTTTGTTCATCGGGCAATTCAACGCCGTAGTCCTTAACCAGCTGATTTATGGCTTGAGAAAAATTAGCCGCTCCAATCGATGCTTCGTTAGCTAGTTTGGCCCGATGTTTGGCTATGTCCGCTTCATCTTCCTCGTGAAAAAAGAATCTCGGCTTATCCGCCACGGTTGAAACTGCTGGCGGCAGGGTCGGCTTGGCTCGAGGCAGCATGTCTGGCGCCCGTGTGATGATCGGCTCGGGTTTCGGCGTGGGTTTGATAGTTTTGACTGCTGGTGGAATTTCTGGCACAACAGGCAGGGTTGGCGGCGGCATCACAACTTTGGGCGGCGGGGGTGGTGCGGATTTGGCGACCGGTTTGGTATCTGGCGGAATGGGTGGCAGAGCCGTTGTTACCGGACTATCCTCAAACCGATCACTATTTAACTCCATCACTCGGCCATTTCTCAAGACCTTAAGACGTCCGGATTCGTCGCGCATGACAATTTCCTCATCAACCCCTTCAATCGTGGCCGAAGAATGGCTGACCATCTGGTAAGTAGACAAAAGGCGTTCGACGCACAATTGGTCGGCTTGGCTCAGTTTCTGATAATCCGGATCGTACTTGGCAAACTCCGCTACCGGCTGGTCAACCAACAGCCAGCGCGCAATCCATTCAGACGGGCTAATTGACGATCCTCCAATGAATGGCTGGATATTGGCCATCAGATTGTTTTCGACTTGGCGTTTAATTTCGTCACGCTGGTCATTGGGCAACGAAAGCAGCCTGACGCGCAGCCGGTCGGGTACTGGGTACTCGAATATCGTCGATAAAGAGTTGGAAAATATCGTCGCTATATCATTGGCATTCAGCAAGGGCATCGCCAATACTTTGAGCCTTTTCCGACTATTTTCCACGTCGGGTATCTGGTTGGCATTATGGCCTGACAACAACGACAAAGCTTGCAGGCACGCCTTGGGCGTCTGACTGGAAATGGCTTGGCTTATTTGGGCTGCAATGTCATCAGCAGCGGGTACATTGCTGACGCTAGCCGATACCGGTTGATTTACGTTTGTATTTTCCATATTTTCGGTTTTTATTATAGCACAACTTCAACGAAAAAACAAATACAGCCGCCCGTCAATGTTATCAACAGGTAAATATGTCTATTCGGATAAATGGTTGATATTAAAGGCGTAGAAACCTGAAGGTTTCCACTACATTTGATTTGATTGATCTAAATAACTCAATCAACCAATAATCTAATCTACCTGCACCACCTCTTTTACTCCTTTTACCTTTTGCTTCAATTGCTGTTCAATGCCAAGCTTCAAGGTAATCGATGACATGGGACAGGTAGCGCAGGCTCCGGTTAGCCGCAGTAATACAACGCCGGATTGGACATCGACTAATTCCACGTCTCCACCATCACCTTGCACGGCTGGTCTGATCTGGTCGATCACAACTTTGACCCGTTGTTTTAGGCTGAACTTGGCTGGAGAAGCTTTCGTAATGGTTTTTGTCATAATCACAGTATACACAGAATGTAATATAACTCAACCCAAATAAGAAAAATCCCCGTCCGAGGATCTTTCTGTTATTTTATTTCTGTTATTACGCTGGAAATATCTGTTGGCCGGAGTCATCCTTGATTACGATCGCTTGGGTCGGGCAAGACTTGGCGGCTTCAAGTATGGTTGCTTCATCGGCTGCCTTCGGATCGACCAGATAAACTTTTGATTCTGAGTCGAGTTGGAACACCCCCGGCGCGATGGCCACGCACGAAGCGGCACTGATGCACAAATCACGTTTGATTTCTATTTTCATATTGACAGTAGGTTGTTATTAATCTAGTTATTTGCTTGGTTTGGTGCGCTTGAATCGCGGCTTTCCTTCCGAATCTTCGACCAATGATACCAGAATAACGGTATCGCCGCGACCAGAAACGCAATATCCCGCGCGGCTTCGCTATCATTGCGCCCCGCGCTGCGATTCCGGTTTTGCCAATCTTGGTAATCAACCTGATATTGCTCAGCCGATGCAACGTATTTGGCGTCAAGATTACAAGCTGTGGCGCAGTCTTGTATCGTACCGGCGCCGGATGTTTCTGGTGACACTGCCATCATATAAGAGTCGGAGCTATTGTCAGCCGTGTTGGCCTTGGGAAACAGGTAAGTTTTGAGCACCAGATTGATCAGCAGCGATCCGAACGTGATAATCATGCCCAAGCCGACAAAGGTGGCAATATAGAAATAGGTGGGCCGGATCATGCGCAATGATCGCTGATCAGGCGTCTGAGCCGCGTTTTCCTTTTGGATAATGCGATAATGGACATAGAACAAGGGCAGCGCTACTAACAAGACTGAAATCGCGGCCACTAAGTCGCGTTGCCGCCGGGCAGTCATATCCTGTGATTGTTTCCAGCTTTGATAATTTTCCGACCAGTTGGCGATATCGCCCTTCTGAGATTCCGTCAGGTCGCAACCCGTGGCACAGGTTATTGTACTGGTTTCGCTGGGAAACTTCGCTGACGTAAGATATAGGCTGGGCGGAGTCACCGAGGCCTTGTCATATGAATCAGCGCGGGGAAAGGCCGTGCTTTTTAGCAGCGTCTGAACAATAAAACCGATCGCGACCACGCTGATTAACAGCGTTAGAATCGAAACGAGATAGAAATATATTTGTTTGATTATACCGCTCTTCGCCGCCGTATGGCGACCTTCGACGATCGCGACCACGGCAAATATAATGGCAAATATCACTGCCGCGCCGATAAATGCCGGCAATATGGCAAAAATCATGTTCGAACTATCCATGGGTATGTATTTAATAGTATATCGACAGTATACCGTAGCCGTGGTTCAAACTCAACCTCAGCCGCAATCTACAACTTTGAATCAATTACCCGCCACTGTCCCACAGCCAAACTACCCAATTTGTAAGCTCCCACCCGAACCCGATTTAACTGGGTAATATGTAACTTTGTTTGGTGGCACATTTCGCGGATCTGGCGTTTGCGGCCTTCTTTTAGAATGAAGCGCAGTGTCCGCGGCTTGACCTTGGTTACCGCAACCGGCCGGGTCTGATAACCGGCCATCATAAATGGCTGATTGAGCCGCTGAATCTGTTCAACGGTTGGCTCGGTCGACAAAGTAACCTGATATTCCTTTTCATGCTCGTAACGAGGGTGGCTTAATTTTTGAGCTAAATCGCCGTCATTAGTCAGCAGGATCAACCCGGTGGTATCCCGATCGAGCCGGCCAACTGGAAACAACCGTTCGGGATATTTTATTGTTTCCGCTAATGTTTTTCCCCGCTCGCGCCCCCGTTGCATGGTGCTCAACACGCCGGCTGGTTTGTGGAATATAATCAGCACCTTCTTATGTGAAGGTTGCACTCGGCAGCCTTGGTAGATTACGCGATCACGGCTGGGATCAACCCGCACCCCCATCTCGGTCACCACGCGATCATTGACTGATACTCTGCCCTGGCGAATCAAATCCTCACTGTGCCGCCGCGACGCTATGCCGGCCTTGGCGAGATATAGTTGTAATCTCATGGTGGTTATAATATTGCTCGGATACAAAAAACTAATAGGCCTGATGGTCTCGAACAGTATTTACGTGATACAAAGTCAGCTGGAAATACATCGCCCCCACTTAAGCGATATGAAATTTCTGGCTAGACTTGCGATAGCGGCCAAATGCCTGGATAAACTTCTTTATCCCGTCAATCTGTCCGGGATTGGGATGTATGCCCGGCCGGCGATGGCTTAAATAGATTACCGCTTCGGCCAAAGTATACCCGCGAATCGCTACCAAATAAGCCGCCAGCAGTGTGGGCGCCCGGCCGAAGCCGACATTGCAGTGCACATACGTCTTGATCCGACGACGTACCAAATGATCGATAAAGTCGATACCGATAAAAAATTGTTCAACCGATGGCGGGCTGAAGTCCCGAGCCGGCAACCAGAGATAGGCCAGCAAATTTCTTGGTCGATCCATCTTTTCCAAGTTCAAGTCCACCACCGCCCTAATTCCGTCCCGCACCACCATCTCCATATTCTTGGAATCGTAAAACCGGCTGCCTAGATAGAGATATTTGGTAATTTGTGAGTAGTTAAATTCGGGCATATGCGCTAGATAATCTTTATCAGGTTAATGCCGGTCATTTCTTTGGGCTTGTTCAAATGCATCAGCCCCAGCACGGTGGGCGCCACATCGGTCAGCGTCCCGCGGCTTTTCAACGTATACATCTGATCCCGCGTAATCGGCGGATATTTTCCCTGCAGTTGGTTGTTGATAATAATCAGCGGCACCGGCCGGGTGCTGTGTTCTTTGTCGAGTTCGCCGGTTTGCAGTTTCATAACCTCTTCGCAATTCCCGTGATCAGACGTTATTGCCACCGTGCCATCGTGACTTAGCGCGGTCGTTACGATTTCTTTCAAATACTGGTCGTCCGCTTCCAACGCAGCTATCGATGCCTGAATATCACCGGTGTGGCTGACCATATCGGGGTTGGCAAAGTTTACGATAATCAGCCCGTAATCACCTTGATTGAGGCCCTTGACTACCGCCTCGGTGATTAATTGACCGGACATGCTGGGCGTCTTGGCATAAGAATCAACTAACGGCGAGGGTATTAACACGCGATCCTCGCCTGGAAAACTGGCTTCCTGCATGCCATTGATAAAAAATGTCACGTGAGCGTATTTTTCAGTCTCGGCTACGTGCAGCTGCTTCGCGCCGCTGTCGCTGACCACCTTGGCTAGCGGCTCACGAATGTATTCGCGCGGATATGCCACCAACACCGGCAAATCTTTCTGATATTCCGTCATGGTGACGAAGCAAAGATTGGCCAGTTTCTTGGTTCGTTCAAATCCTTTGAAATCATCCGTCACAAAAGCCTGAGTCAGCTGCCGAGCTCGATCCGCTCGAAAATTTACGTAGATCACTGCATCGTTATCACCTATCGTTGCTACCGGCTGATCACCGTCGGTGATGAGAGTGGGTTCGATTTCCTCATCGTATACCTCCCGTTGATATGATTCCTTGATTAACGCCATAGGATCCGTGCCGCGTACATCGGCGGTTCCGGCAGTCAACAAATCGTAAGCCCGTTTGGTACGCTCCCATTTGTTATCCCGATCCATCGCCCAGTAGCGGCCGACCAGGCTGGCGATTCGGCCGTATTTCTTTTCGGTGATGCGCTGCTGGAGTATTTCCAAATACTGGGTGGCGGAATTACGCGCCGCGTCCCGTCCATCCAAGAATAAATGCAGATAAGTTTCCGGCACACCATTGTCTTGGGCCAGTTGCAATAAGCTCTCCATGTGCATCTGGTGGGCATGAACACCGCCCAATCCCAAGAGGCCGATCAGGTGTAGTTTGCTTTGGTTCTTTTTAACATGTTCAATCGCAGACAGAAACGCCGAGTTCTTAAAAAATGCTCCACTCTCAATCGCTTGGGTGATCCGAGTCAAGCTCTGATAGACTATGCGGCCGGACCCGATGGTAAGGTGTCCGACCTCGGAATTGCCCATCTCGCCCCACGGCAAACCGACGCTCAAGCCGGCTGCTTCCAGCGTCATGGTGGGATAGTTGGCTAATATGTAATCAAAAAATGGCAACCGCGCCAGCGTCGTCGTATTTCCTCGTGACGGAGCGGCCACCCCCCAGCCGTCCATGATAATCAGGACAACTGGATTAGAACTCATAATGCAGGTCTGGTTCTTGGCCGTTTATTATGTTGGTGATGCGCTGTAGAATAGCCGCGTCACTTTCGGCTATCTTGGCCGATAGCTTTTCCTTTTCGGCCGCGTCGGGTTCTTTTTCCCATGCAATCACATCTTGGTTTCGGGAGTAAATCTGCCGGGTAGTGCACATAATAACCTTTTCGCGCTTATCTTCCGGCACGGAGATTTCGAGGAAATATTGCTCAATTGTCTTTTGCTTAACCTCGGTCATGGCTCGGGCAATTAATGCTACTGCTGCCAGTATAGCACATCTCGGGGAAACCTCGTACCTTCAAACCTGCCAGTTTCTAACCAACGGACCGGCATGACTATTCCTGTTTTAATTCGAAACTGGCCACGCCCAGATCAAGGTCGAGTTCAATCTTTTTATCCGCCGTGTCATAATCGTCGGTCTGGTAATTCTGATCATCGACGCGCTTGATGTCGTTGTCGATATCCTTTGACGACACACCGGCATCGAGCTTGAGCCGAACCCCAACGGCGGTCGGTACGGTAATCGCCACCGAACTGGCGCCGGCCTTAACCTTCACATTGGTCAACGTCGCTCGGTCGCCCAGATGTAATTCCAGATCCGAAGCGCCGGTATCGATGCTGATCCGGCTGGCCATGATCGTACGCAAGTCCAAATTCATATCGCTGGCTCCGGAGTCGATTGATAGTTCCGTTAGTAGGTCAGACATCAATTTCAGATCCAAATCATTGCGATGATTGCCAAATCCGCTCCATTTGCCCTTGGCTGAAATCTCAACGCTTTGTTCGGTGCCGCTTAACGTTGATTCGGTTGCGAGATCGGCATAGTTTGATTCAAATGTCCCATTCACCACCCGGTCGGCACCGCCCGCTATGATCAATTGGCCGGCGCCCGTATCAATCGAGATCGTGGCTTTTTCCGCGCCGGTGATTTTATCAATCGCGATGTCTTTCTGCACTATGTCTCGATTGCCAAATGACGTATTAGAAAACAGAGCTAGAGCCACCGCACCCAGGACAACCATGGTAACAATCGCGCCGATCAGCCAGGCTACCCAACCCCGCCGCGACAGCATCGACAGACCTAAGATAACAATCAATAACGGCCAGAGGCGCCATAGATCAATGTTAATATGAAACCAGCCGGTCGAATTACCCAGGTATGCCAAGCCTACCATGACCAACACCAAGCCAATCAGCAACCGACCCAAACCGATACCGCGCTTTGGTTCGTAGTGATGGTGATGGATCTCTTTGATTACTTCGCTTTTGAGTTGATTGTCTGTGACCGGCGTTTCTGGTTGAGGCACGTTCGTTTGGTGTTCGGCCGCTGGTTCAGGCGGCGGCGTTTCGCTCACTGGTTTATTGGGCTCATCCATCTATTTGCGTTTAGTGGTAAATATCAAATATATGCCGATCAAAATCACCATCATCGGCCAAAACACGTGATCCGCCCAGATCAAACTGGGTATGGTAGCTTTCATTAAGGACGCCACTCCCAGCACAATTATCACCAATCCTATTATATTCCGCCGTTGCGACAGCCAGCTGGTATTTTCTGATGTTTCCACCCGGCCATTGGTAACTCGGACATAGCCAGCCGAATCGTGTCCACCATCCGAAGCGGCGGTTTCGATGACTGGCTCTTCCGGCACCACGATCGCCAGGATAATATAAGCCAGCAATCCAACCCCATTCGGTATCACAGTCAAAAGCGCGAACACAATTCTGACAATGGTCGAATCAATCGCTAGGTACTCAGCTAAACCGCCGCAGACACCGGCAATGACCCGATCCTGTCGAGAGCGGCGCAGTTTCTTCGGTGTGTCAGTCATGATTGATTAATTAATATCTATTCGGATACGGTTACCTGGCTCATAACCACCGGGTTGACCGGCTTATTGGCCGAGTCCGTACGCACACCGGCTATCTTGTCGATTACATCCATGCCTTCAACCACTTGGCCGAATACCGAGTAGCCGCCGTCCAGCTGAGTCAGGTTATCCAGCGCGACATAGAACTGGCTGCCGATCGAATTTGGCAACGATGACTTGGCCCAGGCCACCGCGCCACGGATATGTTTTAAATTCAAGGCGCCCGGCTCATCAGCCAGCCCACTACCCTCGCCCTTGTAGCTGTGCCCTCCGGTACCATCACCCTTCGGATCGCCGCCCTGCGCCACAAAGCCCGGTATGATCCGGTGAAAGGTCAGGCCGTTATAATAACCGCTGCGCGCTAATTCAATAAAATTCTTGGCCAGCTCCGGCGCTTCCCTTGTATATAGCTTGATCTTAAAAGTACCCAGGTTCGTTTCCACGGTTACCACAGGCAGATTGGCTAACTTGGCGGTCTGGTCAGACGCGGCGCTATTTTCCATGGTCGTAGAGGCTCCTTTTACGTTATTAGATTTAAGTTCCGGACTTGAGTTGGACGACTGGCGATACAGCAGGCTGCCTCCGCCTACCAGCAGAATAAATGCGGCTACTAGTATTACGGTTCGTTTCATGGGTAATATTGGCTATTTGGTATTATTGGTCGAGGACATTATAGCATATTAATGAAATATTAAAAGCCAAACCGCGAGGTTTGTATATTCCTAAATTATGTAGCGGAATCCTTTAGGATTCCATCATTTTAACCGACATAGAAACCTAAAGGTTTCCGCTACATTTGATATGCACCTTCCATCATTTAGAATTTTAAATTTTTATTTTAAATTTCCCCTTTAACTGAAAAAGCGGGTGGGGAGGGCACTCGTTGTCTTTCGACATTGAATGCGCTCCCACACCCGCGGTAGCGCCTTAGAAGAATCGGAGGGGGCGTGGCCGGCCGTGTTACCACAGTCGATCGCTGCCCCGCTCCGCTCGTGAACTCCGCCTATACCGTGTGAGATCCAACTGGCGACCTCATACTCCGCGCGTGCAGACACGCTCAAACGGTATTCTCTGCGGAGAAATACCAGCCCCGCGCACACCGCTGGGTTGACCGAAGGGCGTCCCGGTCGACCAGGGCTGCTGGGCTGGGGAAAGGCCGGAGGAGCCGCCGACTGCGTGACACGGTTACCCGTGTTGGCTGGCGGCGATAGCTCCCCCGGTGAACGATGCCCGTAGTAGGGTTCCTCTTCAGTAACTGGGGCGCCAGCCTCTGCGGCGAGGCTGAAACGCGATCCCAAGTGGTTCGAGCAACCGGCGTTCCGGGGCTCACTCCAGTCAGAGTGCTGGAGTCCACACAGAGGACGGCGTACCTACGCGGACATCGACATGATATCACTGCGTTTTGAAGGCGTCAGTGGCCGAGCCCCATATCGGACGGGGTCGCCACCGGGCACATCGCGCTGTGCCAGCCCCTGACCTGCGCCGACAAGTAACCTCGACAGAATGGTCGCATTCAGGGTTCCACTTACGGTGCGGTCACCAGGCTGTAGTGGCACCAGCCTAGCTTATCCGCTGCGTTTTCGACGTCCAGCGGTACAGGTGGTCATGCTGACCTCCTTGGTTGTTTCCCGACGGCATCGGCGGCGTTGTCGAGCCGCCAGCGTGCCGGGAACTTTGCCGTACGAACTGGGCACCTCCGAGTGGGCGTCGCGGCGAACGCTGCAGCCGCATGCCCGACAGAAATGGAGGCTACCCGCCTAGAGCCATGATTCCTAGTCCGGTGGCGTATCCATCCATACTCCTTCTAGTGCCGCCGATTTCAGTCGGCGGCGGTTTGAGGCCGTGGAGAACGTCAGGGACTGGGACAGAGAACTGGATCGCGGGTGGGCCGCCTAGCGCCTCAGCGCTGGCCGCCCCCGCCGCCGGCGCCCGTCGTTCAGGCGGTCGACGTCCGGGCCGAGGTCGTGGTGGTGCAATCAAGGGTTTCCTTCCGGGAAACCATCGGGCCTGCACGGGTCATAGAGCACCTCCTTGCAAGTTGGCGTCCATCGATTACACCCCGGCAAGATGCCGAAGTGTCGCATGTAACAGATTTCGTGCGCAGTATAGCGCACATTAAAAAACTTGTCAATACCCTATGGGTCGAATATGCCAAATATTGGCCATAATTGGCCATTTTATGGTCGTTTATGTGCAATAATAGCCACCGTAGGCGAACAAGCGCTTGTTCGCCTACGTGTTATCGAATATCTAAAATCACCCCGATCACCAGCGCCACCGCTGAGCTGACAAAGATAAATATGTAATTCCAGCGCTCTTTCGATGATCGCAAGGTGCCGAATATATATTCCATGGCCGCTTTATCTTCGGTGCTCAAACCTTGCGCACCGGCCACTTTTTGTTCTAACTCATATTGTTTGATCACCCGTTCCCGTTTTTCGGCAATCTGAAAGCGATGAGCGAAGTAAATCACAAAACCGACCGTGCCAGCGTACCAAGCAATGTTAGACCAGGTCGTGCTGTAATTGTTCAACACAATAATTGCCCGGTACAGAAACGTGGCCACAATCCCCGACCAAAAAAACCACAACCGAACCGATTTAGAATGCGGGGTAAGTGATTCCATTTTAACGTTTGAGCAATTTGAACGTGGCCGTAGCGGTCACTAACCGAGACGACTGTTCTCCGCGCCGCCGATATTCGAACTTTACACCCGAACGTTCCGACACGACCAACCGATGCGGAATGCCGATCAAGTCCGAGTCCTTGAATTTTTCACCGGCCGAAGTTTCACGATCGTCATACAAAACTTCGACGCCACGTTTGTTTAAATCGTGATACATCTTGTCCGCTTGTTTTTTTACCGCCTCCGTATCACCCAATCGTATTAAATGCACCTGAAATGGCGCGATGCTCTCGGGCCAAATCATGCCGTTGGCGTCGTGGTGCATCTCCACGGTCGTTCCCATCGCCCGACTGACACCAATGCCATACGAGGCCATCACCACCGGCTCCGGTTTGCTATTGCGATCCGCGAAATTCACGCCGATCGCCTCACTGTAGCGAGTGCCGAGTTTGAAAATATTACCCACTTCAATGCCACGCGATACTTTAATTTTTCCTTTGGCGCAGTTAGGACAAGCATCGCCATCTTTGACTCGGGCGATTTCTTTATTCTGGGCAAAGTTACAAGCGTCGCACCAAAAGATGTGATCTTCGCCCACATCGGTGAGCACCTGCCACTCGTGCGTATTGTCATCGGTAAAGTCACCACCGGATGCCTCCACAATCTTCGTGGCTAATCCGATCCGATCGAATATCTTCGTATACGCCGCCATCACTGTTTCGTAATATTTATCACAATCGTCCTGGGTAATATGGCAGCTGTACATATCCTTCATGAGAAATTCGCGCCCCCGGTTCAGGCCTGACTTGGCGCGCAGTTCATGGCGAAATTTCGTCTGGATCTGGTAGAGCGCGAATGGTAGGTCTTTGTACGACCGGACGAATCGTTTAATGGTGTCAGCAACGACTTCTTCGTGCGTTACCGCCAAACCAACTGGCTTACCCGAATAGTCTTCGAATTGGTACATCACCTCTTTCATTCCCTGCCAGCGACCCGACTTGTCCCAGAGCTCCTTCGGCTGCAGAACGGTAAACAATACTTCCTGACCGCCCACGGCGTTCATTTCTTCGCGAATAATATTGGCAATTTTAGTCATGACGCGCCAACCGAGCGGTAGAAAATTATATACGCCCGCCATGTGTTTGGTTACGAAACCGGCGCGTTCAAGCAATTGGGCGTTGATGCTGGTTTCACCGGCCGGTGCCTGACGTGATGTCTTGGTGAACAATTGGGATTGGCGCATTTCGATAGGATAATGATTGAACTGTTATGCTTAAAGAATATCAGAAATCAGCCGCTTTGGCTAACGGTGGCAATTAGACAATGTGAACCAGAAAAAGCTTTTATGAATTAGAAAAGGGTGGCCTCGCCGTTGCGACTCCACCCGGACTCTTTTTTGCACCTAGCTACCCGGTTTGGGTGGAGCCTAGACCCCGCGTCCCGTCAGGTAGACTGAGCTAGCAAAGGATGTAGATAAAGAGCTTCTGCGCCCGGCTTTGTGTATACCCGGAGAGGCACACTATGGCCGGCAACATACCGAGAAACCCCTGCTGCTCGGCGCCCGGATGCGTGGGCTAGGAGGTGCTCGCGGCGATGACGTTGTCCTCGGCTTCGACCTTCTTCTTGGTCACGCGGCAGACCTGCGAGTTGGTGATGGTAGCGGCGGCGAACGAAGTGGATCCGCGATCCAGAAACCGTTTCATGGTGCACTCTCCCTTCAGGCTGTCACAGCCTGATCCAGAACCAGCTTGCGTGCCATCACTACGTCGTTGTGCGACAGGACGCTAGCCGAACTTGGTTTAATTATATTCTGCTCAAAATAAACTGGCAAGCTGATTATCCACAGGGCCAAAGTAACGATATAACTTATGGTCAAAAGGTGTTTCAAACTATTTAGCTGCATTACAAATGATGGGTTACTTAACAGGTCTACTGTTTACCGTTGTCTGATATTTGTTATTTGTCACCGCGCTTGATACAATAAAACGGTCATTTAATATTACATCAATGATCACCGCACTGATAGATTTCCTCGCCCAGATTGTCACCCAGACCATCGACGCCATCGGCTACGCTGGTATTTTTGGACTGATGTTGGTTGAGAGCTGCGGTATTCCAATGCCTTCGGAAGTAATCATGCCCTTTTCCGGCTTCCTGGTAGCCGATGGCCGATTGGCGCTCTGGGCAATTGTGATTATTGGTACACTGGGTAATGTCGTCGGATCTTTGTTGGCCTATTGGATCGGGTTCAAGGGCGGGCGGCCGCTGATTGAAAAATATGGTAAATATATTCTAATATCAAAGCATGATTTGGATCTGGCTGATCGCTGGTTCGCGCGGTTTGGCGATCTGACGGTTTTCTTTGGCCGACTTTTGCCCGTGGTTCGAACATATATTTCGTTCCCGGCCGGCATCTCAAAAATGAACTGGAAAAAATTCACGGCCTACACATTTCTTGGCGCCTTGCCCTGGTCGCTATTATTTGCCTGGCTGGGCGTGAAGATGGGTAGTAATTGGGAACTGATCCGCGAGAAGCTACACAACTTTGACATGGCCATATTGGTTTTGGTGATTCTGGTAATCGTGTGGTACGTCTGGCGGCATATCAAACATCGCCGATCTGAATAATTTGGTTACTGTATAAAAAGACTCCGCCGACCTTAGTCGGTGGAGTTGTTTTGTCTTGGGAGCGCGAAGATGTTATCCGGCCTGGATTTCGGTGCCAGTAGTAAGGCTGAATTTTCCATCCCAATGGAACGGGAAGCCGCCGGCACTTAGCGGGATGATGTGGCGGGCACACTGTCCGATTTGTTCAAAAGTAGTACGCCCGGATGAGCCGCAGACTTGCGATTTTATTTCCACAGCCGCAGCAAGTAGGAACCCCGTTTGATCGAACGACCGGATGCCAAGTCGCCTGGCCTCAACGAAGTCGAGCTGGATGGTCACGAGCATACGAGCGGGAATAACCTCGGTATCCACAGCCAGCACGACCGGAAAACCGACGGCCATTTTGCGGCAATTCACCGACGTGATCAACGGAGTAAACCACGGGAACAGTCCGATTGTTTCACCGGGATAGACCACTCGACCAGCCCGCTGGACTATGATGCCATCCTTTACCCGCCGCCGGGAGAAGAACAAGAAGTACCCGATAACGAACGCCACGGTTACTGCAAGCTGGATCACATACCAACCCAGCAGACGTTGCTGATACTTCACCAGCGTCGCGTCTGTCATGTTGGTCGGAGTAACCAGGCAGACTAACATCATTAGGAACCCAACACAGAGCAAGGCTCCGACGATCATGCCGATTGGCTCGAGTACCCGGTGTACTGCCCGGCTCTCCACCAGCTCGCCAAGTGGCCGTTCAATCAGCAGCATACCCACCAAAAACCAAAGCATGACTCCGACTGTCGCTGTTAAGAACAGGGTGGTGGGGTTAACACTATAACCAAACCCCAGGGTGAACAGCCGCCCCAGACTGGCAAACAAAACCAGAATGAGGATCGCCGACCACGTCCTGCCATTGAACATCTGATTGCCTCCTTTCATCATGACAAACAGCTTTCCGCTTCGATACACGCGCATATTAGTCAATTAGCATAATTTTGTCAACGACCAAACACGCCAAACTTAACGTTATGGCCTTTCGAACTATTACTACTTACTTGTTAATTGCTACTTTGTTATTTATCTTACCACCACGCCCGCGTTCCCAAACTTGGCGAAATCAGCCAGAAACTTGTCCTTGGTCCAGACTATCTGTCCGGCTACTGGATCATTGAGAATCAGCTGGCTGGGATTATCCGCGCTGCCCACGAAACCAATTAGCGTTCGCGCATGTTCCCCTTTCCAGGCTAGTATTTGCTTGCCATCGGCCGTTTGCCAGTTGTCCTGATATCCACCCGTGTAGACACCCCAGACAACGATGGCATTACCGCTGATTATCTCCAGAGTTAATTCTGAAATACTCCAACCCGTTCGAGCCGCTGCCGTTCGCCATGTACTGGCGGCTTGAGCGATTGGGTCCCAATATACTCCATACCCAGTGGTATTCTGGCGACCGTTGATACTGCCAACAAACTCTTTATAAGGATCGCCCCAGACACTGCCTTTTCGCGCCGCAGGATTAACCGCGATTTTCGCCATAATGTCATTTTCGGACACTTTAACTCCCTTGGCTGCTAAAGCCATTTTCAAAGCGGCCGCTTCGCATGATAACGGCTTGTCTTGGAAATCTATGGCCACGGCCAATTTGATTGTTTGAGGTGCGGTTTTGAAAGTGGTCGCAAAATCACTGATTGAATCTTGTCCGCTTTGGCTCCGGATGCCCTTAGCCAGCGTTATCCGATACGAGGTGTCAAAATTAAGACTGCCCGCGGGTATAAAATGCATTTCATTATCCGCCCAGCCAAACGTCCCCACGATGGCTGGATCAATTGCGAACGCTGCTTCGGCTGAACCGTGATCTACCGCTTGATCAAATGTTACCCTCACACCAGAACGGACATCTATCCCGGTAGCACCATCGGCCGGACTAATGTGAGCGACCGACACCGGACCAATGGTGGTAAATTTTATCACAGCGGCTTCAGGTAATGTCCCGCCATTAGCTGTTTCGGCTCCAGCCGCGATTGTGGCGGTATAAGCGGTATTAAACACCAAGCTTTCGGTTGATTGGAATGTCAGCGCCTTACCATTTTCGGAGATATTCACGCTGCCAATTGTCGGTGGATCGATCGTAAAGTGGGATCGTATTGAATCGATATTCATCGGGCTGTCAAAAGTAATCGCAATCGGCGTACTTACCAACACGCCGCTGCCGGTCGGACTGATCGCGGCCACAATGGGCGGTGGCGCCACAGTGAACGTGCTGTCCCATACCTGGATTGGCTCGGCGCGATACTCGATTTCCCCAGTCATTCGGCTGCGCACCACAAATATCCGATTGACCTTCAGCCGGTAGGTGGTACCCTGTGTTAACGGCTGATCGGGCGTAAAGGTAATTGATCTGTTATCCTCTGCCTCCCGCACCCGAAATGATGCCGCAGGCTCAAGGATATATTCCAATTCAGCCTCGGCCGGACGTTGTCCGGTCAGGATCAATGACACCTCACTTTTCGGCGGAATGGCCGTAGCTCCATTGGCTGGCGTAACCGAACTGATGGTGGGCAGTTCAGCGGTTCGGAATTGATAGGAATAGTATGTCTTGGGCGCTAATTGAACGATATCAGTGATTTCTTTTAATTCCACGGTGTAGGTAGTATCGGGATCAAACACCCGGTCGGCCTGGAATCGCAAACGCTTGAAAAGATGCCGCCCCAGCCACTTGTCTTCGTAGACCCACTGACCATTGATATCGGGTGTTATGCTTGGTATCAATGTTGAGCGATCGATTGGTTTATCAAACTGAATCATCACTTCGGAATCCAAGGCCACACTACCATTACTACCGGGCTGAACTGAAATTACTCGGGGCCGGTAAACACCCCAAAAGAAAAGACTAATACCGGCTGCCAGCAAGGCACCCAAAATACCGATCATAAGTTTTATTATTTTTCTGTGGGTGCTCATATGGATTGGTACCGACTTAGATCAACACAACCAACACAAACCAACCTAACCTAAGCAGGCAGCGTATAGTAACATCGGGCTAGGTAGCGGCTAAGCGATAAATAGTGCCGCCAGTAAAACCGCGTATCCGATAAAACGTATTAGTGTCACGGCCAAATTGCGCCATTTCTCAGCCACCATCACCTGGGTAACATGAGAGGCGCAGAACATGATGAAGGCCAGGGCGATAAATAGCGCCAGCACATTGCCGCTGACTTGGTAGTTCCAATACGCTAAAACGCCGATCAGTATCCCCAACAGAAGGTTAGTGGACGAGATCAGCTCCCAGTTGGAGTAAAGTTTCGGTTCCCGGGTGGGTAAAATTTCCCTAGACTCGATTTTCTTTTTGGCGGCTGTTTTTCTCTTTGTAACCATTGTCTTTTGTCTTAATTAAATGTGTGTTATTTGACTGCAATGAATATTATAACATATACCAGAAATAAATACACTAGTCTTTCCAATTAGTGTCTTCCGTATAAACAACATTACAAAAAAGCACCCCGATGCGAATCAGGGCGCGTACTAGACACCTAGCCCTTCCAGATCATTGTGGTGGCTGACACCATCATAGCAAAGGTTACCGACTCGTCATACCGCCGCAGCAACCATTGTCCACTCCGATCGGTTTCGGGTACAAATACACGGAACTCGGCTACGCGTCGCCGCAGTAGTACACAGAAGCACACGCTTACAAACGCTGCGGCGATGTACGTTTCCGGAAACGCGATTGACTTGAGCCAGAGCCCCGCTCCTAAGAAGCTGATGATAACGGCCGCGATCACGTTCAAGCTTCCCAGTCCGTGGCGTCCTTCACCCATCCCCAGCGCGATCAAGCCCAGCCATGCGAACAGTCCAGCCGACAACCAGGCCAACTGGTGAAACAAGCACCAGTGTACGAAAGTCACGGCTACTGCGAGTGGCAACACCACCAATAGTTGTTGGATAGCCATCCGTGAATTCGTGGTTTGCCTACTGACCGTCGCGCTAACCACGGGAACGCCGACGATCCATACGAACAGCCGCCAAATCGCGAAGGCCAGCGGCGCTGTTGCGATACCGACCCAAGATACCTGGTTCATATTCGCCTCCCCGGTTTGTTCCCCAAGAATCCAGTTCGTACCCATACATACAATCAAAATATCTTATTATTGTCAACTGCGTATTCCGCGCAATCATAAAGAAGAACCTCGGTCAGGTTGACCGAGGGTAACTGCCGTTGGATTGCCACAGTCGCTTCAACTGGTTGGTTCGGGTTCGACCCGGGAATCTGGTTCATGCGTCTTTAGATGCGCTTCCATATGCGCATTACTGATTCGGTCCAAACCACATATTGGACACGAACCACAACAAGGCGAACAGTGTACCGCCTTGACGCCGCCTTCAGTGTGGCAGCTGCAGTGACAACGCCCGACTTCTACCCCACATCCATCGTGCATCGACGACCTCCTTCCGACATGTCGACACCAATATAACTATACGACAGGCACCTTGATTGTCAATCGGAACATCTGGGAATGCCAAACAATCCCACATTATCCTTGGAGACCGAAAGAATGAGATGAAAAAATAATCCCCACTTTAGGACGTGGGGATAGCCTCTCTGATGCGATGGATGGGCAAGTGAGGACGTTCGTCCTCCCACTGTTTCGCCGCTACCTCATCGAACTTCGGACCGGTGAAGACGGTTTCCGGACGACCGTCTCGCACCACTATGATCTGGGCGTGATCTCCGTTCGCGCTGACAAAACAACGGGGGGCGGTGCAGTGGGGGTTCGTGTGCCGAGTGACGATTTCAACCACGGTCTACCTCCCGGGAACCACCGCTGTGGTTCCCCTCGTTCGGACGGTTATAAACTCTCGAGCTAAAGCATCAAAGAGCGCACCATGTCTCGCCTCAAGAATTGTCCGCAGTTCATCGGCGCGTGTGGCAGTTGCCATTGATAGTCGAATTTCATAAACTTCGGGGTAGCAGGCCACGAATTGGCCTATCTCCATGATCGATAGAACTCGATAGAGACTCTTCAGTTTCATACCGCGAGTTGGCGAAGTGGTTGGGAGGTATTGAACGACCTCCGGCCTGTCTTCTAACAAGCTCAAAAAGAACTGGAAATACCGCCCTTCGGTGAAACGGCGCCTAGGCAACCGCGACAGCACCCCAATGACCAGCTCATACGTCGTGAGTGTGACGATTGGATCAACAACGATTTTCGGCATTGAAAGAGCCCTCCTGGTTGTCATATCCGCGCCTCTGTCGCATCAAGATCGGTTTGACTATATCAAAACAAGGATGATTGTCAATTCCCTGTACGCCTCAAACCGATACCGGTTACGCACCGACGTCCGAAACTGCCGCGGGACTGTTCGTCCCCGTTGGTCCGGCAAACTGACTGTTATATAACGACGCGTAGAAGCCGTTCAGTTTCAATAGCGCTTCGTGCTGGCCCTGTTCCACAATATTGCCGTCGCGCATCACCAGAATCAAATCGGCGTTGCGAATCGTCGACAACCTATGGGCGATGACGAAACTGGTCCGGCCATGCATCAGACGTTCCATGGCTTTTTGGATCAGCACTTCGGTACGGGTATCGACCGAGCTGGTGGCCTCATCCAGAATCAACATCGGCGTATTAACCAGCATGGCACGGGCGATCGTCAGCAGCTGCTTTTCACCCTGGGATATATTGTTGGCTTCCTCGTCCAGCACCATGTCGTAGCCGTGCGGTAATGAATGCACGAAATGATCCACGTGCGCGGCTTTGGCGGCGGCAATAATTTCTTCTTCCGATGCGTCAGTTTTACCGTAGGCTAGGTTCTCGCGAATCGTCCCGTTGAACAGCCACGTATCCTGCAATACCATGCCAAACAGTTTGCGCACGTCGGCCCGTTTCAGGGTTCGAATATCAACGCCGTCAATCTTGATCGCGCCCGAATTGACTTCGTAAAATCGCATCAGCAGATTTACCATGGTGGTTTTTCCAGCACCGGTGGGGCCGACAATCGCCACCCGCTGACCCGGCTGGATTGAAGCCGAAAAACCGTTGATGATAATCTTATCGGGATTGTAACCAAATACCACGTTTTCAAAATCAACCCGGCCTTTTACGTCCTTAATCGTGACCGGCTGATCAGCCTCTGACGACTGTTCTGACTCGGCCAAAAACTCAAACACCCGTTCCGCCGACGCGGCCGTTGATTGCAATACATTGGCAATGTTGGCGGTCTGCATGATCGGCTGGTTGAATTGATTGACGTATTGAATAAAGGCTTGGATGTCGCCAATATTGATCCGGCCCTGCACCGCCAGCCAAGCGCCAACCACCGATACGCCCACATAGCTCAGGTTGCCGATAAAACTTATCAACGGAAACAATAGACCGGATAGAAACTGGGATTTCCAGGCGCTACCGAACAAATCCTTGTTAATGGCATTAAACTTGGCGATCGAGCGTTGCTGGCCATTGAAGACTTTCATCACATTGTGGCCGGAATACATTTCTTCCACGTGGCCATTGATCTGGCCCAGCGAATCCTGCTGCTGTTTGAAATATTTCTGAGATCGTTTCACGATCAGGCCGACCAGGCCAAAACTTATCGGCAGAATTATCAAGGACACCAGGGTCATCTGCCAACTGATCGTCAACATCATTACCAAAATACCGACAATCATGGTCACCGATGTGACAATTTGACTCAGGCTTTGATTGAGCGTTTGACTGACCGTATCAATGTCGTTCGTGACCCGGCTCAAAACTTCGCCGTGCGTTTGACTGTCAAAATATTTCAAAGGCATTCGGCCGATTTTGGTCGAAATATCCCGCCGGAATTTGTACGTTACTTTCTGTGAAACGTTGGTCATGATCCAGCCCTGAATGTAGCTGAAGATCATGCTCAATAAATATAAACCGATCAGCTCAAGCGCGAAGTTGCGCAGCTTAACATAATCGAATGCCGGCTTCGTAGACAAATCAAGCGCCTTCAATCCTTCGCGAATGGCGGCCGGTATTTTATCAGCCACGACCGCGGGCATCCGCTCCAGCAGCTGGGCCCCGGTCGTTCCGGGTGGAATTATCGTCCCGGCCGGTAAATTGGCTTGAACTTGTTCGTAGGCGGTTTTGTGAATATAATCGGACACGACCTGATTGGTCATGTGACCCAACACCTTCGGACTGATAATGGCAAAGATGGTACTGCCGATCGCGCTGACGATCACTATAATAATCGAGATCCAGTATGGCCTCAAATAAGCCACCAGCTGCTTCATGGTGCCCTTGAAATTCTTCGCCTTCTGGCCGGGCATCATCATGGCTGCCGGACCGCCGCGCATCGGTCCAAACTGACCGGGCCGCGGTGGCGTGTTCGAATTCGGCATCGATTGTGGTCGTGGGGCTGGGTTCATTGTGTCGCCTCCTGGGCCGGCCGCACGGTGGCTACCTGCTTCAATTCTTCTTCGGAAAGCTGGGAGAATGCGATCTCGCGATAAACCGAACAGTCACGCATTAATTCCCGATGCGTACCCTGACCGACGATCCGGCCTTCATCCAGTACGACGATCCGATCGGCCTTCATAATGGTACTGATACGCTGAGCCACAATCAATACGGTCTGGCCTTTGGTAATGCCGGCCAGTGCCTGGCGCAGCTTGGCATCGGTGGTGAAGTCCAGCGCTGAAAAACTGTCATCGAATATGAATATCTCTGGTCGGCGAATTACCGCTCGAGCAATGGACAAGCGCTGCTTCTGGCCCCCGGAAACGTTAGTGCCGCCCTGGGCAATCGGTGCGGTATAACCGCCCTCAAGCTGGGTGATGAAATCGTCCGCTTGGGCAATGCGCGCCGCCTGTTTTACTTCATCATCTGAGGCATCGGGACGGCCGTATTTGATATTGCTCTCAACCGAACCGGAAAACAGCACACCCTGTTGCGGCACATAGCCGATCTTGGCAAACACTTCTTCCTGGCGCATCTGTCGCACGTCAACGCCGTCTATTTTAATCGCACCTTCACTGACATCGTATAATCTGGGAATCAGGTTAATCAAGGTTGACTTGCCGCTGCCGGTACTGCCGATAAACGCCGTTGTCTGGCCAGGAACAGCAGTAAAAGTGATATCTTTCAAAACCGGCTCATCCGCGCCGGGATAGGTAAAGGTCACGTGGTCAAACTCCACCCGCCCCTGACTGCGACCGGCCGGTACGGGTTGTTTCGGGTCTTTGATGCTAGGTTCACTGTCGAGCACTTCCGCCACCCGCTGGGCTGACACTGACGCGCGCGGTACCATAATGAAAATAATTGAAATCATCAAGAACGAGAAGATCACCTGCATGGCATATTGCATAAATGCTAACATGCTACCGATCTGGAGATTGCCTGCGTCAATCACGCGCGCACCCACCCAAACTATGCCCAACATAGTCACATTCATTATCAGCATCATGATCGGCTGGAGGATGACCATGATCCGATTAACGAACAGATTTACCTTGGTCAGATCAACATTGGCTGCATCAAATTTCTGCTCCTGCTTTGCTTCGGTATTGAATGCGCGAATGACACGCAAACCGGTTAATATTTCCCGAGTAACTAAATTTAGGCGATCAACCAGTTTCTGTAGCATCTTGAATCGTGGAATCGCCACCACGAATACCGCACCAACCACCACCAACAACACACCCACCGCCAGAGCCATGATCCAGGTCATGGAAGGAGCGGTATGATAGGCCTTAACGATACCCCAGGCTCCTGTTAGCGGCGCCATTAACGCCAATCGTAATAGCATCACCAGCACCATTTGAATCTGCTGAATATCGTTGGTCGATCGGGTGATCAGGGACGCAGTGGAAAAAGTATTGAACTCGTTTAAAGAAAAATTCTCGACTTTGGTAAAAACCTTCTCGCGAATATCGCGCGCGAAGCCCGTAGCAATCCGCGAGGCAAAATATCCCACGATCACCGAGCTGGCCGCGCCGCCTAAGGATATAAGCAACATCTCGGCACCCACTTTCCAAATATAGCGCATGTCCTGATTGACTATGCCGGTGTTAACAATCCGGGCCATAAAGTCTGGTAGCTCTAAATTTGCCGCCACCAACAAAAAGACAAACACCAGCAAACCCAGTAGTTGCCAAATATATGGTTTTAAATATTTAACCAGTTTGAGCATTCGAGGTGATAATAATTACTGTTTGGCCTTTTTAATCACTTTTTGTAAGCCGGCCAGCTGTTCAGCCATATGCGCCACCATCGCTTCGACGTTTTCTGCTTTCATGAAAGCCAATACCCGCCCGCCCATGCCAAAAACCAGCAGTTTCTCGCCTTTGGTTAATTTCATGGCGGTGCGGGCTTCGGCTGGAATTACCACTTGGCCTTTGGCGCTGATGGTGGTGGTACCGTAGAATTCCTTTTGGCCTTTTAGGGAATGAATCATATATTTACAATATCCTATAAGTAAGACGTTTCCTACTTCGGGTATACTATCATGGCCGTATGGGGGGTGTCAAGACCTCCAAAAGAAATCACCCACACGGTGTGCGGGTGGGACCTCCTAGTACTTCCGACGACGGATGCGGCGGTACCGACTGCGCGAACAGGCCTGATACTGGCTCATGCGAAGCTTGACGGCACCGGGAATGTTCTTCGACGCACACTGTCGAACGGGCCAAACCGACGTTGCCATCACGACGCGCATACATCGGCCACTTCCGAAAATGATGTAGTTGTTGCCCCGGACTCGTATCTGACGCCATCCTCCAGGCGCATCCGTGGTCTGCATCGCCGTGCCACCATGAGTACGGTGACGCTTGGGTGGTACGTACATAGTCCATGCCTCCTTCTTTCGGGACCACTGGCATTATACTGATTTTGATAAATAAGGCAAATCACAATCACCCCAACACAACAAAACAACCGTAGGCGGGCAGAACCCCGTACCGATTCTGGTACGGGGCCCGCCTACGTCAATATAAAAATTTGAGTCTTCCCACATTGACACCTGGTCACATATGGTTTAGGATGCTTTCAAATCAATACTAAACCGTAGGTCTCAACCTGGAGGGCGCCATGACGCGTTCAATGCTCATTGTCATCGCTATTGGCATGGCTTTCGGCCTCACCGTTGGAACTTGCATCAGCTGGCAAATCCAAGCGAGCGCGTGGTACTACGGTGCGATAGCGGGCTCGTTATTCGGAGGAATCGTACCATTGGCCCTTGTTGGTGTCATTCGGCTGCTGGACTATATCATATTCGGCGGCCTTATCTTCGATCTGATGGACTTTGTCTGCTTCCTCAAGCTGTCATTCGGCCGGGTCGGCGGGCAAATGCGGCGGGTCGGAATCTGGGCGGTTCTCGGCAGCGTCCTGATGCTATTCTGGGCGGTGCTGCTAGCCGCTTTCTCCGTGTTCCTTTCTTCCAAGCGGATCGTGATTCCGACGAACCCGTTCGTACCGAAGTACTCGGCCAACTGTTACGTCGGTAGTCTAGCCGCTCTGGTCGCCGTCATTCTGGTCGCCAGCGGCACCTATCGCTTGGCAGCGGCCGCCTGCTCCCGCGCGGTCTGGCGCACGGCATCACGTGAACAACGGATCGAGATGCGGACCAAGTTCCTGCTGCTCAATCCGATTTCACTGCCCTTCGTGATCATCTGGGCCATCGCGGTTCTGTTCAGCCCAATCGCCCACCTAATCGTAAAACCGTTTCGGCACTCACCTCCGCAGCCATGACAATACTTCGCTGTCGAAAACAACGACAACCAGCCACCCTTCAAACTCGGGTGGCTTTCTTTATTAATAATACTAACCGTAGGCGAGGATGATCATCCTCGCCTACGTATTTTATTATACTCACGGACTATGAAATTTTCCCGTCCTTCATGTGATACACGCGCGAGGCGAACTTCTTGGCGTAATCGTTGTGCGTAATCAAGACGATGGTTTTGCCTTTTTCTTTGTTCAACGTCTTTAGAATGTTCAAAATTTCCTCGCCGGTATCACTGTCGAGATTGCCGGTCGGCTCGTCCGCCAAAATCAAGGCCGGTTCATTTATCAAGGCTCGAGCAATCGCCACCCGCTGTTGTTCACCGCCCGAAAGCTTGGTCGGCAAATGATGCGCCCGGCTGCCCAATCCGACGCTGTCTAGAATAGCATCGGATCGCTCCCGGTCTTTGCCGGTGCGTTTGGCGATCGCCGATTCGACATTTTCACTGGCGGTCAGAGTGGGAATGAGATTGAAATTCTGGAAGATGAACCCAATCCCCTCGCGCCGCAGCTTGGTCAGCTTCCGGTCGCTGGCTTTGGCCATATCCAAACCGTTCACCGTCACGCTGCCTTCACCCGGCCGGTCCAAGCCGCCCAGGAGCTGTAACAAGGTCGACTTGCCGCAGCCGGACGGTCCGACCACGACTGCGAATTCTCCCGCCTGAATGACCAGATCAACTCCGTCCACCGCTTTGATCGTCTTGGAGCCCTGCTGGTAATGCTTCTTGAGTTGTTTTGCTTCGATGATAGCCATAGGGTTATTCGATATTTCGTAAGGCTTCCTGAGGTTTCATCCGCGACGCCTTGAGCGAGGCGAACAAGCTGGCGACAATGGCGCCGAGAATGGCCACACCGGCGCCGAGGCCGAGCACCATGGCCGACGGATTAACGTGCAGCGGCACCGCGGTAGTCGTACCGGCGGCGGCTTGGCTGTCCTCGCCGAACCGACGCATGAAGCCGAATCCCTCGCTGGCCGTCTTCTGGAACGTGGCCGACAGCTGGATGTCAAAATGATTGACCAGGAATAAACCCAGCAGACCCAATCCGATGCCCGCCGCCGCTCCGATGATGCCCACCACAATATTTTCGGTCACGATCTGGCGCACGATCATGCCGTTGCTCCAGCCGATCGCCTTGAGCGTGCCCAGCTCGCGCACGCGCTTATTGACCGACAGCACCGTCAGGAGCGACACAATGATCAGCGCGGCGGCTACCACCACGACGCTGGTGATGCCGATAAACTTGTTGGTCAGATTCGAAGCGTTGACTAGACTGCCGGTCACCTGGTCGGCCGTTTCCGACGCATCGGTCACTTTGGCGCCGGTGAATAGCGCGGCCACGCTCGTGCCAGCGGCATCCACGTTATCGGCATTGGTCGCCTTAACCAGCAATACATTGATCCGGCCGGCGCGATCCGATAGCGTCTGCGCATCGGCCAGCGACATGTATATATCAGCCGACATGGTGTACAGCTTCGGATCGACAATGCCGACCAGGGTAAAATCTTGATTATTAATCTTGACCGTGCCGTTGAGCGCGTAATTCTTCTTTTGGGCAAAGGCGCGCGTGGCTACGATCTCGTTGGCATTCTCCAAATAGCGGCCTTCCACGATCTGGCTGGGCAGAATTAGACCGATGTCGGTTTTCGACGTATCAACGCCGCCGAGTGTAAAATTCTCGGAATTAACGTCGGTGCTGAACGAACCCACCCGCTGGTTGATTACTTCTTTGGGTACCTCTATCGTACCACTGACCATGCTGGACGGCCGCGGCATCGCCTCGCGCAAGGCCTCCCGACCGGCGGCTGAATTCGGATCGATACCTTTGGCTTTGAGATCGGCCTGGGCTTTGGCTTGGGCGTCGGCGAATTCTTTCTGCATTTCATCAGTCATTTCAAACCGCTGGCTGAATCCGATCGACTGTCCGCCCGTTTCCACATTCACGGCCAGGTCGGGGATGGTGCCTTCCTGATGAGCGACACTCAATATCAAACCCCCGGCGTACGACTGCACCAGACTGCTGTCGATCTTCGATGTCTCGGCGGAATCAAACGTCAATAAACTGCCGGGCATCATCGTGTCAGCCGAAAACTTTTCGCCCGGCTGACCCAGCGTGGCGAAGTCCATCTTGATTCGATTACTTTCCATGGCTTCCTGACGCGTGGCATCGTCCAACGTGGCAATGTTCTCCTGATCCACCGTCCGACTGACCATGATGTCGGTGCCGACGCTCGACAGCGGATTCAATACCGTTTTTTGAGCGGTCGAGAGGCTCTGCGAGATCGACACGATCGTAATAATAATGGCACTGGCCATCGCCAGTCCGAGCGCCACTGTCACCGTCTTGCCCGGCCGGTGCAGCAGCTCACCTTTGAGATACTTGAGTACAAACATGATAAATGCGGATTAAATTTGAGTATATGAATGGGTAATTGCTGTGCAATAAGGTCAAATAGTAGCCAGTTTTATCTGACGAAGCTCGACGTCCGCGACGAGCGTAGTCAGAAAAATATCCTCCTATATTAGGAGAATATTCCACGAAGCTGAAGGGAGGCTGAATTAGTTATTAGGTGTAGTATATGAGTTATATGCCATCTACAATCTTCAATAGCGCACGAAACACATATATCTGATTTCTTTTCCTGGAACCGGCTGGCTGCAATATTTTCATGGCAATAAACTTATCGACTAAATTATATAGTGTTTGTGGACTCTTGGCACCTATATTTTTGCGTATCGTCGAGACCGAAATTACAGGATTTTTAAATATAAGATCTAACACCCCAACGGCATATCTAGACTGCATGTCATCGGTCTTTTCCTTGAGATTATCGTATAAGCGTATCATTTGAATAATTGTTTTTTTTGTCTCTAAAGATTGTATTGTTACTGCATTTAGGAAGAATTGAAGCCACCCCGTCCAATCATTATCACTACTCACCGAACGTAGTTGATCGTAATATACCTTTTTGTGACGCTCGAAATATTGGCTTGTGTAAAGCACGGGGTAGGGTAATATTCCTTTTTGATACAATTGCAACGGTATCAACAATCTACCAATTCTACCATTACCATCTGTAAAAGGATGGATAGCTTCAAACTGGTAGTGCGCTACCCCAATCTCTACAACTGGATCCTTTTCCATTTTACTATGAATATAATTTTCCCAATTGTGCAGTAGTGATGAGATCACTTGGGGTGGTGGCGGAATATATCTTGCCTCCTCAACTGGTCGTCCTGGCACCCCTATGTGCACTTGAATACGACGAATATTTCCACGATCCTTATTTGCTCCTCTTACAGAATTTAGTAGTATGCTGTGTATCTTTTTTAATAAGTTCTCTCCAATAGGTCGTACTTTCATTTCGGAAACTGCCGTTTGCATTGCCCAACGATAATTAATGATTTCCCTTATATCCTTATCCTTTTCACTTATCTGGCTAGTTTTCTGCTCTGCTTCATACCTGTAGACCTCCTCCAAAGTTGCCTGCGTACCCTCAATTGATGAGCTAGTTACCGCCTCTTTGGTCAACAAAGGAGCTGTCAACAATGCATGATTCTTGACATGAGTTAAAAGTCCACGCAGCTCACCTAACGCATCCCGCGCTTCTCCAATATCCTTTATCAGCAATTCGTAACTGAATTTTGGCGGTAATAATGGGGGAATAAATGGTTTCATTATTATTCCAATCGATTAGAGTTAAAAAACACCTATTCCAATATTAACAGTAATAATGGAACTAGTCAAGTTGGCTTCCAGTGTGATGGAATAACAAACATTTGTGTGACAAAAACAACCCCTCATCCTCCAGAGGTTGTTTTGGGTTTAATTGTTAGACCTGGGTTATTGCACGCCGTTCGGGATCATCCCTGCCCCAAAAGTGTTTGCGGGGTTGAGTTGGATGCTCTCGGCGGCGATGGAACCGTCGGAAGATTGGCTCCCCATAACCAACACCTGGTCTCCGGTTTGCAAGTCGTTTAACGTGCCAGTGGTGGTCTGACTGACTTCCGTCGCGTTGGACACCTTAACCTGGCTGGTGATGCCATTGCTGTCAACAACCGTGACGGTACTACCGGACAAGTCGGTGATTTCCCCGCTGACCGGCCGGAAACCGGCACCCGCTCCCATACGGCCGCCATTAATACCTTCCGGACGCTGACTGCCGGCACCGCCCATCGGTTGATTGAAGCCCGGCACGGCCGCGACCTTAGTGTGTGACTTCTGATACTGGTATCCGCCAAAGAATCCGCCGATTCCGCAAATCACGGCGGTGATAGCGATGCTTAATGTAATCTTCATGGCTGTGGGCATGTCTCGGGTCGATTAATGAAAGTATGTAATATGTTAGTTCCATGATAAAAATATTCATCCACTTTTAATTTATGCCCCATTGCTGAAAGCGGGCTGAATAAAAAAGAATCGCTCGTATCAAGGGTGATAATAAAGAATGCCCGCCAAGTGTAACCCGGCGGGCAATAAGACTATGCTGTGGTATTGTAGAACTTGGACCGGATGCCCAAGCTCCGAAGGATGAACTTCAGGTCCGGCTCGTGGGCGGCACCAAAGATGATGACGCCCCGCGTCTGATGCTGTGCCCGCAAAGTGCGGATCGTAGTAGCCACAGCCATGACGCTCCGGCTGGCACCCAATACCGTCAGCAGGTTGTTGATGTAAGGGTCGCTGAGATACTGATCCAGCTTCCCCTCCACAAACACCCCTTCGGCTGTCAGCAGGCTTTCCACTTCGCAGCCGAAGACCAGCGTGTTTCGGTGTTCGAGAGCATACCGCGTGCCACCATTCGATTGCATAAACATCGAGACCCGCCCGCGCATTTCTTCTTCGGCGGGTAACGGTAAGCCACGCTTCTGATAGAAAGCGCGCAGCAGCTGATACTGGCTCTCACCGTCGATCCTGGTCAGATCACAGCCTTCCATACCGATTACCGGATAGGCTTCCCGCTCCAGAATCAACTGGATCGCTGCTTGACTGCGCGCCATCCGCTCTGTTGGATCCGTACGACCGCTGGCATCCAAATGCTCTTGCAGGATAACGTCAATCTGCAAGCCCAGGGTTTCGTTCCAAGTCTGTCTGACCAGTTGATGCCAGGCTGGCAGATTGCGAATGCAATTCTGCAGAGGCGCCCGCAGATCATCCAGATTGCAGAACTGGGCGAGGAAGGCCGAGTCCGGCAGAAAGGCCGCTTTGGCGGTGTCCGCGGGAACCATAGGCCCATCGAGGATATACCGCGATGTGGTAAGTCGATGCATAACTCGATCGCGCATCAGCGGTCGCGTCGCCAGTAGCCCTCCGACCATGCCGAGCAGAATGATGGGAATGAGCAGCCGCCCATATCGGCGGCGATTCCGAATCTTGCGCTTCTTCTGTGCCAACTCCGCGCCCTCCTCTTGCGTGACCCCGGTCTATGACACCAACCATCTCATATTTACTCGATGGATTCGGCAGTATTTCATATTTTATTAAATTTGTCAATACTAAAACCCAAAATACCCCGGCTATCACGGTGTTATCATGTTTTAACTTAAGTATATTTTATTGCTACTTCTCCGCCACCAGCACCGCTTCCCGCCCCAACCGAGTAGTACAAACTTCACTTTATGCCCCCTCACGGACCATGCCCCATTTCACCAGCGTGGCCCGCTCCAGCCGGCGGAAAACCAATTGCTCCACCGTTACGCCAATGATGGCGATGGTGATGATGCCGCTCATGACCTTGGCATAGTCCATGGTCCATTGCGCCGACCAGATGTATTTGCCCAGCCCGCCGAATGTGCTGATCAGCATCTCGGCGGCGATCAGCGACCGCCACGCCGAGTGAAACCCCTGGCGCAAGCCAACGATAATCTGCGGCAGGGCGCCGGGTATCACCACGGACCGGATGATCTGAAGGCGGGACAAACCCAGGTTCTGCGCCGACATGATCCAGTAGGCATTCACATTGCGCACCCCGCCGATGACATTGTGGATCACCCGCAGGAATACGGAAATAGCCACCACACACCAGATGGCATTGCGGGTGAAACCCAGCGTCAGCACAATGAACGGCAGCCAGGTTAATGACGGCATGGCGTAGAATGCCGCCAGAATCGGACCGGCGATTTTTTGGGCTCGGCCCGATAGGCCGATGCCGATGCCGGCAACCAATGCCAGAGCGAACGCGGCCAGATAGGCCGGAATAACATTGAGCGCGCTGATCCCGATCAGCTTCAACAGCTGGCCGTTGCCGATCAGACGTATGAAGGCCCGGCCGGTGTCGTACGGAGTAGCCGCCAGCCATTTCGATACCCAGCCAAATTCAGTCACGCAAAACCAGACCAGCAGCAGCACGATGAACGGCAGTAACCCCCAGCCGATTGTTTTGGCTTTATTGCCCATAGATGTTTTGTTCGGCCGCCCGCAGTCGGTCCTGGAACCGCAGGTCAAAAAGTTCCGCCGCCGGCATCTCCCGGTTGATTATGCCCAGACCATATGCCGCCTTGATGGACGCGTCCAGGATGGTGGGATCAAGCCAGATATGCCGGTTGATGACCTGGTCGCGCCATGAGCCGGCAATGTCATCGACGGACAGGTCGATCGCCCCGGCCGACGCGGTGCGGGTATAGTCGGCGATGATCTGGGCGCTGGCCTCCAAGTTCTCATCGGTGTATTCGTGGGCGCGGATGATGGCGTCAATAAACGCCGAGGCGGCGTCGGCATTGCCGGACAGGTAATCCGTATTGATCAGCGTCATGGTAACGGTGGTGTATTTGGGATCTTGCGCGCTGGCGTATCCCCCGTCCTGCCAGGCTTTCAGCGGGACCGCGCCCGCGTCGAGCATCTGTTGACGCTGGTCGTATTGCAACGTGGCCGCGTCCACAGTCCGGTTCTGCATCAGCGCCAGCCCGCGGGCCGCTTTGTCCACGTCCAGAAATTTTATCGCTTTCACGTCGGCGCCCAGCTGTTGCAATGCCGTACTGACGACCAGACCGCCGTTGCCGTCGGCGCGGGTGGCAAATGTCTTATCGGCAAAATATGTCAGCGGCTGGTCGCTATCCTCGGGCCGCACGTAGAGAAAATGCGGACCGAAGCTGGAAAAAGCCAGGGCTTTGACCGGCGCCTGTTTGTCCACGGATATGAGCAGGTCGACGGTGGACAGTGAAGCGACATCCACCGTGCCGCCCGCCAGTGCCTGTTTGATCTCGCTGCCGGACCGGAACGGAACCAATTCCGCGTCCAAACCGGCGTCCCGGAAATAACCTTTTTCGGATGCTACGATGACAGGACCCACTATGGTGCTCTGTTGATAATTGTATCCGATTTTGATTGATTTGAGCGACCCGTCATTTGGGTCGACTTTGTTCCGGGTAACCATCCAGCCGATACCCAGACCCAGGATGACGACTGACAAACCAAGCATGATGTTGCGCCTCATAATTGATATTGAGTTAATAATTGTTCGTCCAACTCAGGTTCTCCTGCCGACTTGTTAAATTCTCCCGCCAGATCGTGCTTGATCCGCCTGGAGAAGCTTTCCAGATCCGCCGCCTGCGTACCCCGCCGGCTGCGCGGTCGTTCCAGGTCTATATGGTACACCGACTTGATCATGGCCGGCCGGGCCGTCAATATATACACCGTATCGGCCAAACGAACTGCGTCTTCAATGTCATGAGTGACCAAGACGATGGTCTGTTTCCGCATTTGCCAGATCCGCTCCAGCGTTTTTCTAAAAAATCTGCGATAATCAATGTCCAGCGCCGAGAATGGCTCGTCCATCAGCAGTACCTGCGGATTGGCTGCCAGCGACCGGGCCAGCGCCGCCCGCTGCTGCATGCCGCCTGATAGCTTGTGGGTGTACCAGCCTTTGAACTGGCTTAGTCCCACCAGGTCGATATAATACAGCGCCTGCTCCAGCTTTTGTTTCTCCGACATGTCCATGTTCGTCATTCCGAACAGTACGTTGCTCAGCACCGTCTTCCAGGGCAACAGAACATTGTGCTGGAACATCAGTATCCGCGACCGATCCGGCCGGGTGATGGGCTGTCCATTCATGGTCAATGCGCCGGAGGTGGGCATGATCAAGCCGGCCAGCAGCATTAGCAGAACCGTCTTGCCGCAACCGCTCGGCCCGAGTACGCACACAAACTCCCCGTCATGAACTGACAGGGTTACGTTGCTTAGTACGGCAAAATTATCGTCCTCCTGGTAGGTTTTACCGACATTTTCTAGCTGAAGCATGGAGATATGGGGACAGTGCGGCTGGAGCCGGCGGCGTGTCCAGGGGGGTTAAATAATGACGGCCCGCATGCATGTGGGCATCCGTAGTATTGTAACTCGGACGTTAAAAAATGCAATACCCGGCCGGTGTATTAGGCTATTTGGTTAACTTCAGATACTATTATTGTCCTAATAATTCACTGTTTTTAGACATACAACGGCGTGGCAACCCTTAGTAATACCTACTTGCTTGTCTGATAGTATCGGGGCAATTATCACTATGTTGGCAGTTTCATCGCAATTTTGCATTATCAATTTTGTATTTTGCCTGCCCGCTCTTGCCTCGCAGTGGCAGGCGGGAATTATTAATTTTTAATTTCTGTATAAAAAGAACTCACCTGCTTTCCCTCAAAAAGCTTGTGAGTTTTTGACCGTTAGGTCGGTTGACCGGGATCGGCCGCTAGACCGGCCTAGTCCTTCTTGCCCTCGCCGCCACCGTCGGTGCCGCCTCCCGCGCCGTCCGTCTCGCCACCGTCCGCTCCGGACTTCGCGCCGTCGACGTCGTCCTCATCCTCGTCCTCGTCATCCTCGCCATCGTCATCGGTCTGGTCGAGGTCCGGCGGTTCCCGCAGGATGATCACGACCTGCTCCGAGTTGATTGTCCGGCCCAGACTCGGACCGGAATCAAGCTCGGTCCAAACCTCATCGTCATCGCGCTTCACGTACCCGGCGGCTGCCAGCACCGCTTCGATCGTCGCATCGTCATCGACATCGACGAGTTCCCATCCTGTCACCACGGCCACTGCACGCAGCATAGGTCAATCCTCCCTGTGAGATAAGTCACCCCGAACCCACCGAATTGCATCCGCAACCGGTATGAACGTGTGTATCCTATACGATAAATAATTCGGTGTCAACTATCCTAAAAATCAGCTGGTCTTAAACATGCCAATGTATTCTGCGAATATTTGAGCAATCGGCTACAAACCTAAACCGGTGAAGTCGATGGCTTTAAGATAAGCCGGCAGCATAAACATCATCGCAATCAGCGGGATAATAAACACCGCCAGGCCAATGATGATTGACCAGAGAATATACTTGCGGGTGCGCTCAGTGGATTGGAGCACTTTCTGGAGCAACACTTCCTGCCCGGTTAGTTTTTTTTCGATGGTCGGTTCCATGAATGCATCATAGCACAATTTAAGATAGCTTGGGCACATCTCAACCGCCCGCACAGCACTCGTCATTGCGGGTCCGATGTCTGCATCGGGCGAAGCAATCCTGTTGTCCAGCCGAATACAAAATCCCTATAGCGCTCCGCGAGTCGGACTCCCCCGCCATGAAGGCGGGGTCCGCCTTTCTTTGATATATCAAAATTCAAGGTGGCGGAGAACCGACAGCCCCCGCCCGTCATCGCTTCGCATGAGCGAAGCTCAGGCGTAGCGGGCGGGTACCGGCCTGCTTCGCATTTCTTGCGGGGTTAACAGCCGGTTGCTCTTCCTGGGCAGCGCTCGCTCCTGCGCCCGCTCGGAGCGATCGGCGTTCGCTGTGCCTGCCGGTTTGCTCACTCCTGCCCGTCCCGTTTCGCGGGACCCATTGAGCTATCGATTAATTACAAAATCCCTATAGCGCTCCGCGAGTCGGACTCGAACCGACAGCCTACCGGTTAACAGCCGGTTGCTCTACCATTGAGCTATCGCGGAGCGCTATAGGGATTCGATTGTGAAGGTAATTTGTCTAGTAATCCCGCAGCTTTTTCATCCCGCCGTGCTCTTGAATCTTCTCCAGAGCCTTGGCTTCGATCTGCCGAATACGCTCGCGGGTGACGCCGAACTCCTGGCCAACTTCTTCCAGCGTATGCGATACGCCGTCCAGCAAGCCAAAGCGCATTTCCAGTATTTTCTGCTCCCGGGCGGGTAATTCTTTGATAATATCGTGGACGTGGTCTTTTAGCAACTGCAGGGCGGCCACCCGGTCCGGTGATAGAGTTTTATCGTCTTCAATGAAATCTCCCAAAGTCGACTCATCTTCCTCTTCGCCGACGGATGTTTCCAGCGATACGGTCTCCTGGGAAATCTTCATGATGTGCCTGACCTTCTCCACCTCCTGGCCCATTTCAGCGGCAATCTCTTCGGGTAGCGGTTCCCGACCCAAATCCTGGATCAGTTGGCGTTCAATCTGCTGGAATTTATTAATCGTCTCCACCATATGCACCGGGATGCGGATGATGCGCGATTGGTCAGCCAGGGCGCGCGTGATTGCCTGACGGATCCACCAGGTAGCGTAAGTCGAGAACTTGTATCCCTTGCGATAATCAAATTTTTCTACGGCACGGAATAAGCCGATGTTGCCTTCTTGAATCAAATCGAGCAATGACAGCGAGCGTCCGGTAAACTTTTTCGCGATCGAAACCACCAGCCTTAGATTGGCCTGAACCATCTTCTTGCCGGCTTCCACATCGCTGCGTTCTTTGCGCTTGGCCAGCTGAACTTCTTCTTCAGTGGACAACAGCGGCACCTTGCCGATCTCCCGCAAGTACATCTGAATGGAGTCGTCGGAAATATCGCTCAAATCGTAACGCTGACTTTCCAGTTCGGTCGCCTTTGTACTGGTTGCCTGAGTAGTGTGCGTATCGAGTATGCCGGCGTCGGATTCAACCACCTGCATGCCCTGCTGATCCAGCCGATCCAGAAAATCCTCGTACCGGTCCATGTATTCCTCCACCTCTGGAAACGCGTACAGTACTTCTTTTTCAGTCACGAAACCACGCACCCGGCCTTTGTGCAATAACATATTGACCGCGTGCTCGTCGAGTTCGACCAATTCGTGTTTGGGTGCTATTTTCTTCACAGCCTTGACACGAATATGAGGTTTTCTAATCGGGCGTTTCTTGAACTTTGGCTTGGGTTTCGACGCTGGTCGTTTCTTCTTGTGGACAATCGGCCGAGCCGGTCGCTTCTTCTTGAGTTTGGCTGGTTTTTTTGGCATAGAAAAGTCCTAACTTCCCAGCTGCCCGATTGCCCATGTCATCAGCGACCGGGATCAGGAAACTGGTGCCCCCGAGGAGGCGGCGTTAGTGTAATTAAAAACCTTACTCTGATTGACTGATTGATTCAGTCAAGTGTGTAATTTCCTTCGTCAATGTATCAATGGCCTCTGTTTTCCGATCCGCCTCGGCCTGGTGCAATTGCCGCTCCAGGCGTGAAATGGTATCGAGAAGCTGATGCCGTTTGAGGAACGGCAGAGCCTCCGCAAAGGTCTTTCGGGCTAGTTCGCTGACCGGTTCAGACAGCTCACCCGTTTGGGATTGGGCGTAGAGACGCAACCGCTCCGCTAATTGGGTTAATGTGGGGCTGTGTTGAACGAGTGATTGAACGAACTCCTCACTGCCAAAATGCTGATTTTTAGTATAATATATTATCATCTGCTTGTAAAGTTCGTCCCGGTTCTCACCCCGCAACTGTTCCGGCTCAAGCCGCTGGCTGATTCCTTCCAGCTGATCTGGAGCTAATAAGAGCAGGCCCAACACCAAATCAGTCAGTTGTTCCGGACGATTCTTGACCATGGTGGTTGCGACATTAGCTACGGCTTGGGTGCGAACGGTCTGGCCAGGTCGAGTTTGCCGTAATTTGTCCTGGAGAGCCTGTTCGGGAACGTTAATGGCATTAGCCAGCTGTTGCAAATAATGGGATTTTTCAATCGGATCGGGCAACCGGGCAATCAGTGGCAATAAAATCTTGGCCGTGTCTTTTTTACCCTGCACCGTGGCTGGTGGATGATCGGCTAATGTCTTGGCAAAGAAATAATCCATGAACGGCTTGGCTTGCTCAACGGCTCGCTGCCAAGCGGCCGGATCGCGGCGGATACATTCGTCCGGGTCTTTGCCAAAGGGCAGCTGGATTACCCGCGTCTCCATCTCTTGCTGCCAGGCCACTTCCAGACCGCGTTTGGCGGCTTCGAATCCGGCCGGATCCATGTCAAAAGACAAGGCCACGGCCGACGCGTATCGTTTCAGTAACCGAATCTGTTCGTTGGTTAGCGCCGTACCGCCCGAAGCTACGACGTGCTTAATGCCGGCTTGATGCGAAGACAGCGCATCCATGTAGCCTTCAACGACTACGGCTATCTTGTGATTCTTGATTTCTTGCTTGGCTAGATTGAGCGCAAAAAGAATAGTGCTCTTATTGTAAATCGCGGTTTGAGGCGAGTTCACGTATTTACCGGACTGGCCATCGTCCAAGCTGGGCAGTATTCGACCCCCAAAACCAACCACCCGGCCGTGCGCGTCGGCCAGCGGGAACATAATTCGGCCCCGAAAACGATCGTAGTGTCCATTACCCTTATCCTTCTTTATCGTCAAGCCGGCTGAAAACGTTTCATCGTCGGAGTAGCCCTGGCTCCGCAGAAAGTTTCCCAACTCATCCCAGGCCTTGAGAGCGAAACCGATTTCGAATTCTTCCAAAGTTTCGGCCAACACGCCCCGCTCCTTGAGATAATCCCGCGCCGGCTGGGCTTCGGGTCGTTCTAACAAAGTCTGATGATAAAAACCCGCCGCCGCCTGGTTTATTTCCAGTAGCCGGGTATTGCGATTCTCATTCTCGGGATTGCGCCGGCGCAGCTGCACTCCGGCTTTCTCGGCCAATAGGCGCAAAGTCTCGGGAAAGGTCATGCCCTCCATCTTCATCACAAAACCGAACACATCCCCGCCTTCACCACACCCAAAACAGTGCCAGATCTGTTTATCCTCGGACACCATAAAAGACGGCGTTTTTTCCTGGTGGAATGGGCAGTTGGCTTTGTAATTAGTGCCGGCCGGAGTCAGCTTAACGTATTCCTGGATGACTTCAACCAGATTGAGCCGCTGTTTTATTTCTTCGACTTGATTGTCCATCAGACGACAAAATTAGGCATTAACTGCCTTGAGAGTACGGGGTTTTGGGCGATTTGGCAAGAGTGATTACGCTAACCTTTTAATTAAAAGGTTAACAACCAAACAGGCTATTCCGAAATATTATCGCACGTGTACGCGCATACTGACGCGCAAATTCTAGCGCTCGGTTCACAAATGCTTCCGCATGTATGAAAAGTCCCGCCCCGCTGTCGGCAGTCGTTTTCGTAGGCGGCTATTTCTGCCGCTTCGGGAGCAACAATTGTGTAAACTACTTTTGTTTTATAATCATTTACGATGTGAACCGAACTCGCACTGTTCGTATTTGTGGCGCTATTTGTGTTCGTCGTGTTGCCACAAATAGTATCCGGCTGGGTAGAAATGGGGTGGCCGTGCTTTACCCACGCGCCGTTCGAGCAGATCCAAGTGTCTTCATCGCCACCCACTACCAAACGTAAAAACACTACAATCGCGGCCAACAAGATGAACGCCGAGATAATTATTATTAGTGGTTTTTTCATAAATATTCGGTTGGGCTATACCGAAATCACCCATACAGTAATTATACGCCGATTGTTTTTGATCGTCTATTGATACAGAACTTCCAGCGCCCGATAAACCAGCATCGCCGGCCAAACCAGCGCCTTGAGAAAACCCAGCACGCCCAGCCAAAACCCGGCCGCGTGACCGATGTAATAGACCGCCGCGCCGACCAAACCCAGTCCGTAGACCGCACCGGCCGGTCCGCTTTTTTGCATTTCGTGGGACATGAATATTGTTTATTTAATTATGTTCATAATTAGCTCAGTTGAGGATTGATTTTTCTAACCCGCAGCAACATTATAAGTACCGCGATGGCTGGCAACAGATACGCAATATCGAACCACCCGATCTGGTCAGCTAAGGTTAATATTATGTTCGCGACCATAAGACAGACTAACAGCCAATAGGCCAACTTGCTTCCGCGACTCATGAGATATGTCAGCATTGTCAACAGAACCGCATTTCCAATTGCGCCGGTAAAATAGAACCATCGATAATCTGATTCTCGAAACAGCCACATTGCACCAAAAACTACCCAAAATGCCGCAATTAGATACAGCGTTACACGGGTGGCTCTGAGTAGTCTTATAGAATTATCGGCTAAACCTTCTCGATGGCGGTTGACTTATTACTTAATGCTTTTATAATTTTTTACCGTCCCGCAGTAGAAAAATAATGACCGACAGCAGTTTTCGTGGTTGCTGCGGCAGACTTTTTCAAATGTAACGCTAACCTTATCACCCACGAAGATGCGAAATTGTTCCCGCGCCGAATCATAGCTGCCCAAGCCGACTTCCTGATTATTGGTAGTGAGAATACCGTATGATTCGCTGGGGGTCTTGTAGCCCTTTACGAACACCGTTCCCTCAACCGTTACTTCGTTATTTGTCACCACGTTTACGTCATTAGCATTGTCATTTTCATTGACGTTCGTGTTGCTGTTCGAGTTGGCGTTGTTGTTTATATTAGCGACTGCATTATTATTGGTGTTTGCGTTTTGATTGGTAATATCTTTATTATTTAACCAGAAGTACGCTGCCACACCACCCGCCACTATTACGATAACGGCAATTATTACGATGTATTGCTTTTTCATGATGGGTTATTTTGAATAATGGGTAATTGCTTGATAACCTGATCCGCCCGGACAAAGAATTTTAATTCGGATAAAAACTCCTGGGGCAAAGCGCCCATATTCATCATCGTCGTCAGCAAGCCAATCCAATAATTACTGACGAATATCAATTGGGGTGGCTGGTTCGGGTGGAACCGGTGATTGCGCAGGTGGGCGATCGCCCGCATCAGGATCATCAGCGTGCCCAAACCACCGCGAAATATTACGACAATTGGCGCGCACGTGGCTAATAATTCGATTCGCGGCGTTGGTGAATTCACAATAGCGAATTTACCTTTTTTTGTTATCTGATCTTTTAGTTCTGGAAATATTATACCCATCAGGTTGTCACCGGCTATTTTGGCAGTTGCTTGCATTATGCCCGTGTTCCGGCCGCCATTGATAACTATCCCCTGGCGCTCGATTACCGCTGCCGCCACCGCAGCGGCTTCTTTGTTGGCTGGATGATCGGGACTCAAGGTACCGCTGCCGTTGATAGACACCACCAGCCCCTCACTCTCGAAAGTGGTTAACAAATCCTTTGATGACCGATGGATCGATACCCAATTTTGGGAATTTTTTACATTGGCGCCTTGCAGCAACTCGCCCAGTGTCCGCCTTTTCCGCTTGACATACAGCCGCGGCAAACTATCATTTATTTTGGTTGCCATATATTTTTATTCGTAACGTAAAGCATCGAGCGGATTAATCTTTGACGCGCGCCGGGCGGGGTAATAACCGGTAATCACGCTGACTACGAATGAGACAGCTAGCACGATGGCGATGAATATCGGCGGTGTATAAAATATATCCACTCCATCACCGCCGACTTTGTGCGCAAGAAAATTCAGTCCATAATTCGCACCCTCGCCCATGGCGAAGCCCACACCAATGCCAATAATACCGCCCACCATACCGATCGTTATTGATTCCACTAGAAACAAACGGTATATATCGCTTGAAGCGGCTCCGAGCGATTTCATCAAACCGATTTCACGAGTACGTTCAAGTAGCGATACGGTTAAGGTATTTAACGCGCCGACCGCGGCGACAAACATGGCAATTCCGCCGAACGCGCCCATAATAATTTCAAATACCATAAATATCTTGTCAATCTGGCCGACCGTATCAGCTACGGAGTCCACCTGATACCCCATCGATTCGATTTGTTTGCGCACTTCGGGTAATTTAGATTCGTCGGTTACCTTGATCCGAGCGAGGTTGTACTCTTTTACTTTTTCCGGATCAACTTTCACCTTGGCGGCACTGTACTCTGGAGTGAAACCGATGGTTTCTAGAAACTTGATCGGCGCATAAACAATAGTCAGCTCCTCGTCATTAATCACACCGGCAATGGTAACGTCGATTTCCTTGCTAACCAAATTCTCTTCCGTAGTACCTTCGAGCTTCTCCGGTACCAATACCTTCAGTTTAACTTTTTCACCGACCGCCGCTTCCGGATCTCCGATGTTGATAAGATTCAACGCCGTCGTCGTGATGAATATTTCCTTTGCATCCGAAGCTGTAAATTCTTTACCAAAGCTTATTTTTAACCCTTCCAATGAGATGAATTTTGGGTCAATGCCATAGATGGCAACATCGGTAACGGCGTCTTGATTAGCGATTTGGCCCGATAAGCTTAATGACGGGCTGACATCCTGAACGCTGTTGATTTTGTTGAATTGATCGATAGTTTTATCATTCAGCTCGAGTAAGGTCGATTCGCCTTTGGAAACATCCAATACGGTTAATGCCTCGGCGTTGGTTACCTGGCTCTTGATCATATTCTGGAGTCCGAAGCCAAGTGAAAGCAGAAACACGATCAGCGCGATACCGACTGCCATACCGCCAATCGTTAAAAAGCTTCGAAATTTTCGGCGCCTCAAATTCGATCCGGCCAGAAAAAATGTATAGGTCAGCTTCATATCAGCCCATGCCCTCGGTGATAACGCCGTCCTTGACGTAGATCGTCCGTGAAGCGTAACTCACGTATTCAATATTATGCGTGACCATAAGAATGGTCTTATGGTATTTCTCGTTCAATTCCTTAAAAAAACGCATAACCTTGTCCGCCGAAACAGAATCCAGGTTCCCGGTTGGTTCATCAGCGACAATGACCGGCGGATCATTAATCAGCGCCCGGGCTAATGATACTTTTTGCTGCTGTCCACCCGATAGCTCGCTCGGTATGTAGTGGGCGTGATCATCCATTCCCATTTCTTTGAGACGCGCCCAGGCCTTGGGCATTCTTTCCTTGCGCGGCCGACCCTCAATGGCCAGAGGCAAGGCTACGTTCTCGATAACATTGACGCAACGTACCCAGTCTGATTTCTGAAAGACAATGCCAAAGACCTTATGGCGGTATCGCGCCATTTCATTCATCTTTTTTTTGGTAATATCCACCCCCTGGAGCATGACCTTGCCTGACGTGGGGATTTCTAAACCCAGCATGGTATTGAGCAGAGTTGATTTGCCGCTCCCAGACGGACCCAGTAGCAATACAAACTCCTCCGGGTATAGTTTGACGTTGACGTCTTTTAATACCGGAATAATGTTCTTACCGACCTTAAACATCTTATTTACGCCCACTACCTCGATGATCGGCTTTTTCGCGGGTTCAACCGGCGCAGAAATCGGTACGGTATCAGGTACGGGGGGTAATGGTTTCGATTTTGTTTTTACAACATCAGGCATCACTCAGATTTTAAGAAAGTGATGCGCATATTATAACACATCCCGCCAAAAACACATAATCGGCGTGACTATATTAGGACTGTCCTAAAACAGTTTCCCGATATTCCCCACCCAGGAGAATGTTTCTTCCAAATTACCAATAATCAGTTGGAGGAATGATTCACGCTTTCGAGACGTCAGCACTGAATATGAACCGGATTTTGTCTGGTTGCCGGCCTTGTCCTTTGACACCACTCGAAAATGATAAGTCTTGGCGGGTGAGAGCTCAGCAATAACAACCAGATGTTCCATAACCAGCTCGGCGGCTTCCTCGGTTTGATCGGTGAAGTCGCTGCCTGATAGGCCCACGCCATAATCAACCTGTGAGGTGGTTGGCTCGTTGGTCTTCCAGCTGATAATAATCTGTATTTTCGATGATTCGCCGGAGCCGATTGTATTTGATTCCGATTTTACCCCAAATACTTCGGGCGGGGTGGTATCTTCGAGTGTGGTGAATTCGCTTTCAGGCGAAATCGCCTCGTAGCCAAACTGGTCGGCGCCGCGTACTTTGTATTTATAGCGGGTAGCGTCTTCCAGGCCATACAGCAAGATCGAGTGTTCGGTAACTAGAGCCGTATTGCCCTGGGTTTTAGGCGGAATCACGTCGCCATAATATTCGACACTGGACGTGGTGGGCACGTTGGTCTTCCACGTCACCTCGGTTTGTCCGGCTGATTTATTCTTGGCGGATACTTCGGTGATCTTCGGGAAAGTCAGCGTGGTAAAGGTATAATCGTCGGACGCAATTGGATTACCATTGCGATCCTGGCCACCGATCCGCAGATGATACATAGTCCCATCTTTCAAGTTTTCTAATTTGACCGTGTGCGCCAATGCGTACGAACCGGATAGGTCCGTGTATGAGAGGCCATAATTGGCCGTTGTGCCATAACTAATCACCGCCGTTGCTTCCTTGTTGGTACTCCACGTAATCATTGTGTCACTCAACCGGATATCAGAAATCTTGACATCGGACACTTTGGGCGCCTCCAGGGTGATGAATTCTCCGATTTCTGACAAAGCTATGTTTTCGTCCACATCGATGCTCTTCACCTGGTAGTAATACTTGGTCGAAGCCTTCAGGCCGGTTACTTTTACTTCGTGCTTGATGACTAAATCGGCCGTACCTTGTTCCTTGCTGACCCCTTCCTTCGTCAGTCCAAATTCGACGAATGATGAAGCCACGCGTTCGGTCTCCCATTTGACACTGGCCGAGAATGAGTCCGGCGTTACCGACGGCGCGACGGTGAAAGCCGGTGGTTGCGTAAAGCGCCCCTCTGGTTTCTTTGATACCGGCGTAGTTGACACCGAACTGGCCCCAGCTGAATCTTTTGTGACTATCTTGTAGGTATATTTTTTCTCGTTATTCAACCCTGTATCAAGATAACCCGTTGATCGTGTTTCCGATATCATGGTATAGGTAGCTCCGTCATCGTCCGAACGATAGATTGTGTAAGTTATATCGCTGGTAGCCGCATCTGAAGACTGGACCTCACCCGACGCAGAGATTGGCGCATCCCAGGTCAATGTGATACTAAATCGTTTCGCATCACGATCAGAGGAGTCAATTATAGTGGTATTGCGCGGCAGGCCGGGCGGCGTGGTGTAGGCTTCAAAATCGACCGAAGCATAGCTGGAATAGTCTACGTTTCCGCTGTCATCAACTGCCACGACGTAGAACGTATTTTTACCTTGTTGCGTAGCTGCCGCGTAAGGACCGAACGAAGTACTGGTGGTGAATTGCACGTTATCAGCCGTCGGTATCGTGTTAACCACGAAGAAATATCCCGAAACTGTCACCCCCTCATCGGTCGGCGGAGACCAGCTAAATTTGAACGAGTTGCTGGTATTGGTGGTGGGCGTCGCGGTTAAATTAATCGGTGCCGAGGGAGCGCCTAAGGTCTCAAAAGTGTAATCGGAGGATTCGCCCTCGTTGCCATCAACGTCAGTCCATTTTACCTTGTAGTGGTAGGTTGTATCGGCGGTTAGTCCAGTCAATGCTACCTCGTGTTCGTTTACCAGTTCGGAGGTACCCGTTTCTCCGCCATAACCCGAAGTAGTTCCGTACTCAACGAACGACGATGCCGGATGCGCAATCAGTTCGCCATCCTGTCCCGTGTCATCCAGCGTCAACCATTGGATGGTGGCGGATCGTATGCGAGCCTGTGCCGATGGCTGTCCGCTCATCAGCGGCGCGCTTTTGAATTTACCTTCCGGTTTCATTGCCACGACCGCCGAATTGCCAGATATTGTGTCGCCGCTGCCAGTCGCGCGAACTAAGTATTGGTAAGTTATGGTTTTGTCCAGCCCGGTGTCGAGATATCCCAGCGTGTTGACCGTAGCAATATTGACATAATTTGCCGGTGGATTGTCGATAGCCGACGGGCTATCGCAATTCGTGCCGCTTTGTTCACAGCGGTATACATTGTAGCCTGCGACACCGGAGCCGACGTCTTCCGGCTCATCCCAGGTCAGCGTGATTGAGTAGCGATTCGCGGCCCTGTCCGATGAGTCGATAGCCTGCAAACCAGCGGGTATGCCCGGAGCGTTGGAACTAAAGTAATATGGCAGGCTGATCGTATTGTCATAATCAATATTATTGATGACATCAAGAGCTACGACATATATTGTGTTCATCCCCTGAATTTTAGCAGCGGAAAATGAGGGCAATATTCTGGTGCTGGTTTGAGAGCTGGTCGTCCAACCGCCATCAGCAGAAGGAGTCGCGCTGCCACCATAGTTCGTGCCGCAATTGGTCGGACTGGGCACCTCGTTTATCGTATAGCAATAGCGCTGGATATCAGCCGCGTCGCACGGCGTCTGTCCCAAACAAGTGGCAGGTAAATTCCACTCAAACGAGAAACTGTTTGTGTCCTGCTGAGGAGCCATTTCGGTCGTTGATGGATCGGCAGTTAGGTTCTGTGGAGCGGTCGGTGCATCGCCCGCATAATAGAAAACGATCGTCGCATAATCAGATGAATAGTTGTTGGCATTGTCGTGCGATCTGAGATAGAAAGTGTTCCCGCGGGTATCGGCCGCCTGGACACCGGAAACGGACAACGATGAAGTGCAATTTTCCGTACCGGCTTCACCGACTTTGTAGCAGTACTCCAAAACTCCCGACCCACCCGTGTCCGAGCTGGCCGACCAAGCAAACGCGTAACTATTGGTAGACGAATAGCTCGATGGGTTGACCGATAGTCCGGTCGGTTTGGATGGCAGGCCGTTATCAACTTTGAATGTAAACGCGGTCACGGCCGAATCGGTGATATTGTTGCTGCGATCCACAGTCTTTAAGCGCAAGTAATAAGTACCGCTAGTCAGGGCGGCGCGACTCTGCGTTTCCGCGAACCAGGATCCGGTTGTACCACCGACCGCACTGTAAAAGTTAGTATTATTTACATATGCCAGATTCGTTGCGTCACTGGCATTATTCACGGGATCTTTTGTTACATCGGTACCAAAGTATACATAGAAACCATTCAGACCAATACCGCCCGCGTTGTCGCTAGTGGTCCATTCGAAATACGGAGTCAGATCATTAGCCCAGTCGTCATCAGTGATCGATGTAACTTTGTCATCATCCGTGAACGCACTGACCGGCGCGGACGGATTGTCCGGGGCGATCGCGTCCAAATAATACTTCCAGGTCACTGAATCAACTAACGGTGTCAAAACCTGGTCCGACTTTAAAGATACCTTGACTTGGCCATACCGAGCCACGGTCGAAGCCACGGTCGAATAATCGACTCCGGAAATCGTCCTGTTGTTTGTAACGTCGGTCCACGACCCCCAGTTGACATTATTCGCGTCGTCAGCACAGGCGTCATTGGAGCAGGTTCGCGTCTCGATTGTATATGACGTATCCGCCGCTTCGGTCATGACCAGCTCCAGCCCGCTGTATCCATACACGCCCTGGCTGTTACCGCCACTGTTGAAATCAATGATGCCAGATGTCCAGGTGCCACGCCGCTCGAATCCGGTAACGGGGTTGCCACTGCCATCAACCGTAGCCACGACATACCGATCAAGTGCGGAGGTCGTCCCACCCCGTGCGCCAAAAATAACATTCTCGTTCACCAGCGGTGTGGCGGGATCGTCCCAAGCGGCCATATCACCAGCCGAATACGTTTGTAGTACAGTCTGCGTCGTCCATACGCCATTCGCGTCTCCGTCTGGATCCAGCACGTACATATTGGTATTGGTCGTGCCAACCGGGACAAGCAGGTTGTTCAGACTGTCGACAACGCAAGCGCTGCCCGCGATCGGCGCCGGGTTGGGCGTATTTTCCACATCGCTGGTCCAGGCATACTGCCCGTCTCCGGCCGTCAGCCGGTAACGATAGACCTGCTGATTGGTCGTGCCGGAACCACGGACCACGTAGATGTAATCCACGTCGTCAGCCGGACTCTCTGTCCCGTTTTCATGAGTCAATTTCACGGCGCAAGAGCCTGTTCCGACCGCGGCCGGCACTGGATCGGAAATCGGCGCCACGCTGATGTCGGTCCAGCCGTCGCCTGCTATATCGTCGGTAATGTCGTAGGAAAAAAACTTGGCCGAACCGTTCCCGTAAGTCGCGTAGATGTTGTCAGTCCCGTCAAACACCAAGTCAGCCCCCTGGACCGGCTCATACTGAGTTCCGTCCGTATGGCTTAAATTATCGAGCCTGGTCCAAGTGTTAGACACAATGCTGTAGCGATAAAAATATCCCAGCTGGTCAGCCTGTCCCTCTGTCCCGGCTAATACGTAAATTCCATCCAGAGCGTTATTAGAATGATTCACGTACTCGCCATCCGCCCCAGCGCCGAGATTGTGCGGGATGTCGGTCAGCTGAACCCAGACGTTGGTCCGCGGATCGAACGACCACCACTCCGAATATCCATTACCCCTAGACGTGTAAATCAAGCCGGTAGCCGGGTCGGTCACCAGGATCGCGTTATTATAACCGGTGGTCGCGTACTGGTACGGGATGCCTGGAGTATCCGCCCAAGTATTTTCATCTATGTCGTACTTATATACCGCCTGTTCGGTATAACCGCGGAACAAATACAAGGTGCGCTCGGCAGGCACATACCCCATACCCTGCTCACTCCCGTAATAAATCGCAGTCGGCGTGTCAGCCATCCATTCCCATGAATTGTTGACCACATCGTAACGAAGGAAATCATTTGATACTATTCCGCGACTCAGATACACATATCCCTCGACCCGCCGAGCTGAAGCACCATCCCCGATCCAGATCGGCACATTGGCGACGTAATCCCAAGAATTCGCCGTGATACCGTACTTATAAAAATCCGTGTCATTGTTACCACGCGTGGCGAACAAGCAGCCGCCTGAATCCTCGCATCCGGCGCCAGTGGGATAATAAACTAGCGTCCCACCCAGCCCGATGGTTTGGTCGACGCTGGATAGCTGGGTCCAATTATTCGCCCCAGTCCCGTATATTTTATACTTGTACACATTGATTCCTGGTGCGGTGCTTCCTGCTAGTAAATAGATGGTATCGTCTCCATTCCAAGCCATGGCGCTGCCTGACCCAAGATTGATGTCCGTGGTATCCAAAGTCGTCCAAGTATTGGCGGCTATGCCTTCGCCCGCGTTACCGCCAACATTGTACCGCTGGAATGTGGTCGTACCAGTACCACGCGTAGCAAATAAACAGCCCGTCACGTCTGTGCACGACGTACCATTGGCCGGGATATATATGGAGCTTGACCCAGTGGTAACGTTGGAGCCGTAGTTCGCTAAGCTCGTATAGGTCTTAGAGGTCTTGGAATACGAAGCAAATGTCTGGGTAGCGGTTCCGCGCAAGATGTAGAACGTGTCGGTTCCGTCGAAGATTATGCTGGCGCCATTATTCACGGTCCAAGGTAGAGCCGCCTCAGTGGTCCAAGTACCGTTGGTAACAGCAGTTAAGCGCATAGTGCCATCTGTTGTTGCGGTGGTATTTGAAAGAGTCGTACCCGTCGACCAATCTCCCTGGCTGGTCCAGATCGAACCCGTACTAATAGCCTGCGCGATACCGGTATATGTATAGGTATAAAGCGTAACTGGCACGGACACATTACCTGCCGCGTCTTTGGTTGCGACCCGCAAATAATATGTCGGCCCAGGCGCAGCGGTCTGTAGGGGAGTGTTGACTGTATAGGTACTGCCCGTCTGAAAATACGCTTCGCTGCCCGTCGGATCCAGGCCTGGCGTAGTTGTCCAGGCCACGTAATATCCACTCAACGCCGACTGGAGCTCAGTCACGCTGGTAAATTTAAAATGCGGATTAACGTAATAATAAGTACCGGCATTGTCCGTCAGTCCAACCGCTTCGCTAGAATCAGCATAAGCATCAACTGTTGGATTATCTGGCGCTGTTGAATCCTTCTCATAAGTTATAGTCAAATCCGACAGCACCGGTGCATCGTCCCCAGCTGCTGAATTTAAAACTGCTTTCACCTGGATATAACGAGCCGGGCTAGAGTCGATCGCGTCATCGCCCTCGACCTCATCCCAAGCCGACCAGACCACCGCGTCAGCTGATGTGCGCGTTGAAAACGTGATAGTATTGCCGTTCAAGGTCGTGGTTGCGGTCAGTGAGGTAAACGAGCCGACGTAGTCTAAGTCTATCGGGGCAGAAATCCAAGTAGCCGCGGGTATATACTCGTTTTCGGTGGTGTTGAACTTGTGAATTCCGACCGAGCTGGTGCCGGGAGCGCCAGCCGCGCCGATATACGCGATGTTATTCACGTCATCGTGCGCGATCGACTGGGAATACCCGTAGCGCTTTGGCAGATCAGCGATTCTGGTCCACGAGTCATTAGCTACGCTGTAACGCCAAAAATCTTTTTCATACTTGCCTGGAATGGCGTAGATAAAGTCCGCAGTCAGAGCGTTATCGTCATAATCCATCACGCCGGTATAATAACTGGCTGTAGGCAGGTCGGTTTTTTTAATCCAACGCGAGCCCGACGCTTGGGCTGGATCGAACATGAAAAAATTCCCGCGGTCATACCCGGCCAGAGCGTAGACATAATTATTATTCCCCGCAGTCAGGGCGCCGCCGTAATAAATACCTTCGGTATGAGTTTCGCCGGTGTTTGGAAAATCGTCGTTCTGGGTGAAGGCCGCGCCGACATACTGGTAAAAATCATCCGTGTTGTTGCCGCGCAGCCAGTAAAAAGTGTTGTCGGCCGTGCAGGCAATGGACGAACCGTAGCTGGCTGCTACTCCGGTGGCAATACTCGTGCCCCAAGTGTTGGTGCCGATATTGTATGTATGGATATAATTGCCGCCCGCTCCGCGGGAAATGAAAATATTATTATTCGTGTCATAGCAGATCGAAGCGCCCGCGCCCGTACTTCCGCCGTTAGTGTTGGTCGCGTCATTCAGGGCGATCAATGAATCCCAAGCGTTATCTCCGATCCGGAAACGGCGGAACCCGCTGCTGGCCGGCTGGACAACATATAAACAGCCGGTACGCGTGCCGGTCTGGCCGTCGTTGCAATCAGGACTGTCCACCGCGTCGGAAACGTACGCTATGAGACCGTCGGCGTTCGTGCCTGCGGCCAACGGATTGAGAATCACATCCCAGTGGGCGGGCGCGGACAAATCATAACGACCGATCTCCGGTACGCCGCCGAATGTGGCATAGATAAAACCATTCAAATATGCCATTGACCCGCCATTGGCTATCGCGCGTCCCGGATCAGGCGGGGTGGTCACCCAGGTGGACCCGGGCGAATAGCTCATGAAGTCGACATTGTTGCCCCGGAAAGCGTAAATGACATCGTTGGCCTCGTCCAGAGCCATAGCCGAACCGGAACTGATCGTACCCGGCGCGTTGGCAAAACCCGTGAACCAAGTCCCGGTCTCGATGTCAAAGCGGAAAAAAGCAGTGGAGTTTCCTTGGAACGCGTAGACACACCCAAGATTGCATGTATCACTGTATACGACATCAGAATAGACCAATGGGTGATAATATACCGCGCCCGAAATGGGATCTGGCACGGAAGTACCGACCGACCAATGAGCGGTAGTAATATTATATACGAAGACATTAACGTCGTTCCCGCCCTGAACCGCGTAGATTTTATTGTTGCCAGCCGCAACCAGGTCAGCGTTGTACAACCAAGGCTGAGGCGCATCTTCCAAGCTTGACCAGGTGTCCGTGGCAATATCATACGCAAAAAAATGGGCTGTGGCGTCAGTTGTCAGGGTGCCATCACTGCCGTTAATCGCATAGATAACACCGTTGCGATAAGTCAGGGCCGAACCATGATAAAATTCGGTCGGCGCATTGGCCAGCTGCTTCCAAGTTGCCAAATCAGGATTGTAGCGAAAAAACTCCGGCTGGTGTCCACCGATGATCATGTACAAATAGGTACCATCGCTTACGATGTCAGTTCCGATATCAGCTGGTTCCTGACCAAGATCAAATCGACCCCGAATGTCTTCTGGAAACTGCGGCGTGGATACATCCCAATTACCGACCCCGCCGCTCTTTACCGTCATTGAACCTGCGGTCGTGGTTATGTCTATGGTGCCGGGCTGATATTCGCCAGCCTCCCAATCAGCCCGCGTAGTAAGCACCGCTTGTTCCGAAGTCGCGCTGACCCAGTTTGTATAATAATAAACTACCGCGCCACCAAAAAGAAGCACGAGCGTTGCGATACTAGCGAGCTGCCAGCGATTGAACTGCCGCACCCGGAATGTTAATTGATACCAAAACGACGGCACGACCAATAATGTGGTCCGTCGTCGCGTATTTGAAGTCTTGTTATCCTTCCGATCGGACCGTCTGCGTTTGGACAGATGTCGAAATCCGACCTGCCATTGTTTTTTCCGGTCGATGGTCGTTTTTCTTTTTAGTTTTTCTCGCGTTTTTCGCCCCTTCAAGGCTGATTTCGTTTTAATTTTCGCCCGTAACACAAACCAATTCCAGCAGAATACACAACCTCGCTTTTTGTAGCGATTTTTGTGTATAATTATCCAGATTTCTATATACAGTATAGCACGTATTTTGTACAATGTCAATTATTTGTTGTAATACAAAAAGTGCCACCCAGATTCAGCCTGGGCACAACAATGTTATGTGTTGTGTTACGAACTACCCTACCAAATGACCATATTTTTTCAGATGAACCAGGGCGCCAATCAAAGTCGCATGGTCACCCAGCCGTCCCCGCTTGATCATTGGCCAGATTAACCCCGATGAAAATCGTTTGTTTATAGTTACTGGCCAAAGTTTTTTCATTACGCTGCCGCCGAGTATCATAACATCGGGCGACCAGAGCGCGATGGCATTGCGCAAACCCAGCGCTAGGTACTCGCGCAGTTCACGCCAGACTTTTTGATCGTCGATATCTTCCGGTTTCGATCGATAGTATCGTTGAATACCCCGGCCGCCGATAATTTCTTCCAGTGTTTGCCACCGACCATGGCGATTGAATAATTGCTTTCCGGGTTCGAAGCCAAATGCCACCCGATCAACCCGACCTTCCACAATCCGGCTACCGCCCACTTCCGTACCGACCGAATAATACCCCACGATGTTCGCCCGCTTACCCGCGCCGACTACCGCTTCGCCCAAACCACCCAGCGCCACATCGTTTTCCAGAATCACTGGACAGTGAAATAATTTTGTCAGATCAAGTCTCATTGGCTTCCCCACCCAGCCAGGTAACTGCGGGCAATCCAGGGTCTTGGTTTTGTCTTTATTGAAAGTGCCGGCTATTCCACCGGCCGCGAGTTTGGCTCGATCATTACCGAATAATGCTTTGTACAGCCGATTCACAACCCGCATCCCCCGTTGGTAGTTTCTTTGGGTTGGCGCGGTCAATATTTTATCAATCGTAAGGCCATCACGGGAAATAGCCATGCGAGTATTAGTACCGCCAATATCGAAAGCGCAATATGCTTGTTTCATGGTATTCGATTTGATATTCTATGCGCTAAGTATATCATGGCATTACGCGAACAGGTAGCCATTAGACAAAATTATCGTGATTAGTCATACTTATTCTATGGAACACTTCGAACTAGACAACTTAGGATTTACCCCAGATAAACGGGTTAACTACATGCTAATGCAGGGTCGCGCCATGGCTCGTATGATTGGACCGGAAATGTCTGAAGAAGACTGGGCTCTTCGTTATTCAAAGGTCTTCCAAAGACTAGTCCGGTCTGATCCTGAATTCACCCGATTGGTGATCGACGGCAGCGGAGACTCGCTTGATAAGATTATCGCCCGCCTGCAAGCCGAGACCAAACCGGAAATGTCGGCAGCGGCGTAAACCATCATATAGAATCTGCCGATGATACCAATTATATCAGCTCGGCTTGTTTCCAGTATAAATACTATACCGCAACAGCCCCTTCTCAACCATTCTGTAATATTCAAATCCGGCTGTGATATTGACAAAATGTTTCTGCCACCGGAACAGCCGAACTATTCGATATGGCCAAACCGCCAGCTTATGTAAGCGATAGAATGATGGACGGACATTGTTGGTTATACTCTCCTCTCGGGCATTTTCAATTCCAGCTACCCGCAGCAAATGAGTGAATTGCCCATAGTGGAATTGCTTGAGCCCCATCATGGCCGAGCCCTCCATAACAATATCAAAATTTTTCTTTTCCCAAGCCGTAAATTGTTCGTCGTGGGCTATGGCGTATTCAAAAAACGCTATACGACCACCCGGTTTTAATATTCTATAGAACTCGCGCAGTGTCTTGGCCACATCGGGAGAATGTGAGAGCGTTTCGGTGGTGTAGATAGCATCAAAATGGCCATCCGGGAATGCCGTAGCCGAATAATCCATGATTTGATACTCGACATTTCCGCCTACTCCAAGTTTGTGCGCCCGTTGAACCGACTTCGTTATTTCAAATGGGACAATAGTAATACCAATAACATTAACGTGGTATTTTTCGGCCAAATACGTCGAAACGACACCTTGACCACACCCGGCATCTAATACTGCTTGGCCCGGTTTGAGATCTAAATTCTTGGCTACCAATTCTTGCATCAATACCTGAGCCTCTGATTCGGTGATGTCGGCCTGGCCAGACGGGTAATATCCAAAATGCTTCGAACCGCGTAATATCAAGTCATAGCCCCACCGCGATTCAGGACGTGAGAAGTACGCTACAACTTTTTGCTGATCAGTATTCATGGATTATCGTTCACTGCTTACCACAGTGAAATATTCAGCTGATCAAAATTGTCTTTCGAATCCGCATCCAGATTTTCCCAATCATATTCTCTCCATTTCCGTCCGGTCCGTCACCCCAGAACGAATCGACTGGCGAGTTTTCCACTATGAGCCTGTCACCAGCTCTGGACAGTGCCTCGCGTACGTCTTCGTGCTGTTCCGCCTTGGCTTGAAGAATCTGTTCCATAATTGCGACTTTATCTTCCAGCCATGTCACAGGAGCTTTGTCCCTATTTGCATCAGATATTTTCTTAACCGCCTCCGGGCTGCCGGCCTCAAATATACGTTGTGCGATTTCTGGGTGCTCAACGGAAAACTTCTTCCATTGAAAAGCGTGCTCGGCAGTAGGAAATGTTTTATCCCAAATCCGAACTGTATGGGCAGAATAGTTATTCAACGGTTCAAACGCCACCGTGAAAAAATATACTGCCGTATCGGTTTCTCTATTCAAACCAGCGCTGGAGGTTGGATACACGGATTTAGCTATTAATGGAACAATGCGCCTTCATATAAAGACCAAATGATCCTCAATATTTTATCTCTCGAGCCTTTTTCTTAGTTCATCTATGACTGCTTTCTCCCAGTATTTCATGGAAAACCAGCCAATCAATGGTTGTGCCACAATACGGAGCCAGAGTTTGTGGATGGTAACCTGATAAGTGTAATCGATCATGGTTCCCTCCGGACATTCAGAGAGCAACAACTCTTCGTGGCCAGAAGTTCCAAATTTAGGGCTATCATTATCCGAAATGAACCCCCTACCAGGGAGGATCTGGGTTTTCATCTTTACTGGAAACCTTCGACCGAACGATTTAACGGTCGCATCCATTTCCAAATTATTTCCTTCGCGCGTCGTGACTTGTATGGATTCTCCAACTTTTGGAAAATATTCGGGCCATTTTTCAAAGTCAGTCATTATATTAAAAACTTCCGTAAGTGGGGCCTTGATATGCCATTTGGCATTGAGGGTTATTTTTTCTTTCATATAATAATTATATCAATAATTTCAGACTTCCAAAACTTCGCTGAAATATAACTTGGCGGAGGCGACCCCGCACCAGATCGGAGAGGGCGAGATTCGAACTCGCGATACCCTTTCAGGTATACTTGCTTTCCAAGCAAGCGCACTCGGCCACTATGCGACCTCTCCAATCTAGGTGCGGGGCAGGGACGCCTATTTCCGCCGAAGGCGGATCAGCCTTTGGCTGACAACCGCCCCGCCTGCCACGCCTTGTGTAGCATGGCGGGCAGGTCTAGCACGCCTCCATAATTCCGCTTTTCAACCTACACACTATAACCAAATTCCTCGGAAAAAGAAAGCGCTCCCCGTAGGATGGAGAGCGTGCGTGGCGGGCTTCCACAGAGATCATTTGCCGCCGACACCGATCTGGTCAATCAGCCGCGTGATACGACTACCCGGCCGTACTGACCGTTGAGTTGAACTCGGACCCCGGGCCCAGCGTACTCGGTCTGGTTGCGATCAACCAACTTGTCGCCCACCACGACCGTTCCGCTTATGTTCCGGATTTGAACCTCACCGTCGGCGGGGTAGATACCCACCCCCTTGGGACGGTCGCTTGCATTGGGGTCGTAGACCACGTCATTGCTCATCTTGACCACCAAACGGGGCGGCGTGACTGTTGCGACTCGACCACCGACCCTCTGCCTCTTGCTACCACCCATAGTGCCTCCTCTGGGCATTGCCAAACTGCTAGTTGTGGGAATCCGCGATACTGTGTTGACGAGTGAGTATCCCGAACCGACTACCGGACAGTTTCTGCCGGCGGCCGGCTAAACACGGTCGGTACCGACAGAAGGTGAAGCTTGCCAGCGCGCCCCCCGATCATGACCGATGTACCCGACGGAATCACGTGCGCTGAACCTCGCTTGATGCGCACCCCATCGACGACGACCCGATTCGCAGAGACGGTGTGCAGGAGTATTCCCGCTCTCCCAGCGCGGATGCAGGTGCATCCGCCGATAGGCAGTTGGGGCAGAAATGGCACCGGCCCACCAAACTTGGCGACCAGCACCGGAATCACCGGAGTGGTGATTCGTGCCCTGCTAGTAGTCTCCGCGGCACGTAGTCTTCGCTGCATTGGTTCCCCTCCCGTTCTTCATTGAACCAGCCAGATGCGTTCGATACGGCCATCGGATCCCGCCGAAAGCTATATCGATGTGGTACTTCCGATGCTACTACACATAAACGATTATGTCAATCGTATTCGACAGTAAACAGATGTATAATACGCCCAAAACAAACAAGAGCGCCGTCCTCTTGCGCTCTTGCTATAGGTTAACTATGTTTATTTTTTCTTTCGACGCAGCGACTTTTCCAGTTTGATAATATCCAGCGTGGTACGAATGACCGTATCGGGGTTTAGCGACATCGAATCAATCCCTTCGGTAACCAGGTATCGCGCGAACTCCGGAAAGTCCGATGGCGCCTGGCCGCAGAAACCCATATGCCGTTTATTCCTCTTGGCTTTGACGATCACCTGGCTGACCAGGTCTTTCACCGCCTGATTGCGCTCATCGTATATATGACTAACGAGTTCGGAATCGCGATCGAGACCGAGTGTCAGTTGGGTCAGATCATTGGAACCAATCGAGAAGCCATCGAAGATCTTGGAAAACTCGTCGGCCAGAATAACGTTGGCTGGAATTTCACACATCACATAGACCTGCAATCCGCCGACACCGCGTTTCAAACCATTGGCGGCCATGACTTTCAAAACCGCCTTCCCTTCGTCCACGGTTCGGCAAAATGGCACCATGATTTTGACATTCTTCAGACCCATCAGATCGCGGACTTTTTTCAAAGCCTGACATTCCAGTTCAAAGGCCGGTTGGTATTTCGGATCGTAGTACCGCGAGGCGCCGCGCCAACCGATCATCGGATTATCTTCGACCGGTTCGAATTCCTTGCCGCCGATCAGATTGGCGTATTCATTTGATTTGAAATCCGACAGCCGCACGATCACGTCTTTGGGCGCGAAGGCGGCGGCGATGATGGCAATGCCCGACGCCAACTGATCGATATAGTATTGCTTCTTGTTGGGATAGGCGGCGGTCAATTTGGCTATCTCACGCTTGGCTTTCTGGTCTTTGAGCCGATGGAAATGCAACAACGCCATCGGATGGATCTTGATGTACGAATTGATGATAAATTCCTCGCGCGCCAGACCGACACCATCGTTTGGCACGAAACTGTATGAGAAGGCTTGGTCGGGATCGCCCAGGTTCATCATGATTTTAGTCTTGGGGCGTTTGAGGTTCTTGATGCTGGTTCTGGTAACCTTGAATTTCAGCTGGCCGTCATATACCGAGCCGATCTCGCCTTCCGCGCAGGACACGGTAATCGGCCGGCCGGTTTTTATCTTGGCGGTACCGTGTTCGGTTCCGACAATGCAGGGAATGCCCAGCTCGCGGGAAATAATCGCGGCATGACAAGTGCGGCCACCTCGATTGGTCACGATCGCCGAAGCGATCTTCATGATCGGTTCCCAGTCCGGGTCGGTCATGTCGGTGACCAGCACCTCGCCTTTTTTAAATTTTGATATATCTTTAGCTTCGTTAAGCACGTGCGCCACGCCGGCACCAATACGCGACCCGACCGGCGAGCCGGTGATCAGAACTTTGCCCTTGCCCAACAAGGTATAATCTTCCAGCACCGTGTAGTCGCGCTGGGATTGCACCGTCTCCGGCCGGCCTTGCACAATGTAGAGCTGACCTGTGCGACCGTCCTTGGCCCACTCCATATCCATCGGCCGGCCATAATGTTTTTCAATAATCACCGCCCACTTGGCCAGCTTGATCACGTCGCGATCAGTCAGACAAAACTTGGCTCGATCTTTCACCGGCACTGGCACATCGACAGTTGGATTGTGGGCATCGCCGCTATAAATCAGCTTTACGCTTTTGGTGCCCAGCCGGCGCGATAGAATCGGATAATTACCCTTGGCCAGGCCGGGTTTATACACAAAAAACTCATCCGGGGTAACTTTGCCCAGTACAATATTTTCTCCCAAGCCGTATGAGGCATTGATTAATACCACATCCTTAAAACCGCTCTCGGTATCAAGGCTGAACATCACGCCCGAGGTGGCCAAATCAGAGCGGATCATCTTCTGCACGCCGATGGACAGGGAGATCTTGAAATGGTCGTAATGTTTGTCCGCCCGGTAAGATATCGCCCGATTGGTGAACAACGAAGCGAAACATTTCCGGCAGGCCAGCATCAGCTCGGTCGTACCGCGCACATTGAGAAAAGTTTCCTGCTGGCCGGCGAACGATGCGTCGGGCAGGTCCTCCGCCGTGGCCGATGAACGAACCGCCACATCGCAATTTGGCCCAAACTCTTTTTCCAGTTGGCGATATGATTTGATTATTTCTTCCTTTAAATCTTCGGGGAATTCGGATTTGAGAATCGTCTGCCGGATGGCCAAACCACCTTTGGCCAAACTGGTGATATCGCTGATCTTGGTTTGTTTTAAAATTGTGGCGATGGCTTTTTTTATGCCCGCGTCTTTCAAGAAATGCTGATAGGCCGCGGCCGTAACCGCGAAACCATTCGGCACCAACACACCCCGGGGTGTAAGATAGCGATACATCTCTCCTAAACTGGAATTCTTACCACCGACGTATTTTACGTCTTGACGGTTTAGTTCCTTGAACCAGAGAACGAGCTTGCGGGATTTGTTTGATTTTAAAGGCATAAGAAAAAACTTTCGCACCGCGGTTTACGCGGACAAATTAATTATCATGATATCCATGCCAACCAGCGAGGTCACCCGATTAGAAATTGATTTTCTTGCCAAATTGTCCAATCACCGGAATTTCACGCTTCAGACCGTTCATGGCATTGTAGAAACCGTAAATCATACCGATGATGCAAACAGGCCAGACTATCCAACCGATGAAAGGAATAAAGCCCAGTATGACTGAGGCGACAAATAGCACAAACCCCTGCTGGGCGTGGAATTTCACAAACTCGCTGTCCTTCTTAGTCACCAGCATAATCAAACTCACAATCCAGATGTAACTGATTGCGCCGGTTGTTTTGTCGTCCTGACTGACACCGTTCGATTTGGACTCATTTGTTGGCTTGTCCATGTTATGAACTCCTTGGGATCGGCTCGTGCGCCAATCTGATTATTTTTTAATTAGATTAAGTAATTTAAAGTTTCTGAATTCACCCGATGCCAGCCAGTAGGCGGCACCGGCAATGGCAAATCCGATCAAAGATAGCATGATCGGCCAGGTGATAATCTCGAAAAATAAGTAGACTTTTGGATGAATAATAAAACGGAACAGGGCGATCATGAAACCGAGCCAAAAGCCACTAGCCGCGCCGGCGAATGCCGACTGCCAGATACGAGCCGGTTGACGCGAATATAACGCCCAACCCAAATAGCTAAAGATGACCAGGTAGACCAACCACTCGAAACCTGGGAATACTTCAGTAAATTCGGCGGCTGCTAGCACCACCAACGATAAAAACACCGGCCCAATGATGAGCTGGAGGTACTGTCGAACCGGCCGACCGGCCACAACGGTCTGCGGTGCTTCAGCCGCTTGGGCCGTGGTGATTTCGTTGACTGTTGATTCGGTTTTTTCCATACATTTGTCTTGATATTGATTTTTCCCCAGCACCATTCGCTACGCTTCAGGGGCTGGGCTAACGCTATCATCCATTATTATACACTATTTTTTGACGTTTGGCAAGGATTTTCTGCGATCAATCAAATCATACCCGTCGGCGAGCAAACGTTTGCTCGCCTACGATAAGATCTTTATTAAAAGAAAACCCCATCTCAGATGGAGACGGGGGTAAGACCGATAAACTTAAAGAGGCTGGTTGGGACGACAACGACAGATCTGACTTTTCGATTTGGCGATCATTTTCAGAAGCCTGAATACAGGCTAGGACTATGGTCAGCGTCCAAGCCAACCCAAGCACGAACAAAAACCCACAAATGATCCAGTGTCTATGCGTAAATCGGCCCTCGTACCTGAAAAACGACATAGCCCCTCCTCCATCCACTGCAGTACGGACCACGATTCCCATCGACCGTAGCAACTTCTGAAATGTTGACCGACAATCTGTTCACCCACGGTAATGATTAGCGACAACAACAGCGCGGACAATAGCAGCCGCTGCGCATTGTGTGGACTGATCACGAGAATCACTGCAGCCATCGCGCATATACCTAGTGTCACTTTCGAAGGAATAAGACTATAGGTTAGGAATTTGGCCACATCGTGCCACCTCCCCAGCCGCCGCCGACAGACCACTTCCAGCACTCGATCTTGTTGTCGTGAAACGAAATCGGAGTTAAGTGGCGTAATACTGCCGTGGCCAACACACCGTCGAGCAAAGCACCGAGATCCGGATCGAACAGCTCGCGATACTGATCCATTTTTGATGACAATGAGCGCCCCCTTCGGTTTCCAGACCCAGTGTTTCCAAATCTTACCGTATGAGTCCTTCAGAAATCACCAACATCTTAACACCAACGGCTAAAGCCGACAAACCTAAAGGCATGCAGAACCAGTCATTGCGAGGACTCCGAGCAGCGAGGAGGACGTGGCAATCCCCTCGTCCCCTGGTGCTAACCGGGGGATTGCTTCACCCGCTGAGCGGGTTCGCAATGACGAGAATGAATAAACGGTTCCCTCATTATACATTATCAATTATTAATTTTGAATTCTTCCCTATACAACAAAACGGGCGCTGAAGCCCGCTTTGTTTTTTAGCTTTGCATCAGGATTATCGCATTTGATTCGAATGCGACCTGCCCGCCGCTGTTAGCTTTGGCAGGCGGGAGCGTCGTTGAGGGTTCGGCCGATGACGTACTTGCTGGTACGTCGAGGTCGAACCGGAAACGGCAACGAAGCAGTCGGCCAAACCCGTAGGGCGATGCCGTCTGCTCAAGCGGGCTTTGCCCGTTGGCAGACGGCGAGTGCGGTAATTCTAGTAATCCATTCCGCCCATGCCCATGCCCGGCATACCACCCGGCATTCCACCAGGCATACCGCCTTTATCCTTTTCTTCAGGCAGGTCGGTGACCAAGACTTCCGTGGTCAGGATCATCGCAGCGATCGAGGCGGCGTTCTGCAGTGCGGAACGGGTCACCTTGGTCGGATCTACGATGCCTTTATCAACTAGATTCTCATATTTATTGGAACCGGCATTGTAACCGGCGTTGCCGGTTAGCTTCTTAACTTCTTCCACGACAACCGATGGTTCGGCGCCGGCATTCCGGGCAATCTGACGTAACGGCTCTTCGAGCGCGCGCAGTAATATGTGCTGGCCGATCTTTTCCTCGCCCACTAGATTTAACTTTTCTAATGATGGCAGGGCGCGGATCAGGGCCACACCGCCGCCGACTACAATGCCCTCTTCCACGGCCGCTCGGGTAGCTGACAGCGCGTCTTCAATGCGCAGCTTGATTTCCTTCAACTCGGTTTCGGTAGCTGCGCCGACTTTGAGTACGGCCACACCGCCGGACAACTTGGCCAATCGCTCCTGAAGTTTTTCCCGATCGAAGTCCGAGGTCGACTCTTTGGCCGCGGCTTTGATCTGTTCGATCCGAGCTGTGATCTTTGCTTCCTCGCCCTCACCTTTGACGATCGTGGTATTTTCTTTGGTAGCAATTATTTTACGAGCCTTACCCAGCATGTCTAGGTCGGCATTCTCGAGTTTCAAACCGACTTCCTCCGAGATCACCCTACCGCCGGTCAGAATCGCGATGTCTTCCAACATCTCTTTGCGGCGATCACCGAAGCCAGGCGCTTTGATGGCCAGCGTATTGAATGTGCCGCGAATCTTATTCACCACCAGCGTGGCCAAGGCTTCACCGTCGACATCTTCGGCGATGATGGCCAGTTCTTTACGGCCGGCTTGGGCTAGCTTCTCTAAGAGCGGTAATATTTCATTAACCGCGGAAATCTTTTTATCGGTAATCAGAATGTAGGGATTGTCGTACACGGCTTCCATCCGCTCGGTGTTTGTCACCATATAAGCCGAGACATAGCCTTTATCGATCTGCATGCCTTCGACAAACTCGGTCGACATGCCGAATGACTGCGATTCCTCGACCGTAACCACGCCGTCTTTGCCGACTTTGGTCATAGCGTCGGCAATCACCTTGCCAATTTCAGGATCGTTGGCGGAAATTGAGGCGACCTGCTCGACTTCGTCCCGATTGGAAACCGAAACCGGCTTCGACATATTCTTTAGTTCCTCCACGACCACTTTCACGGATTTTTCGATGCCGTGTTTGATGGCCAATGGATTGGTACCGGCCGTAACGTTCTTCAGACCTTCGTTGATTATGCTCTGGGCCAGTACGGTCGCCGTGGTTGTTCCGTCTCCAGCAACGTCGTTCGTCTTGGAGGCGACTTCTTTGATCAATTCGGCGCCCATGTTTTCGAATTTGTCTTTCAGCTCGATTTCCTTCGCGATCGTCACACCATCGTTGGTGATGGTGGGCGAATCAAAACCTTTATCTAAAACCACATTGCGACCTTTCGGTCCTAATGTGATTTTTACGGCGTCGGCCAGCTTGTTGGTACCGCGTCGCAGCGCGTCGCGCGCCTGTTCGTCAAATAGAAGTTGCTTTGCCATAAGTGTAGATTAATTACCGTTATTCAATAATAGCTAAGACGTCCTCATCTTTAAGAACTTTGTATTCGATATCATCAACTTTCACGTCCTCACCCGAATATTTACCAAATAACACCCGGTCACCGGCTTTGAGGCCAAGCTTGGTGATTTTTTCGCCATTGCCGACGCTGACGACGGCGCCCTGTTCTTTCTTTTCTTTTTCGACCGTGTCCGGTAATACGATCCCGGACTTCGTTACCTCCTCTTCCACGAGAGGTTTGATGATCACGCGATCACCCAATGGTTTGAGTTGCATAGGTGTACTGTGGATAAATTAGTAATATATTAGGTTGTTTTGAGCCCGTTTTTAGCACTCATAATAATTGAGTGCTAATTTGGTCATTTCATTTTACCAGAATCTGATAGGAAGTCAAGGGGGCGCTCAAGCGGGACCGCAGCTAACCTTTTAACCTTTTCGCGAAAAGGTTAAAGTCACACCATCCGCCCAATATTGACATCTATGGTAATTTCTGATACTTTCCCCTATTGGAGATAAGCATAGCCGCCACACATAGATAGCGATCGTACCGTCCCAAAACCACAGCCCTGAAAGGGGGACCGGGAACATGTTCAATCGTCGTGGAATGCTCTACGCTTTCGCGGTCGTCTTCGTGGCCGTGTTCGTGCTGGTGGCCGGATGCACCAAGAAGCAGTCGGAATTCACCCAGATCATGAGCTACGCCACATCCGTGGGTGATTACAACAAGGCCTACGTTGCTGCTCAGAACGACCATGAGCGTTTGCTCGCATTGACCAAGATCGGGGAGATCATCGAGTACTCCAGCGACCTGATAGATTTCCACAACCGGATGGGCTATCTTTACGAACTCGGCCAAGTTAATGATCGTCTCCTGACGCTTCAGCGCCACATCATTGAGAACAACCCGCATTTCAAAGTTTGCTGGGATGCTTTTCGGGCATTGCCGGACTCACTGCAGCAACACTACCTGCCGCGTATGATCGACAGTGCCAACTGCTTTGAAGATGGTCAATCAATCTACGAGTGGGCCTCGGACCGCCATCGTACCGAAGTAATGCGCATGGCTATGGACACCATGATTCGAACCAACCAGAGCAATGTCGGCCGAGAATGGCTGGTGAACCATTTACCGCCGGGATCGGCTTCCTGGACCCAGAACGTCAACGAGATTCTCGATGGCAAATGGTGGAAATGTTTCTGCGAGGCTTACAACAATTCATCGGCCATCGGAAGACACTTCTACGAAGAAGTTGCCCGGCATCACCCGGATGTCGATTGGGTTCAGTGTTACGCGCTGTTCGACAACAAACTTCCACTGCACCAGTACGCGCTCGCCCAGCTGCTTAGAGAACGGCCGCTCAGTGCCCTGCTGACGGACTACAAGACGTCCGAAGATCAGGAACTGCGCCAAAAGTTGGCCGGTAGGATCGATACACATTGCCAGTCTCGTGGAGACACCACCGACGACTGGGAGTATGTACTGATCAATTCCGATCCCAACACGCCGCTGAACATCATGGCGCAGCGTCGGCTCTGGGACATCAATGCCCGGCCGATCGGACAGGTCAACCTGGAATCGCCCGCGCAATTCGTTGTTCCTCATTTTACCGGACTCGCCGCCAGCCGACCGCCGACCACGTCCAATGGAATCGCGCTGGAGTGGCAGACACTGAGACCGGTATATCGGCTTGAGGTGCCGGTGCCTGATACGTCGGGGTGCCCACCAACCACTTGGGGCGTGATCAGGCCAGTCTATCGAATCGCGACAAATAACCCCGAGCGCCCCCGGCCACGGTACGAGGGAAACCCCTGGGGCGACATCAAGGCTTCGTACCGATAGAGTCCCAACATCTACCGGTGCGACCACCCACCCTCTTCTGAAATATGGAGAGGGCTTTTTTATTCCCGTAGGTGGGCAAACGTTTGCCCACCTACGTAATAATTGTATATCTACCGTGTCTCTCGCCTTAATAACCCAACCACCAACCACCACAACATAATACCGAAATGCAACGACCAGAGATAGTGATCGAACAGGCCGATGATTAACAAACTGATTAAGGCGGCGGAAAAAGTCATCGCCCAGGGACTGTCACCCATACTTCGCACCAGTCCGCGATATATCCGGCGACAAAGTTCATAAAGAAAAAAACCAAAGACCACAATTCCCAGCCATCCCAGCTCGACCGCGGCTAACAACAAAATATTATGCACCGGCTGGTACTCCCAGGGATTTAGATTGGGATACTTTTCGTGCAGTCCGGCCGTATAGTTTCCCAGCCCGGTGCCCACCAGCCAGTAATGTTTGAATAGATGAAAGGCTTGTTCTTGGTACGTCTCTCGAGTATTGATTGACTGTTGCTCGAGTCGGCTGTCAACTTGTAAGCGCGTTAACCACGGTTGCGGAAAGATCGCGATCGTAACACCCACTGTCAATGCCACAACTACCACCAGCTTACCAAAAGCTATCCGGCGATACGACTGGCTTCTTATTAATGTGTATCCGCCGATCACACCCAATCCGATAACCAGCCCGATGCCGGCGCTGCGTGAAAAGCTGACCATCAGGCCGGCGGTCATTAGAATCAAAGCCGTGAGATAGCAGGCTATTTCGGTAATGAAGCCGACTATCGCGCGTCGATGTTTTTGCCAACGATGACGACCGCGCAGGTTTGGTTCCACCCCGCGCCACCAAGTGTTGATCCGCCCGAATAGATCAAAGTACAGGCCAAATAAAATAACTATCCCCACCGCCAGCAAGCCGCCCAACATATTAGGGTGCGGCAAGGCGGCATAGGCGCGCAGGATTCGCAGTTGGCCGGTTTCAACCACGATGGTGCCCAGCTGACTGGGATCGTGGGTGGCCAGACCGAACCATTTGCTAGCCCACGTTTGTTGGGAGATAAATTGAATCAAACCCAACGCCGCCTGGAGGGTCGCGCCGGCCACAAACCAGCGGGCAATATTGCGCATTGAAATAATTACCGCGCCCAACAACCAGAGCAATAGCGCGCCTTCGGCTATTTTCCACAAGGCAAATAAGGCCAGACTTCGATTAACCGCCCAGAAAAACGACAGCGCACCCACACCCAAGAGACACCAGATAGAGAAATCTAAACTGCTTATTTTATGCCGGGGTTGGCTGTGTCGTTGGATCAATACCGAGATGACAGCCACGATCATTAAAATGTCCCAAGCGTACAAACCATAAGTGCCATACTCCCAGATACCGCGGTTCAGCTCACCGAGCTTCGCGATCCAACGCGTCTGCCACGGTAAAAGGAATACCAATGCGTATAGCAGCCAGCGTGACAAAATTAGTGATATATTCTTCATCGCAAAGCGCTTACGCTGTCCACCCAACGACGCTGGTACTCATCCCGACGGTCGTTTTCGTGGAATTTTAATATCTGATCTGACAACATTACCCGGCTATCGACATTGGCCAAATCTTTCAACTGTCGAGGCAAGACACGACGCTGGAATCGTTCGTTCCATTTTTCCCAGCGCCGACCCAAAGCATTTTTGTGGCCAGATTCAATTAACGTTTTTATCCGCTGCGCCGGCGTGCCGTTAGCTACACGGCGGGTTTCAGTGGGTTGGCTGTGATAGGCGTTGGGAAATATCGTTCTCGTCCAGCCGTTGGCCGAGATGAATTTGCGATAAGTATCGCCCGAATCATAGAGCGGCATTAGTTGCCATACCCAGTGCGCCAGGTATATGTCCGGCTGGCCGCGCCGCAGCGATGCCAGGTTGAGATTGTCTTCGGTGATGTAAAAGCTGGGACATATGGCATCAACCGTGCTGCGTCGGTCATAGGGTCTTTGCCGTAACAACCGAAGATAGCTGGTCGCGTACATTCGGCTGGTCCAAATCCAACCAGGCTGAGTCACGATGAACAGGTCGATATCGGCTTCCCGGCGCGAGTTGCTGTAAGCCAACGAATTGCACACACCGATCATGCGGATAAAAGGAAAATGACTTAGTCGCTTTATATAAGTTAGCGCCTTTTGATATTTCGCCTCGGATTCGCGATAACGGCGTAAACGCGATTCCACAATTTCCGATCGTCCGGCCAAGTGCCAGAAACCGTGCCGTTCACCAATTCGATCGGCAAGCCAAGGATCTGACCCCAACGACTGGTAGATATCTGCGATCGCCGCACCCTCGATCCGGCTATATCGCCAAAGCTCGATGGGAGTAAGCGGGAAGTCAAATATATCAAAATAGGCCAACTCTTCCAGGATCGATTGTGCTAATTCAGTGGGCTGACTCATACAACAATTATGCCCGTAAATCAGCCGAAAAGCAACCCACCATAACCTCCCCCATACTAACAGGCTACAATTGTAATCCCTTGGATTATGGGTAATACAATCTGTCCCCTCCTCAATTGAGGAGGGGACAGATTAAAGTATCAATGTACCCCTAAACATATTCACATTTTGTTAGTATGGGGGAGGTTTTCAGGAACGGTTTTGATGGAGTATGTTGTATTGGCCAATTTGACGATAATAATTGTATAATTCCACTATTCAACTAGTTGTCCAAAAACATGCTGTCATCAATCCGTTCGTACATCTCGAATCACCGAATATCTTTTATACTCTGGTGTATCATCGCTGTGGGAGCTGCTCTGCGTTTTTATTCGCTCAGCTTCGGCTTGCCGGATTTATACCAAATCGACGAGGAGTTTTTTGTTGATCCTGCCCTGCGTATTGCTCAGGGGCACATCAACCCCGGCTGGTTCGGCGCCCCGGGACAAACCGTCATTTATGGGGTCGGAATTATCTTTAAGTTATTACACTGGATCGGTCGGGTAATTGGTGGTTTTCATCTGTCGTTCTTGGACGATTACCATCAGCACATTACCCTGTTTCAAACTTTGGGCAGGGTGCTGCCAGCTTTGGCCGGAGCAGCCATGATTCCTCTGGTGTATTTAATCGGACAGTTGTGGAGTAAGCGAATCGGTTTGATTGCGGCCGGTTTAACAGCCACATCTTTCTATCTGGTTGACCATAGCCACGTGATCCGGCCCGACATTGTTCAAACGCTTCTGATCTTGTGGGTCTGCTACGGTTTGCTTCAAGTTCTGCGGCAACCGAATACTACAAAATGGTACATCTGGATTGGGGTGGCCTTTGGTTTGGCGGTGAATACAAAGTATCCCTCGCTGTTTATTTTACCCGGGGTGGGCGTGCTATTGATTATTCTCCAAATCCGCCATCTATTTCGCTGGGGCCGATGGTTGCTCGCTGCTGTCATATCGCTGCTTACCAGTTTTATTACCGGACCATTTTTATATCTTGACCCGGTACGAGTGTTGCATGACGTAATCATTGAGGGGCGCGATACCCACGGTGGTCACGATCGTTTGGGCTTCTTTGGTAATCTGGGCTGGTACTTCACCCACGCTCTGGATTGGGAGATCGGTACGCTGTTGTTCATATTAACGCTGATTGTAGTAGGATTGATTCTGGTAAAAATTGCCCGACGCCGAATTAACAGTGAGCATGATATCTACGCTGCGGTGGTTATCGCCATTATGGCCAGCTATCTAGGCTGCCTGGCAGTACTGAATCTGCATTGGGAGCGCTGGGTAATTCCGCTAATTCCGTTACTATTTTTTTTCACCGCTCACGCCATTGATAGAATAATCCATCGCCTGCGGCATCGACCGGTTTTATTGGTGGCCATCCTGCTTATTCTGGTCATCGGGCCAGCCCTGCGGCTGATTCGAACCATGTCTGGCTACGGCCATCCCTATACGGTCGCTTCGGCTCAAGGATGGGCGATAAATAATATTCCGCCAGACTCTACCGTCGCTGTCGAACCTTACTCGCCAGCTTTGCCGACCAATCAATACAAGATTATCAGCCTGCCAAATTTGAGTTGGCACGATTTAACCTGGTATCGGACCCAAGGCATTGAATACTTTATTCCCAATGAAAATGTCAAAGGCGTGATGGCCAGTGAGGTTGATCGATTAGGTTCGAATACGAACTTTAGCAACGCGCTAAAGGGTTATACGGAGTTAGAACGAAATAGCGCGTTAGTTTATCAAATTCCGACGGATATTGCCCGAACCACTAAACGGCTAGTGGAATCAAACGATTGGGTAGTATTAAAAACATTCCGGCTCGATTTAGTACGAGGCCCGTATGTACAGATATTCAAGTTGTACCAGCCATAATAGCTGCAGGAGACGATTCACCTTTTGGTCAAAAGGTGTTTTTGTATAAATATACTTGTTTCTCGTTTCAAATCACCTTTTGGCATAATGCTAAATTATCGAAAATTTTAACAAACCAACCCCAGTTTTTTATTTCTTCGCCAACTTATCAAATATCTTCTTTAAGTACTGACCGGTATACGAACCTTTTACCTTGGCCACATCTTTGGGCGTGCCCTCGGCGACTAATTGCCCACCCTTTATGCCGCCCTCAGGTCCAAGGTCAATAATCCAATCGACTGACTTTATGACATCGAGGTTGTGTTCGATTATTAGAACGGTATTACCTTTGTCGGCTAGTTGATGCAAGACGCTCAATAACCGTTTAACATCGTCCATGTGCAGACCGGTGGTCGGCTCGTCGAGAATGTAGAGCGTGCGGCCAGTGGCGCGGCGTGACAGTTCGGTAGCTAGCTTAATCCGCTGGGCTTCGCCGCCCGACAGTGTGGTAGCCGATTGACCCAGATGAATATAGCCCAAGCCGACATCAAGTAAGGTTTGCAGTTTTTGGTGAATCGCCGGTATGTTCTCAAAATATACATAGGCCTCTTCCACTGTCAGATTGAGTACGTCGGCAATATTCTTGCCCTTATAATGAATCTCTAAGGCCTGCTGATTATAGCGTGCGCCGTGACATTCTTCGCACTCGACATAGACGTCGGGCAGGAATTGCATTTCGATGCGTTTCAATCCATCGCCCTGGCACGATTCGCAGCGGCCGCCTTTGACATTGAAGCTGAACCGGCCGGCTTTGTAACCGCGCAGTTTTGATTCCGGCACCTGGGTAAAAAGATCCCGAATGTAAGTAAACACGCCCGTATAGGTCGCGGCATTGGAACGCGGCGTCCGGCCGATCGGTGATTGGTCAATGTTAATGACTTTGTCGAGATGCTGCAATCCGGTGATCGATTTGTGCTTGCCGGGAATCTCTTTGGAGCGGTAGAAATGTTGTGATAATGCCCGCGCCAGAATATCGGTCATCAGAGTTGATTTACCAGAACCGGATACTCCGGTGATACAAATAAACTTGCCCAGCGGTATTTTCACATTAATATTCTTGAGATTGAACTCCTCCGCGCCTTCGATGGTGATAAACTTGCCGTTTCCGGGACGATATTTCTTGGGCGGATCAATCGACATTCGGCCGGACAGGTAAGCGCCGGTTAATGACTTTTTCTCTTTCATGACCTGGGCAGGCGTACCGGCTGCGACAACTTCGCCGCCATGTTCGCCGGCGCCGGGACCAATGTCTACCACATGATCAGCTTCCAATATGGTGGTTTCGTCATGTTCTACTACTATAACCGTGTTCCCCAGATCGCGTAAGTTTTTCAAAGTTTCGATCAGCTTATCGTTGTCGCGCTGGTGCAGACCGATCGATGGTTCATCTAAAATGTATAACACGCCAACTAAGCTTGAGCCTATCTGCGTGGCCAACCGAATGCGCTGAGCCTCGCCGCCGGCCAGCGTAGTAGCGGCTCGATCGAGCGTCAGATAATCCAAGCCAACATTGCGTAAGAATAATAGCCGATCTCGGATCCCCTTGAGGATCTGCTTAGCAATGATTTGCTTGCGCTCATTGAGCCGGTGCGGGTTCGTTTTGTCAGTTAACGATTGAAAATACTCGGCGGCTTGTTCAATCGTCAGGCTGACCACTTCGGCGATGCTCTTTTCGCCCACCGTGACCGAAAGAGCCGCCGGCTTCAGACGCCGACCCTGACAAACCGGGCAGGGCGAGATGCGCATATAGCGTTCGATTTCACCGCGGATGTAATCAGACTCGGTTTCTTTGTATCGGCGTTCCAAATTCGGTATCACCCCCTCGAAAGTGGTCCAGAACTCGCGCACTTTTCCGCCGTCAAAATCATTATTGACATCGTACTTTTCATCGCCAGTACCGTTCAATACCATATCGAGTTGTTTAACGGTCAGTTTTTCCACGGGCGTGTTGACCGAAAAACCATTTTTATTCGCCACCGCTTCCATGATACGGAAATACCAGGTTTGATTGGACGATGTGCGCGACCAGGGCCGGATAGCGCCCTGGGCTAGAGTCAGCTTCTTGTTGGGCATTACCAAATCGGCGTCGATCTCCAGCTTTGTGCCTAAGCCGGTGCAGGCCGGACAGGCGCCGTGAGGATTATTAAAAGAAAAACTGCGCGGCTCGATCTCGGGCAGACTGATGCCGCACTTAGTACAGGCAAAATGCTGACTGAAAACCATGTCTTCTTCATTGTCATCGTGCTGCACGGCCACCAGACCAGATCCCAGATCGAGCGCCGTTTCCAGCGAGTCGGCCAGTCGGCCCCGATCCGAACCTTCGGCCTCTTGCTTCTTCATTGGCTGACGCATCGCCGGAGTAATCTCAATCCGATCCACCACTACCTCTAGCGCGTGCTTCTTGTTCTTGTCCAGATTCAGCGCTTCGGCCTCTTCCAGGGTATAAATTAACCCATCAATCCGCACCCGGACATAGCCGGCTTTGCGGATTTTTTCCAGGACATTCTTATGCTCGCCCTTTTGATCGCGAATCAGCGGTGCCAATAAAACAATTTTCGTTCCGTTTGGTAACGCGATAATCTTTTCGATAATTTGATCCACTGACTGACGCGCCACCTCCCGTCCACAATTGGGGCAATGGGGCAAACCGACTCGGGCAAAAAGTAATCGAAGATAATCATATATCTCGGTTACCGTACCGACCGTCGAACGCGGATTGTGTGATGTCGATCGTTGGTCGATTGAAATCGCCGGTGACAGCCCATCAATCTGATCAACATCTGGTTTGTCCATCAAACCCAAGAACTGCCGGGCGTAAGCGGACAGAGATTCGACATAGCGGCGCTGGCCCTCGGCATAAATGGTATCAAACGCCAGCGATGACTTGCCGGAACCGGACAGGCCCGTAATCACGATTAACTTATCGCGTGGTATTTCCAGACTGATGTTCTTGAGATTATGGACGCGAGCGCCCTTGATAACAATGTTGTCAGCCATATTTAAATAATCTTGAACCTCTGCGTTTGAGCTAAATTTGACCTGCCCGCCGCTGCCAGCTTTGGCAGGCGTGGCGTGGCTGAGGATTCGGGCGAAAGCGTAGTTGAGCTACGCTAAGGCCGAACCGCAGGCCGCAACGAAAAAGTTAGCCAAAGCTGTTTAAGGGTCAGACTACGCCTGGTCAAAACAGCGTACGCAGAAGACCATAAAAAATAACTACGGGACAGTATACCGCACATAGTTAATACTGGCAAGTATCTAGGGGGCGGGTTGACACAAAATAGAAAAAGCCCAGCGTTTCAGGCTGTCGTAACAGCGTCAACACGGGCTATGAATCACCGTCATCGTCCATAGGAAAGACGAGACCGCAGGCTACCAGCACCAGACCCACACTAAGAAGTAAAACGCCTAGACATCCACAACCCACATCCAACAACCATCGACCGCAACGCTTAGGCCATTGATCTGGCTGGCGTGTCGGCAGTTCCAACTCCAGAAATCTCCTAGCCATCTGAACCTCCTCCCAGATGGTGTTCCCTGTACTTTTCTTAACGCAACCCGCTCAAAAAGTCAATATTCAATTTGGTCATTATGCCCGATAAGATTGGCTTCGTACTTTTTCAATCTTGACTTTCGGACTCAATCTGCGTACGCTCATAATATTATGGACAATGATACTTCAATCGAAGCCACCCGGCACGAACGGGAAACGACGGAATTCGCGCGGCTCAAAGAACTGCGCCAGCAACACCCCGAGCTGTTTCATCGCGACATTGTCACGCTGCACCCGAAGGTGTTGAATTTCTTAGGCATGACGGCGCTGCCCAAAGACTTGCCGCTGGGTTATATCCGGCTTTACCCGGAAGATTTTATCGTGGAGGAGGTCAGCCGCGACGGTACGATTCACACGATCGAACCCGAGACTCTACCCGAGACCTTGACGGCCGAAGACCGGCGCACGCTGTATTGCGATGTGGTAAAGATGGGCGTAGGTACGGCCGACATGCAGTGGCGATTGGCCAATGAACTAAATGTTGACCGAAGCCGTGTGTTATATGCGGGCTTGAAAGACGAGGTAGCCATTACGTCTCAACTCATAAGTCTGCGCGGTGTTCGGTATGAACAGATTAAGGGCATTAAATTGCCTGGTATTTTCTGCAAGAATTTTTACTACGGCAAAGATATCATCCGGGTCGGCTCGCATGCCGGCAATCGCTTTACCATTTTGGTGCGAACCGAGCGGGATATCGCGGCAGAGGATTTCAATTCAGCGATCCAGCGGGTTGAACAGTCGGGTTTCCTGAACTACTACGGCCACCAGCGGTTCGGGTATCGGCCGCACCGTCTGGGCAACCGGCACTCGAATCACGTCTTGGGTAAATTAGTCTGCCGCGGCGAATACGATCAGGCATTGAAAACGTTTTTGACCGCCACCAACGATAACGAGATGCCGCTGTTTGCCAATATTCGGCTGGAGGCGCAAAATATTTACAGCGACTGGCCAAAATTACACGAGCTGTATGGCCGTTACCCGGTTTATTTTGAACGTGAGCTGATACTGGTTAGCCATTTGATGGCCAATCCCAAAGACAGCCTAGGTGCGCTGTGCATGCTCGAGCCGCAGGTTAAAATGTGGGTTCAGGCATACGTCAGTTATTGTTTCAATCTGCTACTATCCGAGCTGTCGCAGAAAGGTACCTTGCCCGAGAAGCTGCCCCTGCCGATGAGCCCGGACACGGCCGACCGGGCACCCTATCGTTCCCTCTTCGAACAGCACGGTACGCTCGACATATTTAAATACATCAAGCCCTTCCCATCAATCGCCATTGCCCGGCACCATATTGAAACCAAAATCAAGGCGGATATTCACAGCCTGACATCAGTGCCCAAAGGCGTGATCGTCAATTTTACGCTGGGAAAGGCTTCCTACGCGACCACCTTCCTACTTAACCTGTTTACGCTGATTACCGATGAACCCGTACCCGAGTGGGTCGATCGGGACAAAATAGATATCAAGGCCACCATCGGTATCGGCTCGGTTAAAACGGCCAATGACGCGCTGGGCAAGTCGATGGCACCGCTGGATATGTAGTAAGACAATTAAGAATTATAAATTTAGAATTCAAAATTATTGAAGCCCCGTCACGCGGGGCAACTTTCGTTTTACATTATAAAATTTGACTTTTAAATTCTTCCATGAAAAGTGAAAGGCTCTGGATGATCTCACGAATCGACATAGTCGAAACGATTTTGATCACCCAGAGCCTGGATGCATGGGGACGTTCTACCGTGGAGGCGAGAGTGGTGCGCTACTCGGTGGCCGGGATGTCCTCCGTGGCGAAGTTGTCGCCATCGAAGGTCAGGACGACCTTCGGGGACTTGCCGGTCCCACCGATCAAGTTGATGGTGGTCACCGACGGCTGTCCGACAGCTGGCGGGTTGCGCCAGACGTGGCAGATGAAGAACCTGTTCGCCGGAATGCCGCTGGGGAGCTGCTGGGTGCCGGGGCCGCGCTGGAAGCGCACGACGCTGACCGTCTGCTTGCTGCCGTGACGCGTTTCCTGCTCCTTCCAGTACACTCCCTCGACGTTGTAGCCGAAGTCGAACAGCCTGGCAGCCAGCCCCTTGATAGAGATCGGTCCGGTCTCGCCCGCGACCTCGATCGTGTGTTCACCGCTGTCGGTGACAAACGTCGTCGAGGGCAAAGGACGAGCCTCCGCCAGCTGTACGCCGTAGAATTTCAGCTCGACGATCTGGTGGAACATCGCAACCTCCTCCGCGGCAAGCTATGTCGCGGTGGTAGAACGTATTGCCCGACGAATTCCCGCCCATTTAGGCAGGCTTCATACAGGCGTTTTGGACAGAACACTCCTAAACTGAAGTAGTATATTAGCGCATCTGACTAAAATTGTCAAGAGGCCAGGCGGGTATATTTCCTAATATTAGCCTAATTACATTACCAATATATGTTTTATACGAACTCTCTGCGTGCTATAATTCACCAATGACGGCAATTTCCCAAAAACTCGCCTCCCTACCCAAACAACCCGGCATCTACATATTCCGCAATGCCAAGGGGTCGGTATTGTATGTGGGCAAGGCGATCAATCTCAAATATCGCGTGTCGTCGTACTTCCGCCGGTCGGCCGCGCTCGAGCCGTCCAAACAGCACATGGTCAAACTGATCGCCGATCTGGAATATATTATCGTCGATTCCGAAACCGAGGCGCTGTTCCTCGAAACCACCCTAATCAAGAAATACCACCCACCCTATAATGTCATCATGAAGGATGATAAGAACTTCGCGTACTTGAAAATCGGCCTGGCCGAAGAATTTCCCTCAGTCACCATCGTCCGGCGATTATCCAAAGGTCCGGCGAAATACTTTGGCCCTTATTCATCGGCTTACGCGGTCCGGCTGACATTGAAACACATGAAAAAAATCTTTCCGGTAAAAGTTTGTTTGAATAAACCCGACGATCCCTGCTTCGAAGCCCAGATCCACCGCTGTGTGGGGCACTATTTAACTCCCACTAGCCGGACCGACTACCAGATAATCATCAAGCAGTTCATGCGTTTCCTAGAGGGTCGCGGCGAAGAGGTGGTGGCCGACTTGGAAAAAAGAATGGCGACCGCGGCTTCGAAACAACAATACGAATTGGCGTCGGCGCTGCGCGATCGTCTCTGGGCGGTCAATCGGGTACTGGATCGGCAAAAAGTCATTCTGCCCAAACGGGACAATCTGGACATGATTGGCTTGGTGCCGGAACGCAATCAAGCCGGTATCAGCGTGATCATGTTTCGGGATGGTAAACTGATCGATCGGCGCAATTTCATCCTAAGTAATATCAAAGACCAATCACCAGCTCAATTGCTGGCCACGTTTATCGAACAATACTACACTCAATCCCCCGATCATCCCAAGAAAGTCATGCTGGCGGCAATGCCCGAACGATCATCAGAGATCGAAAAATTGCTCCAGCTAAAAATCCAATTGGTTCAGCGCGGTCAATTTGCCAAATTGGTAAAACTGGCCGAAGCTAACGCCCGCGATCATCTATTAAAAACAATCACCGCCGCGGAAACCGACCAAGCAAAGGGCCGGCAGTCACTGGAAAACCTGGCTAAAGCCTTGCGCCTGTCCGATCCGCCCCATCGGATTGAAACGTACGACATTTCCAATATTCAGGGTGTGAACGCGGTCGGTTCGATGATTGTGTTTGAAAACGGCCTAGCTAAGAAGTCGGAATACCGTAAGTTCAAGATCAATACATTCACCGGTTCAAATGACCCGGGCATGCTCGCCGAAGTATTGCGGCGACGCTTGAAACACCTGCCTGCGTTGAGACAGCTCCGGCAGGCGGGTCGTATCGAATCTGCTGGTACAACCCAATCGGTTTGGCCGATACCGGATCTAATCATCCTCGATGGCGGGAGGGGCCAGCTCGGTGTCGTTACCCGCGAGCTTTCAAACGAATTGTCCGGCATCAAAATTGTCGCACTGGCTAAACGGCTAGAAGAGATCTTTTTGCCCGGCAAACCCAATCCGATTGTATTACCGCCCAATTCTGAGGCGCTTTTCTTGCTCCAACGCATGCGCGACGAAGCGCACCGGTTCGCCATATCGTTTTACCGCCAGACACACCGAAAGACGACAGTGAAATCACAACTGGACGAGATACCAGGTATCGGCCCCAAAATTAAGAAAAAATTGCTGCAAAAGTTTGGTTCGGTTGATGGAATTCGGCGGGCTGACTATGTCGATCTGTCGAACGTCATCGGCGCCAAGCTTACTGAATCGTTGCGGGAACAACTAAGCTAAGCGCCGATATTAACAGACGTCGATTATCTAATGGGCCGAGATTTACTTTCCTCGTGTTCTTCCCATTGTTCCGATGATTTGGTATTGCCAATTTCATTTAGGCTAAAGGTAGCCCAAATAAATAAGATGAAACTTACCAAATTAATCGGCGTGCGAATATTGTTGAGCGTGTGCCAGCTTTGCCGAGCGGTTTCCCAATCGGCCGGCGGACTGGATAGATTCCAGGTTTTGACGTATTCGTTGATCGGAACATTGAATACGATCGTAAAAACACTGACACCGAAAAAGAACAATAGCCAACCCCAGAAGGTCAGCTTCCAAAACTTGGTATAACGCTGCTTCCGCAGCTTGATTAGCGTGTACAGCGGCAAAAGCATGGATATTGTCGCTACCACGATTACACCAGTCGGAAAAGCATCCAAGCCGGCAATCAAACCTTGCTCCACTTTGGCGTACTCGGAACCGTTCAGGGTATTTAGCATCGGCACTACGCCCTGGGCAAACGCGTATAATAGCCCGGCAAATAATCCCGTACCGAAAGTATATATTAGATGCACTAACCTGATATTTCTCATGTTTAAACCATTAAATTATTATTTCTATCACTAGCCTGCGAAATAGATAACCTTGCATAATATAGATGCCAAATCATATTGTCAAGAGTGAACGTGAAACTATGGCTCCTTGAATCAATTTTGTTTATCTTACATGTATAGTATCTGATTGCCTCGATTACGATATATTTGCTAATATAGTTGTGTAACGTACTTACAAGAACATGCCACACACCGAAATTGACCAGCTGGAAAAAATAGTTGAGAAGCGCGCGACCCGCCGCCATCGCAAAAAACACCCGGTCATGAAGGTAAATAGCCGGAGCGTGTTTGGTTTGGTTAAAACCATCAAACGGCGTGCTGAAAATAAGGCGTCCAAATAGTACTAATACTTCACGAATTATTTTTTACGCTGTGTGCTTGAAATACTTTCTTGACAATCATTGCCGCATCTGGTATTGTGAATCCTAGCCAAAGTGGCTTTTTTCGTTGAACTATGCAAACATATCTAGACATTGCTATGATCGTCCTGGCCGTACTCCTGGTAACGGCTATTCTGCTGCAACAGCGCGGCTCCGGTTTGGGCGGGGTTTTTGGTGGTGAGGGTAATGCTTTTCAAACCCGTCGCGGTGTTGAGCGAGTATTGTTTATTTTTACTATCGTTGTCGCCGTACTTTTTTTTGGTATCGGCGTCGCCAGTTTGATGATAAAATAGTTCATACGTTCTAATTCTAACCCACTTCTAGTGGTTCGTTTGTTCGACCAAATTAATCGTTCTCTGTCCAATCAAAGACGAAAGCTGCCCGGCTTTCGAGCGGGCTTTTCTAGTTCCAATGATCTGCCTAAAAAACTTCGTCTGCCGACTTGGAGCCAGCTGCGCCGGTTGCCCGATGTGTTGTCGGCTGTTGAGCTAAAAATATTTGTCGGCTTGATAATCGCCTGCGTTATGGCCCTGGCCTGGCTGGGAATTCGGTTTTATCTGCATCATACCGTAGTCGAACCCAAAGTCGGCGGTGAATACGTGGAGGGCGTGGTCGGCAATCCCAAATACATTAATCCGGTCTTGTCTCAAGCCAACGACGCTGATTTGGATTTAACCCGGTTAATTTATTCCGGATTGTTTAAATATGACGCCACCGGTGATATCGTGCCTGACCTGGCCGAAGGCTATGAATTGAGTGAAGATCAAAAAACCTATACCATCCACTTGCGATCGGGGGTGGTCTGGCACGACGGGCAGGCATTTGGCGCCAATGACGTACTGACTACGGTCGACTTTATCCAAGCCGCCGAAGTCAACAGTCCGCTTGAACCCAATCTTCACGGAGTCATAGTCGAATCACCCGACGACCGAACCGTGACCCTGACCCTAAAAGAACCCTTTGCGCCATTTTTAAACTCACTGACTTTTGGGATTATTCCGGCCCATATTTGGAGCGACATTCCGGCGACCTCGTTTGCTCTGGCTGAAGCCAATCTTAAACCGATTGGTACCGGCCCATTCAAATTCCGCGTATTAAAAAAGGATGGGCGTTCGGGCGTCATTCGTTCCTATGAGGTGGTACGCAACGATTGTTACTACAACCAAGCGCCATATATTGAGAAAATGACCTTTTTATTTTATCCGGATTTAACTAGCGAAATTGACGCTGGTAAAAGCAAAAAGGTTGAAGGCTTGGGCTATATTCCAAAAGAGTCGCGTACCACGTTGGAAAAAAACCGCGAGATAATCGCCAAGCTCCTACGCCTACCGCAATATACCGCCGTATTCCTCAACCAAAAGAATTCACTATTAAAAGTTAGCGAGATCAAACAGGCGCTGGCCTATGCATTGGACAAACCGGCGATCATCCAGGCCGCGCTGAACGGCGAAGGCGAGGCAATCCAGGGTCCGATATTACCTGGCTACATTGGTTACAATCCCGAGATTAAGAAGTATGAATACGATCCCGCCAAAGCCATGGAGACACTGGACAAAGCCGGCTGGACCGTACCTGAAGGCAGCACCCTGCGGAAAAAGGGCGAGCAAGAGCTGCGCTTCACTTTAACAACGATCGACCAGCCTGATTTTGTCACCACCGCCAACCAGCTCAAGGATTATTGGGAAAAAATCGGTGTCGGCGTGGAATTGCAGATCATTGATTCGGCTCGAATTGAAAAGTACGTAATCAAGCCGCGCGACTATGAGGCGCTACTCGTAGGCGAGATTGTTGGTACGGATCCCGATCCTTACCCATTCTGGCATTCATCCCAGGGCAAGGATCCGGGATTGAATTTATCAATCTTTGCCAATAAGGACGTTGATCAATTACTAGAAGAAGCTCGCAAAACGAGCGACCCGGAACAACGTCGGATGAAATACCTGCATTTTCAAAACATTCTAGCGGAACAGTTACCCGCGATCTTCCTGTATAATCCCACGTATACCTACGGACTGGCCGAAAAAATAAAAGGATTTTACTTGGAAAGAATTACGGTACCAGCCGATCGATTCATCGATGTGGAGAAGTGGTATATCAAGACTCTGCGTCGCTGGAGGTAGTTAAAATACATTGTTGGCAAAGGTTGTATCTTCAGTGCCGGGATGGGTTGCGGCCACGAATAAACTGAACTGCTTCAGTTTATGAGGAGCCGCAACGGGCGAGGCGTTGTCGTAGACCGCCGAACCCTGGAGGGGGTATGTTCTATACAGTTATGCCTAAAAGCAGAATGATGTTTATGTGCCGCGGTGGTGAAATTGGCATACCTGCCCCGTCTTCGCCGAAGCGGCTTCGCGCAGGCAGGCCGCCGTACTGGCCGAAAAGTCTAAGTGGTATTGCGTCTATATGGGGGGCGAGTGGTGAAATTGGCATACACGTACGGTTCAGAGCCGTATTGGAGCAATCCAGTGAGGGTTCAAGTCCCTCCTCGCCCACCATCTAAGCGAAATATAACCGACTATCGGCCAGGCAGGCGCGGCACGCACGGTTCACCTGCCCGCCCTGTCTGCCGACAGGCAGGCGCATGGCTTCGGCATGCGGGGAGCCGTGTGACCGCAAGGTCATGGGAGTTCAAGTCTCCCCCGCGGCACATAGATATTATTCGTAAGTTTTGGCCTCTGGGTAGTGGCTAGATTAATATATTTCGCACCCTGAATCGAATCATTGCAAATTCGATAACGCTGGTTTGTCAATGAACTATTGTGTCCATATCATTAATAATCAGCACTAACACGCATTAAATCAACTATTATGATGATGAGTTCAAAGAAACAAAAACCAATCGCTCGAAAACGAACGCCTAATATAGTCCCGCCCACCGATATGAGTGATAAACTGAAGATTATTCCATTAGGTGGCATGGAGGAAGTCGGCCGGAATATGACTTTGCTCGAATACAAGAATGATATTATCTTGATCGACATGGGTCTGCAATTCCCCGAAGAGGATATGCCCGGTATTGATTATATTATCCCCAACATTAGTTATCTCAAAGGTCGGGAAAAGTACATTAAGGGAGTAATCATCACCCATGGCCACTACGACCATATCGGTGCCATTCCACATTTGATTCCGGCCCTCGGTCGGCCACCGATTTTCGGCAGCGCCTTAACCCTGGGCATTATAGCCAAACGCCAGGATGACTACAAAACGGGCGGCAAGCTGGATCTGCGAGCGATCAACAATACATCCCGACTTCGACTGGGCCTGTTTGACGTTGAGTTTTTCGGCGTCAGTCATAATATCCCAGGCTCGATGGGCATTATTATCCGGACGCCGGTCGGCATTGTGGTTCACACGGGCGACTTCAAAATTGACCTTCAGCCTTCGGGCGATACGCCGACTGATATTGCCAAGATAGCGGGCCTGCATGATCAAAATGTTCTGGCAATGATGTCCGACAGTACCAACGCTACCCAGCCGGGACATCAGTTCAGCGAATCAGAAATCAAGGGCAACATGGAAGATATTTTTCGAACCGCTCCCGGTCGGATGATTATCGGCACGTTTGCCTCGCTGTTGGGACGAGTTCAGCAGATTGTCCAGCTGGCAGAAAAATATAACCGCAAAGTAATTCTGGACGGATTCAGTATGCGCACCAACGTGGAAATCGCCCAACAACTGGGTTACATGCACATCAAACCCGACACACTGATTACCTATGATGACATGAAGCGATATCCGTCACAGCGTCTGGTAATAGTCTGTACCGGTGCCCAGGGCGAGGATCGAGCCGTGTTAATGCGGCTGGCTAATCGTGAACACAGGTTTACCACCATTGAAAAAGGCGACACCGTAATATTTTCCTCGTCGGTCATTCCCGGCAATGAACGCTCGGTCACGCGCCTGGTTGACACGCTATACCGTGAGGGTGCCGAAGTCATCAATTATAAAATGATGGATATTCATTCCGGTGGCCACGCCAAACAAGAAGACCTGAAGTTGATGCTGCGTCTGGTTAATCCCAAGTACTTAATCCCCATTGAAGGCAACCATTCATTCCTTCACGCCCACGCTAAGGTCGCCATATCGGCTGGATTTGATCCAAAGAACATATTCATCGCCGATAATGGACAAGTGCTCGAATTCACCAAGCAAGGCGGGCGGATGACCAGCAAGAAAGTGCCGTCCGACTATGTGATGGTGGACGGATTGGGAGTTGGAGATGTTTCGGAAGTGGTCTTACGCGACCGGCAACAGCTGGCTGCCGACGGCATGGTGATTATAATAGCTACGATCCATGGTAAAACCGGCCACCTAGTCGGCCAGCCGGACATTATCTCCCGCGGCTTTGTCTATATGAAGTCGCAGCAGCAATTGATAGATCAGACGCTCCAGCGGGTGAAAAAAATCCTGATTGACCATGAACCCAAAGCTTCGCTTAACGATACCTACATTCGCAATAAGTTGCGGGATGATATCGGCCAGTTCCTATTCCAAAAAACAGAACGGCGGCCAATGATTCTGCCAGTCGTGATTGAAGTATAGTATTACAAACAAGCGTGACGCAAAACGGGCCTTAAGGTCCGTTTTGATTTATCAACACCCTATTTGACTATTTACTGAAAAAGGTGTATAATACTATTGCTGCCTGAGATCGGGCTGAAACAAATCACACGGAGGAATGGGAAATCAACAAAAATACCACCCGTCAGTCGATAATCTCGCCTAACATAGCCACACTTTTGTGGTCTTTTTATATATCAGTAGTTAAATACATTAACCAGAAAAAATGAAACACACATTATTCGCTAAGCTAGGGACAATGCTTCTCTCTGTAGCCGTTTTTGCGGTAGGAATCATTGCCTTTAACCAGCCGGTACTAGCTAATGATCATGCCACGCATATTGCTACCACAAATGACGCGATCATTACTGAAATTTCGGCAGTAACACCCAGCAGCACTACACCATCGACAACAACTACATATACAATCACGTTTACCACAGCCGCCGAGATTCATGGATCGTTAATGTTCGGCTCCCGGTCAATCGGCTGCCCAAACAACACCAATTGGTTGAATTGTCGGATTAATTTAGCCGGTGCCACACTTCAAAGCTTTAAAAATGACGCGCTCGAGAATATGCCGGGCGATCTTAGTGCATGGGATGAAGGATTCGCCATTAACGTTCCAGCCGGACTGGTCGCTGACACTTACACAGTAGTACTGGCTAATGTCGGTAACCCTGCCGTACCAGCTGCCGCTTATCGCTTATCCGGTCGCGGCGCTCAAGGTGAAATGGGAGAAAATCCCCCCTCAACACCCTCCGATCCGTTCTATTTTATCACTCCCGCCGTTAAAGGAACCTTGAAACTGCCCGATGGCACCACCCCGGTTCAGAATGCCGGCGTCAACTTTCACACCCAAAACTACTCGTTCCAAACCAACTCCAGCACCGACGACTGGGGATTCTACGCAGTTAGTTCAACCGGGGTTAGCAATGGAACTTATATGATCGATTTCTGGGTTTCGAACATCGATGGCTATATCGCCCCCAGTTCGGCTGAAATCGCATATGCCGGATCCACAGTGACGCACAATGCCCAATTGGTCGTCGCCAGCAAGATGCTGACCGGCACCGCCAGGTATACCGATGGTTCAATAGTGACAACGGGCGGCGAAGTATTCTTGAACAAACGCGGCGGCGGTAACGGTAAAAACGCTACTCTCGGAGTGGGCGGAACTTACAGCATTTCTCTTGATGGTGGAGAATGGGACGTATCGCTCAATGCCGGCTGGGGACAAAACGGCCCCCGACTAGTCGATTGGGCTCAGCCACAAATGCAGAGCGTATCATTCAGCAATGATAGCGTAGTTGAAAATAAAGTAGTTAATTTTTCACTCGTAAAAACAAACGCTCAAGTCAAGGGTCGCATATTGAAACCCAACGGGCAGCCAATGTCCAACGGCTCAATCGAATTGCGCCAGGGCCAGGGCCAGGGCATGAGCTCGGGCATGAATCAAGAGGGCCGATTCACGATCAATGTCTCCGATGGAACATACAAGCTGAATGTATGGTTCGATCAGAATAACCCTGATTACGCCATGCTGTACTATCCCGAAGCAACCGTCACGGTAAACGCGAATCAAATCCTGGATGTGGGTGATATCTATCTTAGCCAAAAAAATGCTAGCCTGACCGGCACGGTTACATTAGTAAACGGCAACCCAGCATCGGGCGTTAGCATTAACTGCTGGCAGCAGGGTTCGTTCGGATGGGGACGCGGTACCAGTAACGCCGCCGGTGTTTTCGTGGTTGGTGTTACTCCCGGATCCTGGCAATGCGACCTCGACCGCGGTGGTAATTCCACTTATATCATGGCTGAAAATCGACCCCCGACGCAGTATGAGGTCAGCGCCAATCAGACAATAACCGGCGTTAACTTTGTCGTTAAACAAGCCGATGCCAGATTGAATGTCCGCCTGGTTGATCGAAACGGTAACGCCCTCACCAATATGAACGGTTACGCCTATGCCCAAGAAAAGGGCGTCGAGATGATGCCGGGTAATCAGTACGGTACGGGCGTCAATCGCGGTATCGCCGCCATCGCTTTGGTCGGCGGTAAGACTTATCGGGTCGGCTTCAACGCGCCACAAGATCAAAGCGACTACCTGCTCGATAGCGAAGTAGAGGTTACGATCGGCCAGGGAGAAGAAAAAGCTGTTACGCTCACTTTGGTTGAGCCGGATGCCCGAATTACCGGCTGGGTGCAAGATCAAAACGGTCAAGTCGTCACCAATGCCGATATCGAAGTAAACGTCGGCACGGATGGCGGTGGCATGTGGAGCAACACCCGACTCAATCCGAATGGTTCGTACACTTTGCGCGTCAAGGGCGGCAAAACGTATATGATAAATTTCTTCTTCCGAAACCGAGGCGATTTCGTTCAGACCAACTCTCAAGACGCTCCGTTTGATGTGCCGACTGGAGCCACGATCACTAAGATATTGACCGCGTATCGTGCCGACAGTAAAGTAGTGGCGCAGGTACTGGATCCTAATGGTAATCCAATTCCATTCGGCTATGTCTGGTGTTCAAATAGAATGTACATGGAAGATAAGATGAAGGGTGACTTTGCGGGCGGTAAAACCATCGAGGCGGGCAACGAGGTTCGCAATGGCGCGGCACAGGTGGCTTTGATCGCCGGTAAATATCAATGCGGCACCGGCACTCTTCCGGGACAGAATCTCTATATGCCACCCGAGTCGGTTGAGGTGGAAGTTTCTCCGAGCGCTCCGGCTAGCATTACCCTGCAATACCGCCAAGCCGACGCGTATGTCACTGGCACGGTAACATTGGATAATGGCTCATCGCCTCGCATGGGCTGGTGCCATGCTTTCGAAGCGTCAAAAGCGTCATCCAACCAGAAGGGCGCGGGCGGTTTCTCGGGCGGCCAAGTAAACGACGGTGGCTTTTCGATCCCACTGACACTGGGCACCTGGTACATTGGCTGCGACTCTCAGTCATCGAGCGGCTTCTATCGCTCCGATGAAAAAATCGTATCAATCACCAGTAAGGGCACTCAAACGCAAAACTTCACCCTTAGCAAACAAGCTTGGGATCTACCGAAGGGCTTAACCGAAGTGTTCGATTCAACCACCCAGAAGAGCGTCACGCTCCCCGATGGCACTACCCTGACTATTCCAGCCAATTCGCTGGCTACGAGCGGAAACGTGACGTTCATCGCCAGTCCGAATATCAATCTCTTCTACACACCCGACACCAAACCGGTAAATTTCGCCTGGGACTTTTCGGTCATGGATTCGAACAATGCCTTGATTCAAAGTTTCAACAGCAATGTCACCATCTGTATTCCCTACGACGATTCACAGTTGCGCGACCAAGGTATCGATGAGGCTGACGTAGTAGCTAAATACTACAACACGACTTCGGGAGTTTGGCAACTTCCGGACGGTGTTACCCAGGATACGGCCGCAAACACAGTTTGCTTCTCGGTTAGTCACTTCACCAACTTTGCCCTGGCTTCGGGTACCAACGGCGGCAGCGGACAAGTAGCCGACTACAACATCATAGCGGCCCCGTTATCAAAAGGTGGCCCCCAAATCGTGGTCAGCGACGAAACGGGTAAAGTTGTCAGTAAGTTCTTCGCCTACGCCCAAAGTCTGCGCGTCAGCCTGCAGGCCGTGACCGGCGATGTCGACGGCGATGGCCAGACAGAGATTGTGGTGGCCGCAGGCACTGGCGCCGGCCCACAGGTCCGTATCTTCACCATGTCCGGTCAGCTGAAGAAGCAGTTCTTCGCCTACGACCAGCGTTATAGATTCGGCGTCAATCTGAATGTAGCCGATGTCACCGGCGATGGTGTGGCTGAAATAATCACCTCACTGATGGCCGGCGGAAAACCGGAAATCGCTATCTACAACGGAACGGGTAAAACGTTAAAGCGGTTTTACGCTTACGCCCAATCATTCCTCGGTGGTGTCAACGTTGTCACTGGCGATGTGAATGGCGACGGTAGCGATGAAATCATAACCGTGCCCGCCAGCAAGGGTGGGCCGGAGATCGCCGTATACAACGGCTCCGGTAAGACCTTAAAACGATTCATGGCTTATGATAAAAGAATCCGCGGTGGCTATAACATTGAAACCGGCGACATTAACGGCGATGGAAAAGCCGAGATCGTAATCGCGCAGCCGGCTGGCGGTACCACCGAGATTGCCGCATTTACCGGCACAGGCAGTACGGTAAAAAGATTCTATGCCTACGCCCGTAACTTCAAGGGCGGCGTGAATATCAGCGTTGGCGACACCAATGGCGATGGCAGCGATGAAATCGTCACCGCGCCAGCCAGTATGGGTGGACCCGAGGTAGCCGTGTATAGTGGCACCGGGAAAACCTTAAAACGATTCATGGCTTATGCCAAGACTCTCCGTGGTGGATATAGCGTATTCGCGGCGGACATCAATGGCGACGGCTTAGCCGAGATTGTCACCGCCCCCGGTGCTGGTATGGGTCCGCAGGTGCGCACTTTCAATCAAGCCGGCACGGCTCTGAAGAGTTTCTTCCCGCTCGCGCAGTCGTTCCGCGGTGGTCTCTGGATCGCTCCGGGACTTCAATAAGGAAAATAAAAAGTTAAACCAACCCAGCACCGTAATGGTGCTGGGTTGGTTATAGTGTCATTGGCTCAATTAATCCGATCTGTTATTTTTGGCACAAGGGAGGATACCGACATGTATTTGAAACCCGCCCGCCATCGTCTGCCTTCCACTTCGCTAACCGCCGCCATCTACACCACTGCTATGCTGGTTATGCTGGCCGGCCTTGTCTACTACTGTGGGCACCAGCTCTTCACCACCCTAGCCAACTGGCGCTTCCCTTGTCTCCCCCGCTGACGAGGGATTTTCTTTTGCGCCCTCATGTATACATGTTTAAACATTTCGACGCGTTATTTCCATAGATATACCCGCCTTAGCGTTGGAGGTATCCCTTGTTTAGTATTTTTAATTTTGAACGATTTCTGCTATAATTGCCTCATATGAATACGAAACTACGAGTATTTTCAGGCATCCAGCCCAGTGGCCAGCTGCATATCGGTAATTACTTGGGAGCCATTAAACAATGGATTCCTTTACAATCTACCAATGACTGTCTATTCTGCGTGGTTGATTATCACGCCATCACGGTCAAATACGATCCTAAGGATATGCGGAACCGGACTCTCAATGCCGCCCTCGATTATCTAGCTGCGGGTTTGGATCCGAAGCGAGCGACTTTGTTTGTTCAATCACACGTGCCCGAACATACCGAGCTGGCGTGGCTGTTGAATACAATTACGCCCGTAGGGGAATTGCGTAGAATGACACAATGGAAAGAAAAAAGTGGCATAAAAGATATTCGTTTTTATAATCCATCGCCTGATAAAAAACTGCATTCTAGCGCAAACTTTCAAATACAACTCAAAGGTTTTAGAAACACCGTATATAACAAATACACAAGCTACTTATTAATGAATCTAAACAAGAGCCTTGGTAAAGAAAATGATAATAAGGAATATAATAAGATTTGGGAGACAGAAACTGGTAACTTATTGCGCTCTAAAGAGTTTACTGAGATAAAGAACAATATAGTTCGAGAATATGAAGAAGAAACTCTTAATAAAGCTGACGCCGGACTATTAAACTACCCAGTACTCATGGCCGCCGACATTCTGCTTTATCACACCAACATTGTCCCGGTGGGTGAAGACCAACAGCAGCACGTTGAGCTGGCCAGAGTTATTGCCAGAAAATTCAACCATCAGTTTGGCCAGACATTCATTGAACCAACCAGTCAGCTGTCCGAATCCAAACGTATCATGTCGCTGGCCGACCCATCGAAGAAGATGAGCAAGTCACTGGGGCCGAAACATTTTATCGCGCTGACCGACTCACCCGCCATCATCCGCGAAAAAGTCAGCAAGGCTGTGACTGATACGGGATCAAACGAAGGTGAATTAAGCCCCGGCATTAAGAACCTATTTTTATTACTAAAAGAGTTTGGAACCACTGAAGAGTATCGGAAGTTCGACGCCGCTTATCGCGATAAATCTATCCGCTATTCCGATTTAAAATCGACTCTGGCCGAAGCCATCATCCGCACGCTCAAACCGTTTCAGGCTAAGCGTGCGGCATTGGCTAAGAGCCCTAAAAAGATCTGGCAGATCCTCGATGACGGCGCCAAGCGAGCCCGCCCGATTGCCCAAAAGACTCTACGCGATGTGAAGGTAAAAATGGGTTTAGTATAGTAATATATTCAAGCGCGTTAGAACCGTTCCCCTCCTTACCAAGGAGGGAGTTGAGCTTGCCTGCCGGAGTCATACGTAGGCAGGGGTGGTTGAGGGGGCATTTGACGTACCACATCATCGGGATATAATTAATTAGTCTGCTTACCACACCGAAAGTCGGTGACTCGGGCTGATATACGCAGACCCAATGGGAGGATCGGGACTATGTGCATGGACCGGGACGCGGTCGCCCGGCTTCGTCAAGCGGGTGATGATGAGGGCAAGATCTCCGGAGTTCAAGGCGAAGGCCGGTGCGGTGGTGGGAGCGAGATCACCGTAGGCGCCAGACGTCGCGGTGTCACGACTGGCCACCTATACCAGGGTGGTGACACGACCCCTCGACAACGCGTGGTGCCTATCACGGATCGAGTGACGAACCGTCGCGTTGACGAAGGCGACTGCGGTATGGCACGCGGCGGCAATGAGGGTTGAGGGTACTTCTATCCGATGCCCTGCAGCCAATCAACAGGCGGATCAGGACAACGTTCCCGAACCGCCTCTTTCTATTTGGGTAATTGAAGCGCTCTTGAGCAAGTTTGCATAAATTATCCTATTGTCCTAAGATAATTATCGGTTAACTCACGGGCCCCAGTCCTTCGGAAGCGTGAAGCTGGGAGGTTATATGAAGCGGTATATCGATCCGGTATCCAACTGTGTCCTGGGGGTAGGCGCCCCACTACTGATCTCCGGCGGAGTAATGGTAACCAGGTTGCTGGTGAAAATGGGCGGCTTCTGGTCGATCATCGGCGCGCTGACCACCCTGGTAGGCTGTCTGTTTCTGCTAGTGATATTTATCATACTGATGCACGATACCGTGTTACCGGGTATCAGACGAATGCGATCCAAAGAACCCAGAGCACCTGATTCCGCCCCGTGGACCAGACGGAACACGCCCTAGACCAAACCGCCCTTGCACATGCGAGGGCATTCTTTTTGCTTCATTACTTGTGAAGCAGCGTCGGAAATCTCATCGTGCCTAATCCGATAAGCATGTTTTCTGCGCCATAACCCTTTTACCCAATAACTTACTAGCGATAACGGAAAATGGCTCTGCTTCGCCCGTTACTAAATATCTAGCCTCTCCATTGCCGCTGAACTCTTGTGTCTGGCCAGTCTGATTTAATACTCTAACTAAATGCCGCGCCACGGCCGCGCCGGAATCGAGCACTCGCACACCCGGAAGTAATTCTTCAACTACCGGCCTAAGCCAGGGAAAGTGCGTGCTACCCAAGGCTATCGCGTCAGCATTAAATTCTATGATTTTTTCGACCACGGGTCGAATCGCTGAATACGCCGCGGGCGTGGTTATTTGCCCCGCTTCCACCAGGCGCACCAAATCCGGGCAGGCAATTTCCAATACCGACAAATGGGGGGCAAACTTTTGCTTGAGATCATGATAGATCGGCGAGGATAATGTCCGTTGTGTCGCCACTACGGCTACCCGATTGTTTCTAGTCTGTTCGGCCAATGTTTTCAAAACCGGAACAACACCGATTATCGGAGTATCGGAATATATTCGTCGTAATTCTTCTATGGCCACCGCCGTAGCCGTGTTACAGGCGATGACCACAACCGCGGGCCGATAAGACATCAGGTGCTTTATCGCCCTTAGCACTAATTCCTTTACTTCCAATTCCAATCGATCACCATACGGAACATGCGCGGTATCGCCAAAATAAACCACGTCCATGCCTGACTCAAGATTTCGAATCTCTCGCAGTATCGACAGCCCCCCGATGCCGGAGTCAAATACGCCAATCATGTGTGATTAGCTTAGCGCTTCTAGATTGACGCTGATCTTTGATGTCCAATCAATTTCGTCAAATCCATGCAAGAGCTTGCTTAGATAAGCACGTAGTTTAGCAAACTGTTCGGTTTGGTTGGCTTCATATTTGATGGTCAGATACGGGCCGTTTTGCGAGTAACGAATCACCAGCATGCTATCGGGCAGGTCTAGACGAACGCCATCACCCGCCCGTTCGTCATCAATCACTTCGGCGTCCGGATAATCCTGGCGCAGTATCAAACCAATTTTCCCCATTAGGGCCACTTTTTTATCATCGGCGCAGAATAGTTTGATCTCCGGGCTGGATTGATATATCGGCAGAGAAGCCAGGGCTTGCGATAAACTCTGATTGGTCTGATCCAAATAATGCAACAAACGCATGCTGGAATAGAGGCCATCATCATGATTGTAGAAATCAGCCGAGAAAAAGAAGTGTCCGGACAATTCGCCGATAAAGGCCGCTTTTACTTCCTGGTTCTTTTTCTTTAAAAACGAATGTCCCGTGCGCCACATAAATGGTTGGCCTCCGTATTTAGCTATGGTTTGCGGTACTACTTTCGAGCATAGCGTATTGAACATTATTATAGCGCCGGGGTGCGCCTTCAAAACATCAATAGCAAACAACGCCACCAAAACATCGTTCCAGATAATGGTTCCTTTATCGTCGATGATGCCAATTCGGTCCCCATCGGGGTCGTAGGTAAACCCGACATCAGCTCCAGCTTTGAGCACGCCTTCTCTCAGCCGTTCTGCCACGGCTCGCTCGGTCGGGTCGGGCGTACCAAGCGGAAACGATGGGTCAATGTTTGTATTCTGTTCGATCACGTCGCAACCGGCTTGTCGAAAGAGATCCGGCGCAATGATGCCGGCTGTGGAACAGCTCGAGTCGATCACGATTTTAAACTTTCGACGTAGCGGCAAGCGCCTAATAATGTCTTCGTTATATGCCTGGCTGATGTCCTGCTTAACCGACTGACCAGGAGTCTGGCCCGGTTCATAATCCTCCTTTTCGACCATGCGTCGTATTTCATTCATGCCGTCTGAAACCAGTGTTTCCGATAAACCAATGGCTAATTTGAAACCATTATACTGAGCCGGATTGTGCGAAGCGGTGACCATCGCCCCGCCGGGCCGATTCAAATAATGCTGTGCCCAATAAAAGGTACCAACCAAGTTCATGCTAATGTCAACTACGTCGATTCCCGCCCAAACATAACCCCTGATTAATGCTTCGGAATAAGCTTCGCTGGTAGCCCGGCAATCTCGCGCTACCACTGCCCGAGTAATGCCTTTACGTTTCATGTAGGTGCCGTGCGCTTTACCGATATGTTCCACAATTTCTGGAGTCAGGTCCGTATCTACCACGCCGCGTAGATCGTAGGCTCGAAACATCTCTGGATTGATTTTCATATTTCGTGATTTACTCTTAAATAATGTTTTAACTTTGATGCCAACTAAGGTTTTGGTACTGCGATCTGGCTCTCTTTCATCGACGCTATCTTTCGCAATACAATCCCGCCCAAAAACCAGATCGTACCCAGCAAACTGACCAGCCAACCGATTAACGGCAGCCATGTGGCCATGGTGAATATTGCCAGGCCGACCACCAGCCAGATCGCAGGAGATAATGGCCGGGCTGGTAGTATTAGTTTAAACAAGTATTGCCCAATAGCCAGACCGACAAATACCGGTGCGGTATATAGAAAGACTAGATACAAACCGATAACTATTAAAGCCAGCGGAATGCCAACCACGGTGATAAAAAGTATTGCCAATAATATCGGCATACCAATGAATATCACCACCCCCCAGCCGATTTTGACCATTGGTTTGGTTAACATAGCATCGTATATATGACCGCAACCGCGTGGGAATAGCGCCAAGGTTGCGAACCCGACCAAAAGCAATGCCAGATAATTGAATATGGTTACCAGCGGTGTGCTGACTTTCAATATGTCCTTGAAACTCGTCACCGGATCAGTGGTCTTGTGGTAACTTACTGAACCGCTTACCCGCGCCGGATCAACTGTAACGGTGGCATTGCTGCCGTATCTCAGATTGCCCTTTATGCTCGCTTCAGGCGCGACTGTGAGATCGCCGTTGGAAATAGTAATATTGACATCGCGCTCTACCTGCCCGCCAATGTTAGCCGAAAATGACTGTCCGGTTACGTTACCCGTTACCACCCCAGCTATATTGACTGCGCCAGCCGCATAGGCCAAACTTTGGCCAATCTGACCATTGCTGGTCACCTCCAGGTTGTTAGCCGCTACGGTTACATTTTTAGCTACCGAGCCTCGTATCGTAATATCACCTGACGCAACCCGCACACTGCCACCAATAGTACCATTGACCATCACGGAATTAGCCAGGGCGATTAAATCACCCTTGATATCACCGTTCACGATGATCTGACCGCCGGTTAGTAACGCGTCACCATTAATAGTCCCATCAATCGTGATCGTATCGCCAAATTTAACATAATTATCATCAATCACTTGATCCTGCGCAATCACCGAAGAAACTGTTTCAGCGTGTAACGATAGCGGGATTGTTAGCGCCAGACATAGGGCAGCAATCCAGATTGGCAAGCGTTTTTTTCTCATAAGTTTGTTATTCATATGGAGACTTAATAATGGGCTGGCGTCCTAAAGTCAGCCTTGATTAACATTTTATATTCTTTGGGCAATTGCCACTATGTTATCTGATTGTTTGGCGGCGGGAGCTGCCGTACCGCGACTGGACCAAGCGTGCTCGATTCGAAAACCGTTACGTTGCAATAAACTTTTTAGTTCGTGTTCAGTAAAAGCATGATAATATTGCTCAACACCTGAGCTGCGCCAGGGTACCAATATGTCATTGCGATCATACGGGCTCATGCCGAAAAAGTGTTTCCAGTTGTTGCGCCGGATTCTCCCTATGTGCGGCTGTCGCCAAAGATTCCAGACATTAATCAGTAACCAACCGCCGGGCTTAAGAACATCGTACATGTTTGATACCGCCAAGCGCCGCAATTCTTTGGAAGGAATATGATGCAATACCGCGACACAGAAAACGCAATCAAATGTCTGCTTGGGAAATGGTATATTAAGAATGTCCCCTTGGGCGAAATGATACTGCGGAAAGAGACGCTGTCCCTGCTCCAATATCCGAGAGCTGACATCCAATCCGGTGTAGTCCACCTTTACACCTTCGAATATCTTCGTTAATCTTCCATTACCGCATCCGATGTCCAATACCTTGTCGCCCGATTTGACCCGGGTCAGAAAATCGTGGAACTCGGGCCAGATATTACTCCGGCTGGCCGAATAATCCTGAGCGATCAGCTGGTAATCGCTGCGGACCTTACGAAGTACTGTTTGAGCAAAAGCATGTCGCATATTGAGCTACAATCTATCGTCAAGGAATTGGCTGGTCAATCGATCACGACCGTTGATGAATTGACCGATTTTAAACGCCGAATCGCACGTCAATACCGGATCGGTATCTTATCTAATAATACACTTTTACGGGCATATCGGCAATGGTTAACCAGGCCAAATCGGGTCATGAATTCGAACTTGCTAGACTTATTACGCCGGCGTAAAATCCGAACGCTATCTGGTGTAGCGGTGGTTACGGTATTAACAAAACCACACAGCTGTCCCGGTGCTTGCGTCTATTGCCCCACCGAGGCTAGAATGCCCAAAAGCTATCTCGCTTCCGAACCGGCCGCCCAGCGTGCGCTGGGTTATAAATTCGATCCTTACCGCCAAGTAGCCGGCCGGATTGCCATGCTGCAGACCAATGGCCACCCGACCGATAAAATTGAACTAATCGTGCTTGGCGGCACTTGGTCGGCTTACCCAAAACGTTACCAAACCTGGTTTATCAAACGGTGTTTTGATGCGGCCAATGGACGTACGGCTTCAACGTTGTCTTTGGCGCAAAAATGGAACGAGCGTACGTCAAACCGCGTCATCGGGCTGACCCTAGAAACCCGCCCGGACTGGGTTACGCCAGTGGAAGTAAGACGATTGCGCGATCTCGGCGTTACCCGTGTTCAGCTGGGCGTCCAATCGACTCACAACGATGTACTGAAATTAATTCGCCGTGGACACACCATCGAAGACGTGATGACGGCTACCAGACTGCTCAAAGATGCCGGGTTCAAAATTAATTATCACCTGATGCCGGGTTTGCCTGGCAGTAATTTCAAAAAAGACATCGAGGATTTTGACACCGTTTTTGGCCACCCGGGCTTGAAACCCGATTTCATCAAACTTTATCCCACCCTGGTAATAAAATCATCCGCGCTGTACCAATGGTGGAAATCCGGTAAGTACAAACCTTATACAGCCGCGCAATTGCTCAAGCTAATCCCCGAACTGAAGAAACGTGTTCCGCGCTGGGTGCGCATTGAACGCCTGGTGCGCGATATTCCCGGTAACGAAATCGAGGCTGGCAGCTTGGCTACCAACTTGCGACAAATGCTACAGGAGCGTGGCGTCGTTTGCCAGTGCATCCGATGCCGCGAAGCGCGTAATAGTGTGGTTAGGGCTCATCAAGTAAAACTTTGGACCGAAGAATATCAAACCAATGGTGGGCGTGAGCTGTTTATTACTTTTGAAGATAAAACCAGAGCCAAGCTCTATGCGTTTTGCCGATTGCGCTTACCCAATACCTCCGTGGGCGAGGTTGGCCCCGCCTGCGACAAAGCTTCGGCGGGCAGGCAGCCTCGCCTCCGAAAATTATTTCCCTCACTCAAAGGCGCCGCCCTCATTCGCGAACTCCACACCTATGGTCAGCTTATACCGCTGAAAGGCAAAGGTACCGCCGTACAACACCTTGGATTTGGCAGACGACTAATGCTTGAGGCGGAACGTGTGGCCAAACTTAACGGATATAATAAACTAGCCGTCATCTCCGGTATCGGGGTACGGGCTTATTACCGTAAATTGGGTTACCGGATGGAAGATACCTATATGATAAAACTGCTTAGTTGATACCCACCAGTCTTAAACCTTCTGAAAATCCGCCCATTGAGAAAACTTGTGGCGCCCAGTACCAGTTTCGGTGCTGGGCTGCCCATGTTTTCGACAGGGCGGCCTTTCTTTTCTGTCACTTATCTTTCGAAAAGAAAAGTGACAAAAAGTTTACTTATTTTGAAGTTTTTGTAACGTATCGATACTAATGTTTATCAACGCATCAACTACACCGTCCGCCTTTGCATAGTCTTGTGGCGGTATATTGGAATTACGCACAGCGACGCAATAACACCCGGCCGACTTAGCCGATTCAATACCGGATTGAGAGTCTTCAATCACCACACAATCTGACGCCGGTAACTGTAAGTATTTTAGAGCATTCAAATATGGCTCGGGATCCGGCTTGCCTTTGGTAACCTCGTCACCGCCAATAATGTCATCAAAGTATTGTTTTATCTGCCACTTTTCCAGAACGGACAGAACATATGGCTCTTTTCCCGATGAAACAACCACCAGTCGCAAACTTGCCGCCTTTAGACGTTCCAGTAACTCCAGGGTTCCGGGTAACAATGTCTGACCCGATTCGCGCAAGGCCTCAAACACCGTTCGACGTGCATCCTCTAAAACAGACCGAGGAGCAGAGACACCTAAATCGTGGCGAATAAATTCGAAAGCATCCCGGGTACGCCGTCCGACTATATTATGAAGCTTGGAAGGCTCTAAATCGGCCAGCTGAACATTGTACGGCTTCAACGCCGCATCCATCGCCTGACGGTGCCATGGCCAGGTATTGACCAACGTGTCGTCGAGATCGAAGATGATAGCTTTAATCATGTTTCCACGCATTCGAAATTAACCACCCACAAAAAATAACATGATGGATAATAATAAAATAGCAGTTGATAATATTGTCATAGTCACAACAAGAGTCTTTTTTGTCGATACAAACATTCCAATAAAACCAAGCACCCCAGCGATAAATAACATAACATAGTTCAATATAAAAAATATATTGAATAGCTTCTCGGGGCACCTTCCTGAGACATCAAACATCGATCCGCATCCATTGCTCATTTCAAACCAAACCCGAATTATGAACGAAATTAGCCCAATTCCGAAGGCGACTAGTGAGAGTGTGGCGATATAGTCACCCGCCCGCAATTTGGGCGGTTTGGGCACTTGATTAATAGGCTTTAAGGTTGCGGTAGGTTTGTTCATTGTATATATTTACTGTTTCAAATACTTCTTATACAAATACACCGCCGTAATCGTCGGGCTGTCTTTGATTTTTCCGCGCTGAATCATTTTTTCAAGCTGTACTAGAGTAAAACCCTTCATTCTCGTGATGTCGGTGTCGGTGAAGTCTGAGACTCTACGGCATTCATCTGCCAGATAAACGTTAAATCCTTGATTGCAGAAACCCACCGCTAACCACAAATGGGCCAAATGGATAAACTTACCCGGCTTGAAGCCGGTTTCTTCCAACAATTCACGTCGCGCACCGGCTCGATGCGTCTCATTTGGCTCCCAATCGCCTTCGGGAAATTCCCATGACTCAGTTTGGACAGGGTAGCGAAATATATTTACCAAATATAGCTTCTGCTGATAAACCGGGATTATTAAAACAAAATCGCGTTTCACTACGACTCCATAAATGCCCTTTTTCCCATCGGGCCGGATCACGTCATCATGTCGAATGGTCATCCAGGGATTTTTATATGCTACCCGCGATTTGATTGTCTTCCAGGGATTCTTCATACTTAGAATGTATTATCTTTTGGCTATAGGAAAACTGCGTTTTACGAATTGATCAATAATAGCGGGTAGATCGTTCTTGCGCCAATATTTTTTCACAACCACCGAAGGATTGCCGGCTACCATTGGCGTCAGCCGTTTTCCGGGCCGACTGCGATAGAGACATAGAATTGGTATTTTCCGACTTTGAGCCAGACCAATCTCGAAACCAACTCCAATACTGGGCGTGCTTATTTCAGCTACTAAAACCGAAGCCGAGGTCAACCAGGCTTTGTCGCGCCGATAAATTTGCCGATCGGTGATTCCGCTTTCACCCCATTGCGGCAGATCGGCACGGCCAATATGCACGGTCAGCACTTGACCATATTTTTGAAGTATTTCAATTATGCTTTTTTGATAAGGCTGATCCCGCCGCCCGCTTCTGATCGACCCGGCAAAATATATCTTCATAATGGCAGTATACCACATTAGCGTCTAATTCAGAATGACAAAATGGGACAATTATCTTTAAATATGATAAAATATCTTTATGGCAAGCACACCCACACCAACTAAAAAACTCCGCATCGGCTGGTTTTCGTTCAGCTGCTGTGAAGACAGCACGATTGTCTTTACCGAATTGATGAACGATCATTGGGAAACTTGGAAAAAAGTACTCGATATCCGACATGCCCGCGTTTTACAAAGTCATAACGTCCTCGATGAGCTGGATGTGGCCTTTATTGAGGGTGCTTTAACATCCGACGAGCACGTGGCCAAAGTCAAAGAGATCCGAGCGAAATCAAAGAAAGTGGTGGTGATTGGCGCCTGTGCCTGCATCGGCCTGCCTTCATCACAGCGCAATGATTTTGACGAATTACGTAAAGCTGAAATCCAGCCCATCTTGGATAAGTTCAAATACCTGCCCAAGGTATTGAAGATCGCCGACGTGGTTACCGTCGATGCTTCCGTGCCTGGTTGTCCGATGGTCGAAAAAACGTTCTTGGCTGTGCTTGACGCGGCTTTGAAAGAATTTAATATAACCGTTTAGTTATGCACCTGGTTGATTTCAATCTCAAAACCGAAATAACCAAAGTCGAGGGTTCGGCCACGCTGGACGTTAAAGTCGCCAATGGCAAAGTTGAGCACTGTCGCTTTAGTATTACCGAGTTCAAGCGTTTTTATACCCAGGCTCTCCGTGGTAAACCATATCGAACCATCCCCACGCTGCTGGCTCGTATTTGCGGTACCTGCTCTAACGCACACCTGCTCTGTAGTATTGAGGCCTGCGAAAAAGCTCTAGGTATCGTACCATCCCCCCAATCTCAGATTATGAAAAATCTGTCGATGTATGGATTGAATATCCGGGACCATGCTTTGCACCTGTATCTATTCGCTTTACCGGATATGCATGGCAAAGATTCATTCTTTGAGTTTGACGAAAATATACCGGAAGAGCATCAGATTCTGCACGACGCGTTTGAAATCAAGGCAGCCGGTAACTATTTATCGATAATTATTGCCGGTCGTAGTGTGCACGGTATTAACCCGACCATCGGCGGCTTCCTGAACGTACCCAAGCCGGAAGAGATTGCGGCCGCGATTGAGAAGCTCAGCGCCGCTCGTCCAGCTGTATTGCGCACGATCAAAATATTTTTGGACAGCCCATTCAAGTTTGATCGCAAAACTGACTTCATGGCACTAGTGGCCAATCCATTTAGCTTCTTGGAGGGAGAAATTGTTTGTGATGATGGCCAGATCATTTCGGAAGATAAATTCCGTAGCCACCTAGAACACGTGGTGTTGCCCTATTCCCACGCCTCTGGCTACACGTATAAAGGCAAGACATATTTGGTCGGCTCATTGGCTCGATTGAACCTTTCCAGAGAGACATTGCATCCCGATACCAAACGCGACGCGGCCGAAGCGTTGAAACGTTTCCCGTCTACTAATGTATTTGACAACAACGTCGCCCAAGCGATTGAAATATTGCACTGCATCGACCATGGCATAGAATTATTGCGCTCACATAAGTTTGTCAAAGAAGCACCGGCTGTCCCGGTCCGAACATCGGGTGTGGGCGTCGGTGTGATTGAAGCCCCGCGCGGTACCCTGTACCACAAAGTCGCCATCGCGGCTGACGGCAAAGTGACCGAAGGCGAGATTGTAGTACCGACCGGCCAAAATCAAATTAACATCGAGCAAGACCTGGCTCGCCGCGTCGAGGAGTTGTTGCCATCCGACCCCAGCCTGGAAACAATCCAACTGGAATTAGAAAAACTGATTCGCGCTTACGATCCATGTATGAGCTGTGCGTCACACTTCTTGAAACTGCGGATAAATAAATAGAAAGGACAGCGTTGTAATTACGCTGCCCGCTGAGCCATCACGGCCGCATACACCACCATTGGTGTTTCATCCAACTCGACCACCTGGTCAAGTATGCCATCGCCGACCGTCCATTCACCCGCCATCGCGTCGATCCGAGTAATACCGCACTTGTGGTGACCGGCGCCTGGTTGGCGTACGCGCAGCTCGATTATGCCGCGCAGCGTATACCTGATGAACAGCATCAGAATCGCTTGCTTCATACCGGTGTAACTCAGATTCCGGTTGGCGTCGTGGATGTTGTGGTAGCGGTAGAGTGCGCGACCGACCTGGGTAATCACCAGATGTGAAGGTGATTGACCTTCGATTCTCCGAAACACGAATCCCAACACGAATTCCTGATCCTGCTCTCCGCGCAGCAATACCTTCATCGTGCCTCGGAAATGCCGATTTCCGTAAGCTTCTGTATGGATCATCAAACGAAAGAACATGGCTGCCTCCTTCTAACCGCGTAGGCCAAGACTCCTCCTATGTATAGAGTACCATTCATTCACTATGCGATCAATTACTTATTTACCCAGCAGTGTCCTGATAGCTTCAATCAGCTGAGTAAGAACGTCATCTTCCGGAGCGCCTGATGGTACGCCAAATATCGTCAGTTTGGGCAGCTGGCCGACTTTTTGCAACATGCGTAATTGCATACCCAGGTCAAAATCGTGCATGGTAACACTGGGTGTCTTTTGGAATTGATCGAGTGAATTAAACACCGTTACTTTGTCTAAACCCTGGACGGTATCGATGATATATAGTTGCTCGGGCATCACCCATTCATCCAAAGGGTCCTGGACAATAAATTTTATATTGGGGAATTCGCTACTCAAACGCTCCTGCAGCCGTAACGGCAGAGAGTCTTGTGGTAGATCAATGTTACCAAATAACCAAATTTCTTTTGTCATGTTGATAATTATAGCATCATCATAATGAAATTAATACATTCGTTAACAAGCCCACCAACCACCCAGCATCCGCCTCAGGGGTGGTTTAAAAGGAGGGGAACGTTCTTTATCGTCCTGAGCGCAGTCCCGTCACTCGCGAGAGACGGGACGTAGGCGAAGGACGACCGAATATCTCCCCTCCTCTCAGAGGAGGGGGTGGGGGTGGTTACTAAAGCGTCTGATTCGACAGCGCCATATGCTTCAACGTGTAATACAGCAACTGACGCACCTGCGGTTCGTTGATTACCTCGCACATCTTATGCCAATGAAGCGATACCCATTGCCCCGGCACCAACTCATCAAACTCGGGCGCCGCGTCTAATTGACGAGAAGTGGTATATTCGACCGCTGCACCTAATTCTAATAGGTGACCGTTCAATATCAATGGCCGGCGCTTAAGAATTACTTTAGGTCCATCGGTTCGCACTACCTTACCCCAGCTGACCCGGCACGCGTCCATACTTTCTAGATTATGCCAGATCGCGTCGTGTCCGGTGCGCTTGTAGGCGTTGAGGACATGAAACGAATGGTGCATGCGGGCACCTTTGGGCAGCTTGTTTACCAATTGCTCAAATGACTTGGGGTCGTAGCGTTTTTTCAAGCCCAAAGTTTCGGCAAGGTGGCGAAAGAATATCTTGGGTGAGATCGTTTCCAATAAACTATTACCAATCCAATACGCTTCCACCACCCGATCATCAAACGGGTCCGCGATTCGATTGGCCTCGGCAATTTGTTTCAAGTATGGATACAGGGTTTTAAAACCGGTCAGCAATCGTTCCAAGCCAGGATCGCTGGCTCCGGCCTTGATATATGACAAAACTTCCCGATTGGCATCCGGGCCGCACAGATGGAGTTTGTTTGGTCCAAAACCATACCGAGCGCAGCGCGCTACGCCATCAAGAGTAGCGGCGTGCGCATCATTCAACTTCAGTTTAGGTATTACAACCATAACAACGTGCCTCCGAGTCCCGCGCATCGTAGTCCTGTGAAGCCGTAGGCGTAACAGGACGAAATTGCGTCAAGAGTGGCTGGGTTGGGTGCGATCATGTCGGATGTGATTTACAGTTCGATAGCTTAAGAATAACAGAACGCTGCCCACGACAAAGAACATGGCACCATACCATTCGGCACTGGTTAAAGCCTGGCCGGAATACAGCGAGGAGCATAGACTGGTAATGAACGCGGCCGGTACCAGCAAACTAGCCACCAATGTGACCGGAGCTCGCTTTAGAGCGGCCGTCCAAGTAACCACATATCCGAATAATATTAGCCCGGTTAGGGCTGTCCAACCCCATTGCGTCAGTGAATAGTCACCGAGAATATCCAGCTTGCCTTGAAACGCTACCACGCCAAATAGAATCACTGCGCCAATGCCCATCCGAGCCGCCGCCACGGTCCAGCTGGATATGTTTTTCAAAACGTGTTTAATAATCACTGTTTCCACCGCCCACAACAGCGTGGCGATCATGATTAATATCTCGCCACGTCCAAATCTGGTCACCTTACCAATGAAACCGTTACCCACCAGCAACAGTGCCAGCGCCACTCCCTGCAACATACCGATTCGCTCTTTTAACAATGGCACCGCCAACAAAGCGACCCACAAAAATAGTGACTTGTGAATAAACGAGGCTGATACCGCTGTTGTTTGGGCCAAACCGGTGAAAAATAGTATAAATGGAATGCTGCCTCCGACACCGCCGATCAATAATAGCTTGAGCCAGTCGCTGCGTCGTAATTGCTTCAGCTCACGGCGACGAATTACCGCTACCACAACGCTGATACAGAACAAAGCCGCGACACCATTTTTAACCAAGGTATAAACAACTGGATCACCCGAGGAGCTTAGGCCAAATTTGTTTACGAAGTTGGCAACTCCTGAAATAACTGCCGTTCCTAGTGCAAGTACGATTGCTGTTTTGGTGTGAGATTGCATATAGTAGTTTATTTCTTTAAATTTATGATGTAAGTTTGCTAATTAGGAACGATAACTCGGGATGAAACTGCGCGCCGCGATCCGGCATTTTATATATTTCCGACATGGGAAAATACTCCACTTTAGCTACATCGTTTGGATCGGGCGTGAACGGACCGTTATACGTGGCTTTGAATATTGTCAGAAACTTAATTACGCCCGGCAGGGTCGGCGGCAGATATTCCGCGTCAAATACGTGTTCCAGAGGCAGGTCGACGCCAATCTCTTCCATCATTTCCCGCTTGGCGGCCGCCTCGGTCGTTTCGCCGGCTTGAACGTGTCCGCCCACCGTCGTCACCCAATGGTTGGGACAGAATGACACAGTAGAGCTCCGCAACTGCAATGCCATTTCACCGCGATCATTATATAATAATACATGCACAATCCGATGATGTGGTTTCTTTTCATACAACTCTGACTTGGCTATTTGGCCAATTACCTGATTGCGTTCATTAACTACATCAATAAATTCCATGATATCTAATTATATTTTGTGATATCGAAAACAGTCCGTCGTGTGATCGTTGACCATCCCAGCCGCTTGCATAAAAGCGTAACATATCGTTGTGCCGACAAAACTAAATCCACGCTTTTTCAAATCTTGGCTCATCGCGTCTGACTCCGACGAACTGGCCGGGATTTGTTTGGTTGTCTTCCATTCATTGTTGATCATCCGCCCGCCGGTAAATTGCCATATATATTTATCAAAACTGCCATATTCTTTTTGAACCACCAGAAACGCCCGGGCATTGCGCACTGTGCCCTCGATTTTTAGCCGGTTGCGAATAATGCCGGCATCTTGGAGTAAGCGCTTGATGTCCGCGGCTTTAAACAGCGCGACTTTCTGGGGATTGAACTTGGCAAATGCTTTTTCGAAGTTCCGGCGTTTGTGTAATATCGTTCGCCAACTTAAACCGGCTTGAAAACAATCCAGCACCAGATACTCAAACAGCGTCCGATCATCGTGCACCGGCACGCCCCATTCAGCGTCATGGTAAGTAATCATTAATTCATCCGTTCCGGGCCACGCGCATCTTTTCATAATTTATTGTTCTCGTCGCGAGAACTACTTTCATTTTGCATTCTACATTTTGAATTTTGAATTGACCACCTATCTTCCCCTGATGGCGTTCAATATCTTATCCCGAGTAATCATAATCGTGGGCACTAGCCCCGACACCAGCGCCACGAGAATTACCACCCCGATGCGAATCGGAAAATCAATCGGACTAATTTGCAATGTCGCGTCGACAATTGGTAGACGGAACGGGTGTGCCTGGAAGTACGGTACAATGGCCGCGAAAAACAATATCAATCCTAGCGCGACACCGAACACCGAATAGGTCAGTGTTTGCAAAACATAGGTCGAACGGATCACCTGGACCGGTAAACCGATCGCGCGCAAAATACCAATCTGCCGACGACGGTTGGATATGTCAATATATACCACGATAAATATTGTCACCGCGGCGATTAATACGCCCACAATGGTCATCAGCACATTTATGCTTAAGAAGCTCGCCGTGATTGACTTCATCATGCCGGCCGCGTCCTCCCAAGGAATAAATTCTCCTTTGATACCGGCCGCTGCCAGATTAGCGATCGTTTCGTCTTCGTCCCCGCTGGACTCCTGTCGGATCAGTATGGTGGTAGCCGTGTTTTTCAGTTGGGGCATCATCTCCTCCACCGCTGTTCGATTAATAAACGCCCGCTGATCCGAATTGATAAACTTTGAATTATAGATTCCCCTGATCGTGAAGTCGCGCTGAATTCCATTTACGGTTAGAGTTACCTTTTCGCCCACTTTGGCACCCCGGAATGAAAACGCTTCCATGTCGGCATTGTGCCCGCCGGAAATCTGATACCCCAAAACTATTCCATTGGTGTCATTCTCTGACAAATACGATCCTTCAATCATTGTGTCAGCAATGTTCGTTACCGTCCGCTCAACATCGGGGTCGATCGCGATCGTAGTCCAGTTACCCTTGATGCCGTTATACTGCAATGATGACGGAAAGGTGAGTTCGGCCGTGGCCGCCTTAACGCCGGCAGTGTTTTTGGCCATTGCTAATATTTGCGGTGCATTAGTAAAGGTGTCCTGGCCTTGAGATGGCCGGATCATCACGTGCCCGCTGATAGTATTGATAATCTGTTCGTTCGCGCCGTTGATTATGCCCTGAAATAGAGAGGTCACAAACACTAGATTGATAAAGGCGATGGCAATCAAAACGATCGTCAACGAAAAGGTCCACGGACTGCCCCGCTTAATGAATCGATTGACTAAAAATGCCGGCAAAGCAAAGAATCGATTCATTTCAGCCTCCCATCTACCAGCTCGATCACCCGATTTCCGTATGCAACCTCTTCCGGTTCGTGTGTGATCATCACAATGGTATGCCCGGTATTATTAAGTACTTTAAAAATTTCGAGCACGTCCTCGGCGGCACGAATATCGAGATTAGCCGTTGGTTCGTCGGCAAAGATAACCTCGGGATCGTTCACCAGCGCGCGAGCGATGGCCACCTTTTGTTGTTCACCACCGGACAATTGGCTGGGCAGACGATTTTCCTTTCCCTTTAAACCAACCTGTATTAGCAATTCTAACGCTTTGTGACGGCAGGCGGATTTTCCTACTTTGGCCAATGCGGGAAGCATTATATTCTCCAGAGCGGTTAATTCTCCGATCAGGGCATATTCCTGAAATACGTAGCCTAATGTGTTCAGACGCAATTCCGCCCGCTTTGATTCCGCCAGGCTGGTCACTTCTTGGCCGTTCAATCGGATGGTACCCTTGTCCGGGTAATCCAATAGGCCCAGCTGATGCAGCAGAGTTGATTTGCCGGAACCATTTCGCCCCGTGATAATCAGAAATTCGCCTCGATTGAGCGTCAGCGTGACACCTTTCAGAGCCGGAACATTAACCTGACCAACGTGGTAGGTTCGGGCAATATCTTTAATTTCGATAATCGCTTTGACGTCTTCCATATCACAAAAATAACCATTCTAGGTTTTTATTGTATCATTATTCTTGTTCAAAAGCCAGGCCGGATCGTGGTTATTTTATTTCTGAATTGCTGCTGGCGTTAGTCTTGGCAATATTATCATCAAATTCTAAAGTCGCGATGTCTTTAGCCCGAAACCGCATCAGCTCCATTGGTTGTGCCAGATCAGCCAACCCTCCTACGGTCGTAACCCCAAATTGATACCCGGCTTGGATGGCCAGACGTTCAATCTCAGCATCAAAGCTACCAAAGGGATAGGCTATGCTAACCACCGGCCGGCCCGTCATTTGTTCCAACAATTGTCTGCTGCCGGTCAATTGCCTGATCGTTTCTTGGGCGGAGGTTTTATCGAGAGAAGCGTGATCTAAGGTATGCGATCCGATTTCGATACCGCGGCTGGCTAAATATAATGTCTGGCCGGGCGTTAAATATTCCGGCTTCTGGAAATCGGCAATGACATACACGACCGCGGTCATCTGGTGCCTGGCCAACTCCGGATAAGCCGTGGTATAAAAGTCTTCATAACCATCGTCAAATGTCAGTATGATCGGTTTGCTTGGCAAGTTTCTACTCATCAAATCTTGGAACGTAATTGTCTGGTAACCACGCTGTTTGAGATCGTCCAGTTGTTGAGCAAAGTGCATCGGTGACACTGACAAACTGACACCTTTTTCATCCTCTGGATCGTTGATTCGAATATAATGGTACATGATTATAGGAATTCGAACTTGTCGTATTGTTGAGCCGGTTGGCATTCTTGGGGGCATACGATAACCACTGGGGCCAGACTGACCATCGGATGTCTTCAGGGAATCGGGGCGTGGTTGTGTCTGGGGTAAGATCATCCGGCTCTTTACAATAGGCTGGTTGATGGCTGCGGGTTTTGACGTTACCGGATGAAAATATATCAGACCGATAAGCACCACGAAACCGGCTCCAAGGGCGACAAACGCAATTCTTATGTCTTTCTTCGATCGGCGTCGTTTCATAAAATAATCCTTCACAGTTACTACATACTAAATCTACTCACATAGTCAACCATTGCCTGGCTCTAACTGAAGTATTGCCATACTAGATTGTTAATGCCCAATACCTTTATTATCAAACTCCCGCACCGCATCGCTACCCACCTGGCGCATCGCCGGTTCGCGTGGCGTGGGCTTGATGTATTGTTGCAACACCCTGAATATTGTATCACAACATTAAACGTAGGCGAACTAGCGCTAGTCCGCCTACACTCCCCGTCTAGACTCCGTATGATTTGTGACTAATTACTGGACTGGCGGACCATCAACTTTGATGGCGCTGACAATGCGTTGGATATTATCGCGTTTCATCGTCCAGTTGTTGTGGATTCCTTTGGCCCATTTTCCAGGTATTTTGATGTACCAGACACGTTCACGGATTTCGGCCGGTATCGAACGATACGAGGCTTCACTGGCTGGACTATCGGGTGGCACCACCCCTACCGCGACAATAAACACCCTTTTATATTTGAGCGCTGGCCAGTATTTTTTCAGGAAACCGACTAAGGGCATCTTCCCGGCATAGGTGCCGGACATCACTACCACGACATCGGACTGTGCTATCATTTCGGCGCGTAGCTGTCGGTAGCCGATTGACCGGCAAGCAAGATCTTCGGCCAACCATTGCGCGTATTTCTTAGTGGCACCGAGGAATGATCGATAAACTATTAAAACGCTATTTGGGGACATATTTTACTATATTACCTATATTATACTGATAATTCATTATATGGCTTGATTATTAAAAAGCCAACGATTCATTATAATATTTAATTGGATATATTTCAAGCCGCCTCATCACAAAGTGGTAATGAAGCGTAATAATCTAATTGTCCGACTGATTATCGATTGGTTTATTACCGTGCGTTTGGCAGTATCAATTTCCACCCGGGTAAAATGAAACCTGGGGAATCATGCAGCTGTGGGTAGGTCCCCAAATTTAGTGCGACGATCTCGCCATAACGACTGCCGTCACCCAACAGTTTGTTAGCAATTTTCCACAATGAGTCACCCGACTGAACCGTGTAGACAACCTTCTCTCCAAATTGAACCGAGCTGTTCTTCTGCGTCCCAGCCGAGGGGGCAACTTTAGTAAAGGTGATTGGTGCGGTTGCCTGACTTAGCCGGCCATTCTGATCCTCGGCAACTAATGTTACGGTGTGCTGGCCGATAGCTAATTGCCCATCGGTGGATAGTTCATAAGAGAAATTGGCGGTGCCCGAGGAATTGTTTTGGACGGTGAATTCATCAACCTCTCGCCCATCGATCAACACCCGGATAATCGAATTATTCATAGCCAATCCCCTTAGCACGATCACGGGAAGCGCCGTATGACTGACTTCGGGCTGGAACACATATGGCGCGACATATGGCTGCTCGACTCTGAAACTGATCGGACTTGATGGCGCGCTAATGTTGCCAGATGAGTCTTCGGCCTTGAGATAAATCGTATGCCACCCCACTTTTAGATCTGAAGCTGGAGCGTACGCAAAGCTCCCGGTACCCGATGCGTGTGTTGTGGCCTTGGTGCGGCCATTCAGAACATCATCAATATACACCAGCACTGTTTGGCCGCTCTTAGCCAAACCGATAATGGTTGGTTTTGTCTGGATGGATGACCAATTAGCCGTGGGGGTTATTAATGTTGGCGTGACCGCAGTGATTGGCCCGGGTATCGGAGTTGGCTCAGGCTCGGGCGCTGGAACGGGCGTTGGCTCAGCTTCGGTGGAAAATGTTTGATCACTGCTAATGGCGGTTGAATTGCCGGTCGAAACCACCCGATAGTGATAGGTGGTGTTAGCCTGCAACCCGGTCAGCGTCTGGCCGTGTGATGTGACTAATTCCGAATTAGCTGATTCCGACCCATACGCAGTCGTTGTCCCATATTGCGTGGTCGAAGTAGCGGCATGATTCGTTGTCCAAGTAATCCTGGCCGAAGTGGTGCCCAAGACTTCGCCAGCTATGTTGGTAATCGCAGTGGCTTCCAGTTGATTAGTTGAAAAACTGGCGTCAGAGTTCGTAGCTGTAGTGTTTCCCACCGAAGATACTTCAAAGTGGTAAGTCGTGCCTGCCGTTAAACCCGTCAATGTCAGACTATGGCTGGTGGTTAGGGTGCCGGATGTAACTTCCAAACCATAAGCCGTAGTCAGGCCATAGCGTACCTGGGAAGTAGCGGCGTGGTTAGTAGTCCAGGCAATGGCTGCCGAACTGTTTGTTATCTCGCCAACGGAGACGCCAGTAACGGTGGTGTTCTCTAAGGTCGCGAATGTAGCATCGGCGTCATTGGTCGAGGTATTGCCGACGGAGAGTACTTCATAGTGATAGGTTGTACCTGGTGTCAGACCGGTTAACGTCAGGCTATGGTTGATCGTCGGAGTATCCGAGTATACTTCCGAACCGTAGGCCGTGGTCAGACCATAGCGTACCCGCGAGGTGGCGGCATGGTTGGTGGTCCAGGTAATCCTGGTGGAGGTGGTGCTCAATACCTCACTAGCAGTATTAGTAATGAGCGTCGCCTCAAGCTGAGTGGTGATAAAGGTTTTACCATCACCGATGGTTCCATTATCAGCCCGATCCGTTCCACGAATACGATAATAATACGTGGTGTTTTCATTAAGCCCCGCCAGGGTCACCGAATGATCCGTGGTAAGTTCGGCGCTTTCACTGGTCAAATTACCGTAGGCACCGGTAGCGCCCCACTCCAGCTGAGTCGTAGCCGGCTCGTTCGTAGTCCAACTGATAGTTGCGCTGGTCAATGATGGCTGATCGATAATCCCGGTTGGTATGGCAGCCTGCGTATCCACGGTAATACCATTCGAAGTAGCCACGGCGCCAATATTTCCCGCTACATCAACTGCCCGAACCGATAAATAATACGTCTGACCGTTTTGCAGCGCGACATCAACATTATCAATATTGGTAATGGCACCATCGTCGGTCCAGCTTATCGTGTCGCTGCCGCCAGATGTAGTGCCAATGGCATATTGATATTTAGAAAATCCGGATAGATCGTCATCTGCCGCCGTCCACGACCCGGCATATCCCTGAACCTGGTTAGTCCAGCTTATTTCAGTCGGTCCGGCGCCATCCCAAACCGGCGCGGGAGAGTTTGGTGCTACTTGGTCAACATAATATGGACCGATATCCTGGCTACCGTTGTTAGCGCCGGCGTAATTATAACTGCGTACATGCAAGTACAATGAATTACTATCCGAACTGGCGGCTAATGCCAAAGTGTTCCCGGCTGAAGTACACGAACCGCCACTGCCGTTAAATGGCGCGCAGTCACTTTCAGTCTGTCCCCAGGTACTTTCTGAATCTGTCCAGGTGTGGGTTGGGCTGGTGTCCCAAACATACCGATAGTATCTCACCCCGCCCGAACCCCATCCGGCGTTATTAGAAAATGTAAAATCTGGCGTGGTATACCAAGTGGAAGTTGCGCGATCAGCCGAAATATTTGGCGCGACCGGCAAAGTGTACACTTTTACGGCGCTGGTGTAGTCGGTATTGCCATTGCCATTCTCGGCTCGCACCTGATAACAATAGCCGGTGTTGGCAGTGAGACTACTATTCGTATAGGTTGCCACATCCGCACTCGTCGTTGTCAGATTTACCAGTGTTGAGCAATCTGTAGTTGGTGTTATGTCGGCCTGACGCTGTACGCGAAAAAGTTCTTCATTATTAGAATTATCCGTCCAACTCGTAGCAATGGAGGTGGTCGTGACGCTGGTTTCAGCAAGATTCGATGGCGCTGTTGGTGGATCAACATAAACTAACTTAGCGATGCTGTACTTATTGCCTTCCGTTCGAATCCGTATTGAGTACTTTCCGGTTGTCTGACAGGTTACGGTATCGCCCACCTCTACATATTCCGCAAACTCACCCTCGGGATTTAAGTATACCGTCAGTCCAGATCCCGAATCCAGCATATCAGCGCCATTCGACTGCCAATATATGAAATGTGTATTAAAACACAACCCGGTACCATACCACCAACCCGTGATATCAAACGTGTCGCCGGAATTGCAATATGTTGTGGTGGTCGGTAAATTCATGGCAACACCAGGCGCGTTGCAGGTTACCGCCGCTAACGCTGGCGCAGGCTTAAATAATATCAGCCCAGCAAAAACAGCCCCAACAACACCCAAACCAAACATGGTAATTACTGTTATAAAAGATGCGACGGTGGCACGATAATAGGTGATGTGCCGGCTGTAGCTTTCTAGATACCGCCCCTGCTCGTCGCGTGGTGCGTAAGTGACAAAACTTTGCTGTTGGGTATGCTTCAAGTAATATGGCCAGGAACAAAACACTAACAGGAATCTCATTATATGGCCCCACACTAACCACAAAATCAGCCGTCGGTTAGCCGCGTATTTATTCTCGGCTCCGCGTATTTGGCTAAGAAAAAATGTCCTCAATTTACAGTATTTTTTAGGTTTTTTGTCCTGAATAATCATTGTCTAGATACAATAAAAGCAGAAGAAAATTCGTTCCTGCTTTGTGTAAGAGTTCATATGTTTACTAGTTTTTATGTTATTTTTTGTATTTGCTATGTTAATTATACACTATTTTTGCTTTATTGTCAAATTAATGCATCTAGACACTAAACTTGTCACGCAAAAACTGACCGTTGCTGTTAACGACATCCTCGGGCTCGTAACTATTAAGTTGGTTAATATTTCTAATAATGAATGTTCTTCCCGGACATTAGGCTGACCGTCCGAGCGATCATACCGATTACCAAGCCAACTATCCCCACCCATAACAATATCGGGAATACATCGTTCAGCCAACCGAGCTCGAAGAAGCCGTGGAAGTCAAACGGAAAGACGACGAACAAACGATAGGACACGATGACGCCCACCACGTCCAATATCATCCGCGCGATGTAGTAATACAGCCGCTTGTCGTAGATAATGAATGATCCGTAGACGATGATATTCAACGCGAACGAGAAATTCAAAATCCCCAGTACTTCATTCCAGCTCTGGTTGATCAGTTGCGCGTGCCAGCCGATCAGGTTATTGGCGATATAAATTAACAGGATATGAATAGCCGCCGTGACCGCGTAACCCCAAATCCGACCGGAACGGGTTTTGGCTTTTTTGGATATTGGTTTTTTTAACTCGGTGGGTTGATCCATAATACAATAGGTATCAGACTGTGCTAGTGTTGTAATGTCGATAAAATTCAATTACAAAACTAACTATTTCAAAGTTTTTAAACAAATCTACAATGTCTGAATCGATACCTTTGATGTCCAGTGCTGTAACTCTATCTACAATTTTTTGATAGTCTGGCTTTATTAACAGATTGTTTTCTGGATACCTAAAACCAGTATTGCTTTCATCTTGAATTGTATAGTCCGTTAACATTTGTGCTTTTATGAATTCGCAATAGTAATATTTATTTACTAAACGTTCTATATCACTAAAATTATTAGTCCAATTTTTGAAAAACCTGTCCTTCACGGTAGCCAGTAATGGACTGTTTTTAGTAATATCTTCATTTTCAAGCCACTCGCTTATTTTCTGTTTGTCCTTTTTGGACTTGTCATATAGTGTATTCAGCGCCTTCTTAATATCGTGACCCTTACCATCCTTAGGGTAGTCGACATTAAACTGAACACATACCGTCTTTATAAAAACTTCAATTCCGTGTTTAATGTTATATATAATAGAAATATATATTTTTTGCATTATATGGATATGCAATCACGCCTTCAGGATCTGACAACATACGTGGTTTATCTACGTTTGCTAATATTTCCTCGCATCCTAACTTTGCCAACATTAGATATGAATGAGAGAAGTGTAGCCATTCGTAATGCTTTGTTGAGTCTTTCATATAGCGATTAGAGTAATTATACGTCTCTTTTCGTCCAAACCACCGCCCCAACGATCGTACTCACGATGATCACGACGACAAAAACCCAAATCGATGTCATGTTCAGCTCGCCCTTGGTCAGCGCGGATTGCGCGTCGAAGTAATGGAAGAATGAAAAATACTTCAGATCCGACAGATTTTCTTTGAGCGCGGCCACTAGATTCAAAACATACATCAACACCAGCAGTCCGCCCATGACCATCGATACCCGGCCTTTTTCCGATGAAAACGCCGAGACCAGCATGGCCAGTGAAAATATGGCCAGCCCAAAAAACATACCCATAATCGCCACAATCCCAAATCGATCGGCGTGGTAAGCCACATGATGCATGCTTGCTAATGGAATAACTGTGAACACCGTGGTCAGTATGAATACGACCAGCGCGATCAGACCGTAGACATATCGACCGATAAACATTTTCAGTCGGGATAGGGGTCGTGACAATAGCAGTTCGATGGTTCCCCGCTCCACCTCACCGGCCAGCGCGCTGCCCGCGATCGCGATCATAAAAATCACCAGCATCAACGGCCAGATCAGGCTGAAGTGTTCCATGGCGATATAGTTTTCCAGCGTCGACATATCCAGCTTTTCGATACCGAAAGCCTTCATGAATTCCTGCGGATAATTCTTAAGCAGCTCGGTAAAGTTCGCGGACTGCGCGGCAATGCTGGGATAGATCGCCACGTACATCTCGAGGAACGCCACGCCCGAAAGACAGTACACCAGTAGTGATATGCGCCGATCCTTGAACATGCGTGCGATGATTGCGCCCATATTATTGTTCGTAATATTCCAAAAATATTTTATCTAACGGAGCGCGTTCGATCAACAAATCCGATAGCTGGTAGCTACTTAATGTTTTTACTATTTCGGTAACATCGCCGCGCACTTCGAGGCTTATCTCGTTGGCTGGTGCTTCGAGCCAGGTTACATTCGATTGATTAAATTTAGCTCGATCAAACCCGCCCACCGTGTGAGCGTGGACATGATATACTTTCTTAACTTTCAATTCGTCGATGCTTTGGACAGCGACCATCTTGCCCTGGCGAATGATCCCAACCCGAGTGCAGATCTTCTCCACTTCCGGCAGATTGTGCGATGAAAAGAATATCGTCGCACCATTTTTGACTCGTTCATTGATCAGCTCGTATACGTCATTCTGCAATAGCGGATCCAATCCAGTGGTCGGCTCATCCAACACCAACAGATCGGGATTGTGCATGAAGGCCAGAATAATTCCCAACTTCTGCTTGTTACCAGACGAAAGCTGACCAGCGTGTTTGGTTGGATCGAAATCAAGGCGCTTAATTAGTTCATCAGAGCTATCTTGTCGGCCATTAAGTTTTTTGTAAAACCGAATATGCTCCCGGCCGGTCCATTTGTCATTCATCCGAACGTAACCAGACAGATAGCCGACCTGGTGTTTCAAATCAACGGCATCTTGGTGGCTGTCGCGGCCAAATAGTGAGATCGAGCCGCTGGACGGGCGAATGAAGTCCATCAAACACCGTATGGTAGTTGTTTTACCGGCACCGTTGGGGCCAAGAAAACCGAAAACCTCGCCTTTTTCAACCGAATAAGTGATTCCGTCGATCGCTTTGGTTTGGCCAAAATGTTTGGCCAGATTGTGAAATTCAAGCACTGGCATAGCTATATTTTATGCCAATAATTGGCGAAAATCAAGATCGCCGGATGGATTATTAGCCATTATTACTTGGCCGCTTTTGCTTCTCCCTCCAGCACTTCTTTTTGTTCACTTAATAGGTGAATTTTTACGTCGGGAAATAATGACTGCAGTGGTTCGCGAAGACGGGCATATACATCGTTGAGAAACACGTGCTGGATACCGTACTCGGTGATGCTCTGGAGATATCCGCTCGTGACAACGGCAATTCCATCTTTATACGCCGTCCCGCCAGTCGTGCCACCCCCAGCCCCCTCCCGCTCATTGTCGCGTAATTCAAACGGGGCGGTGTGAAATTCCTTACCGGGATCAACTCCTTGCTCCAATAAGCGCAGTAACTTGGTTAGCTGGTTTGATTTAGCGATACCGTGCGCATCGTAATCTCGCCCAACATCGCCGCTAACTTTTTCGTAGGGTGTCCCATCAACATTGAACCCATTACCAACCATAAACAACTCGTCGGTTATCCTACCATGGTATTCCTCATAGGTTTCCTGCTCAATGGTCCATAGTTCATGTACCAGTTGGGCGCGTTCTTCCTGGGTTAGGGGTTGAGCGGCTTTTTTATCGACGGTGGCCTGCTCAGATGGCGGGACATCAGCCACACCAAGCGTTGCCAATATTTCCTGAGCTCGAGCCTGGTCATGCGAAGCCTGTTCGCGTTTATCGACTCGAAACTTAATCGCGTCGAGCATCGGTTCGATCCGATGGCGTCCGGCAAAACCTCGACCGTCTTCGGCGCCGAACCGAATCAGCGTACGTCCTGATGCATCCGCGATACTGCCGATGCTCTCTGGCGTACCATAATCTTTATTGGCAATGAATATACCCAACTGTTCGGGTGTGCCGAAAAATATCTCTCGACCGGATCGGTCATATATTTTAGTTGGACTCTCAGCCGCGCTGGCCACTGATTCCCAAACTTCCGTTTCCACCGAATCAACGGTTTCGGCTGGTTCAGGATTGTACGGGGTGGATGGTTCTGTTTTGTCAGGTTTAAATTTTGACTCGTTTTCTCGGCTGGTCATATGTTGGGGTCTGTTTTGTCAGACACTGTCAGTGGTATTGTAACTTTAAAATCGGATTCAGGCAAAAGAAACAGGCGTCCGATATGGGGCGCCTTAGGCAAACAACCGCTGGAAGTATCTGTCGCCCAGAACCGAATAAGCACTGTCATAAAGATCTTCGTCTGCCCGCAGATCGGCGGCATGCGCGTAAACCTTGCGTGCCAATGCCAGCAATCTAGGATTATCCCGAAGCAAGATCATCCGCACACGTCTTCGAGCCAGATGTTCCCGCAGTAGACGTTTGGCGGCACACCGAGCCACCAGGCCCGACACCCCGAGAATGATCATTGCTACGACAAGGGGGTGAATGTGGTTCACGAACCACTGATAAGCGGCGACCTGCTTACCCCAGCCAAAGATGCTTAAGTAAATCAGAGCGCTGAACATGGCCGTCAGCAGAAACCCCAGAATGAACAACCAGCCGCTGACCGAACTGCATTCCCGATACTCTTCGAGAATCGCAATATCTTCCTCAGACAGAAGATCGGAAGCACCGTTTGTGTCCATGCTACCCTCCCTTCATGGCACCATTTTCATCATAACAACACCGCCGAGGGCGTCAAGGCTCATGGCTTGGTGGAACTAATATGCCCAACAAAGCGGAGGCGGCTCCGCTAAGCTGGGCGATACCTTTGCAGGTATACCGGTTTTCGGCGATCATTCGATCGGTCGCACGACCGGACGAGACCGCCCACAATCTACAGAGCGGAGGCGGGAGCCCCGCACAACTCGCGGACTCGTTTGCGGGGTCTGCGAGATTCGAAACGAGTCAGTGCGGAGAGGGTGGGATTTGAACCCACGAAGACATTGCTGCCTTACCGCTTTTCGAGAGCGGCGCCTTCAACCACTCGGCCACCTCTCCGCACTGACACCATTCTGTTATAAGCACGCCTCCGCTTTGTAGACAACATACTTCAGCGAACGCAAGCATTGTAACCTCTTAAGCCAAAATAATCAAGGATTAATTAAACCCGTGCCGCAAAGTATCCGATATGCTTATATCAGCTTTCAACCTTGTTTCTTTTTCCACCCAAACACAAGATACCCATACCACAAAAACATCGCAATCGCTCCAATTAACACTCCCACAAAAGCAGTTAACGAGTAGCCGCTGAATCCCAACAACTCGCCTGTATTGCCGCAAACTGTGGTAATGCCCACGGTCGTACATTTATCTGGGAATAAATTAATTACTAACATCCCCAGCACCAGGCCGACCACACTCCCGACCAAAACAAATATCGGTATAGTCAAAACTAGAAATATAGTTTTGTTTATTTTTGATAATTTCGAATAGTATTTTCTCATATCATGCCACCGTTATGGGATGATCGAGAAAGCGTCCGCCACTGATTCTCAAACAGAAATTTCTGCGTCTGCGCCAAGCCGGCATCTTCGATAATAATGCCTAATGGTGTCTGGTCGCCCGTGACCGAAATAAGTGCCGTTTTGTGGTGGTAGATTATTATGTAAGTCGGCGCGCCTTCTTTTTGAGACAGCCAGCGGCGTTCGTCCATGCCCAGTTCCTGGCCGCCTTCTCCCAGCGCAATTATTTTGACGGTAATTTTACGCTTGATCCGCTGCTTGGTATAATCGGGAAACTTTTCATATAGGTACTTTCTGATATCGGCTGATGAGTAAACGCAGTATTCCTTGACCGGCGCTTGCGCCATAGTATCGAGCACGTCTAATAATATGGTTCTAATACCGTTGGCGCCTTCGTAGAATTTTACCACCGGTTTCCCACCGCTGACTTCGCGCATGGATCGCAATTCCGGTATCGCTGCCTGAAGTTCCTGGCGAGCATTTTCTAGCACCCGCTGTTTTTCGCCCAATAAGTCATTAAGCCGTTCGGGATCCTCGGCCACAAAATACTGGTGAGTCGCCTGATGGTAATACGAAACCAATCCCTGCTCTTTCAGTGACTTTAATATATCATAAGTCGTACCGCGATTGATGTCCGTCGCAGTAGCTATTTTGCGCACTGGCGAAGGTCCATGTTTCAGTAATGCCAGATAAACACGAATTTCTTTGTCGCTAAATCCGAATTTTTGTAGTAATTGCTGAACTACCATGAAGTGTGAATTTATTTAGTCCACTCTTTCAATACATGCTCATATATTTCCGGCGTGGAAATATCGTACCATCGTCCCGAAAATGGGTAACCGTTCAGTTTTTTTGTTTTAATTAATTTCGGCAATACGTCTTCTTCCAGACTGGCTGGCTGTTTGTCGGGCAAGTAGTCAAATATAGTCGGCTCGACCACAAATATACCCGCGCTAACAAGCCCTAGGTATTCTTTGTCGGTTGGTTTTTCCACAAAATCAACGATGGTGTGGCCCTTGAGTTTTACGACTCCGTAATCGGAGTAATGATCAGTCGCGGTGAGTGCGGCGCTGACTACCGGAGCGTGTTCTTTGTGAAACTCCATCAACTCTCTAATGTCGATATCCGCCAATACATCACCATAGTACAATAGAAATGGTTCATGGATTACTTTGTTCAACGGACGGAGAGCGCCGGCTGTGCCGGCATTTTTTGATTCAGTGACGTAGGTAATAGATACACCATACTGGGCTCCATCATGGAAATACTTCTGAATATTTTCACCCAGCGGGCGACCGATCACGATCGTGATTTGGGTTAGACCAACATCTCGCAATGACTCGATAATATACTGCAAAATCGGCTTACCGCGGACCGGGATCATCGTCTTGGGCATCTCATAGGTAAAAGGCCGCATCTTGACCCCATGGCCACCGGCCAAAATCACCGCTCGTTTAATTTTTGGACCCAAATTTTGACTAAGGATATACTCAATCGCGTGGGAGCGGTTGCGAATTTTCTCCCCGTCTATAATCGCGTCCAGCTGCCCCAATACGTCTGATCGTAACGTGATAGTTAACCGCTGTCGGCCCACTTTGTTCATAGTAACTGTCTAATAATATTCGGTTTTATATTATAGCACGTAGCCGGTATAAATCCAGTGATAACGCTGTCCCCATAAACGTAAGACTAAGTTGATTATAATAGAGCTCCCAAGAGAAGCCTCCGCCTTCTTATTTATCGAATTATTAATTCTTAATTGCATTTGAAAAACCCCCGTCCTCGGGGGTCTTTCGGTACTGGCGCGCCTCGTGTAACACGACAGCGGTCCATTTGTCTTCCGAAGATTCGGCAATCAAATTCATAATTCCGGGCACGTGCCCCGCACCCAGCGCGGTGCGTGGTCGGCCTATCCCGCACTTGATTCGCTTCGCTCATCAATGCGGGACTTCGCTCTGTACCATTTATGGCGCAGAGCTCAGCTTTCCCAACGGCGGTTTGGGTGTATAGATCAGCGCAGAATTTGATCAAGATTATATTTCCCGGCATCGGCTTACTTTCCCACGTGCATAGGCACAAGTATCATCAGCGTTGATGAGCTTAACGGCCGAGTTCGGGATGGGATCGGGTGTGGCCTCATCACTTGAGACACCGGGAAATATAATCTCGATCATCGATCATCGGAAGGCAAACGGACTGCTTTTGATAAAGAGCTGGCTGGCGGTTAGAGCGTGAGCGCGTCAGGCGTCAGCCACAATACCATGGTGATAAAAACAGTAACCGCAAAGAACAGGAGCAACAATGTCAGTGATACTTTATATTTCTTGATCATGATATTACCACAATAACCATTTCATGTCTTCTGCGTAGGTTGCTGTTTCGAACGATCTTCGTCCGGACAATCAGTAACGTACGCAGGGGACTTAGGCAACTGAATACGAAGAGAAGTATTTCTGATTACTCGAAGTAAATCGGGACTTACGATCTATTAGTACTCCTCGGCTCAAACCCTTACGGGCCTTACACCTAGAGCCTATCAACCAAGTCATCTCCTTGGAATCTTAAAGGATGTCTCATCTTGAAGAAGGTTTCACGCTTAGATGCTTTCAGCGTTTATCCTGGCCGAACATAGCTACTGAGCTCATGCCCTTGGTAGGACAGCTCACTCACCAGAGGTTCGTTCTTCTCGGTCCTCTCGTACTAGAGAAGAGTCTTCTTTCAAACATCCAACGCCCACGACAGATAGGAGACCGAACTGTCTCACGACGTTCTGAACCCAGCTCGCGTACCGCTTTAATTGGCGAACAGCCAAACCCTTGGGAGCTTCTTCACCCCCAGGATGCGATGAGCCGACATCGAGGTGCCAAACCGCGCCGTCGCTGTGGACGCTTGGGCGCGATAAGCCTGTTATCCCCGGAGTAGCTTTTATCCGTTGAGCTTCCGCCGTCCTATTACGTACGGTCGGATCACTAAGTTCTGCTTTCGCAACTGCTCGGGTTGCCGCCCTTGCAGTAAAGCTGGCTTGTGCCTTTGCGCGACGCGTCCCGTTTCCATCGGGACTTAGCCAACCTTTGTAAACGCCTCCGTTACCTTTTAGGAGGCGACCGCCCCAGTCAAACTACCCGCCAGACACTGTCCCCCAGCCTCTGTAAAGGCGAGGGGTGAGACATAAAACTCATTCAAGGTGGTATCTCACTGGTGACTCCATACCGACTGGCGTCGATACTTCAAAGTCTCCCACCTATGCTCAAATAGAATAAACCTTAGGTCAATATCAAGGTGTAGTAAAGCTTCACGGGGTCTTTTCGTCTAGCCGTGGGTAACCGGCATCTTTACCGGTCTTGCAATTTCGCCGAGTCCCTCGTTGAGAGAGTTCTCAAGTCGTTATGCCATTCGTGCAGGTCGGAACTTACCCGACAAGGAATTTCGCTCATTACTCGGGTGGGAAACCTACGGTTTCCCCCTCCGATGCTCCCCCTTTCCCTTTATGGTGTCGTCGGCGTCAGACTGCGCGCGAAATTAATTCGACGCTTGTCCTCCTTGACGACACTTGCTGGAAGAGCGCTCGCTGTTACCAGTGAGATTGGACTATATCTTCATCCATATTATTAAATGGATGCCCGACGTTTAGTCTCTACGGGGTCATTCCGAAGTTGGGAGAAAGTGGGAAGCACTAGTGGCTTCCCAAAGGATAGTGAGGAATGGGAGGATTGAAACCTCCATTGCTGGCGTATGCGCTGATGGTGTTGGTAGGTTTTCGGACTAAGAATCCGCTCTTTACCACGTATCCCGCTTGTCTATGCCAGCACAATAGCCGTGTACTTTGGCTATAGAGAGCACATCGCCCGACTGACGATGCTAATTGCTCTACACATTCCCACTCTTGTGTTCCTTCTCTCAACTTCGAAAGACTTCCCTCGGTATTGTCCGGTCATCCGACCGGAGTTTCACCGATATAGTCAAGTGTTTATGGACCAATCCCGCATTACTGCGGAATGAGGCAGTTACTTTTCTTTACTGCACATAACTGTTAACTCGGTTTTTTAACCGTCCCAGTCCTTAGCCGCACCATTTTCATGATTCGGCTAACCTTAGGACGGTTATAGTTACCGCCGGCGTTCATCAGCGCTTGGCCTCGAGGCTCTCACCCCTTGGCTTAACGTTCTGACACTGGCCAGGCATCAGCCCCTATACGTCACCTTACGGTTTTGCAGGGACCTGTGTTTTTGTTAAACAGTCGCTTGAGTTCATTAACTGAGCCCCGTACCGAAGCGCTTGCGCGCCTGGTACCGGGAGGCCTTATCCCGAAGTTACGGCCGTTATTTTGCCGAGTTCCTTAACGAGGGTTCTCTCGTTCACCTTACCACTCCAGTGTGGCTGCTCACCTGTGTCGGTTTGCGGTACGGATTCCTCACGGTGCACACCTTCTTCCTTTTCTTGACACCCAGTCTACTCTGATCGAGTCAGCCGTAGCTTTCTCTTTCCACCCACCTTCGCTCTGCGTTCCACTTGAGCTTCGGTGGGCAAGCCATTACAGCCTGTCCATCGTAGCTTTTCGTGAAATGAAAAGCGAAGATGGGGGGACGGGCATAACCAATAGCCCGCCGGAACGTTCCAGATGTGTCAGAAGAAGATAACCGCTAGGAAGGGCTGGAATATTAACCAGCTGTCCATCGCTTACGCCTTTCGGCTTGGACTTAGGACCGCCTAACCCTGAGACGATTTGCGTTGCCCAGGAAACCTTGAGCTTTCGGTGTCCGGGGTTCTCACCCGGATTTGTGCTACTCATACCAACATTCTCACTTCTGTATCCTCCACCGTTCCTCGCGAAACGACTTCAGCGGATACAAAACGCTCCTCTACCAAACGTCCTGCAAAAGCAGAACGAGTTCGCGTCTTCGGTACTCGATTTAAGCCCCGTTAATTTTCGGCGCAGAATAACTTGACTAGTGAGCTATTACGCTTTCTTTAAAGGATGGCTGCTTCTAAGCCAACCTCCTAGTTGTATAAGTCGTTCCACCACCTTTAACACTGAATCGAGATTTAGGGACCTTAGACTGCGATCTGGGCTGTTTCCCTTTCGACCTGTGAAGCTTAGACCCCACGGTCTGACTCCAGTAATTATCATCATCCGCATTCGGAGTTTGGTTGAACGTAGTAGGCAAAAGCCATCCACGCTCATTCAGTGCTCTACCTCAGATTAGATGTTTACTAGGCTAGCCCTAAAGCTATTTCGAGGAGAACCAGCTATTGCCGGGTTCGATTGGAATTTCTCCGCTATCCACAACTCATCCCCTAGTGTTGCACGGCTAGTGGGTTCGGTCCTCCAGTGGGTGTAACCCCACCTTCAACCTGGCCATGGATAGATCACCCGGTTTCGGGTCTAATGAGTACAATCTTGAGAAATGAATCGCCAGTCGCCGTTGCCGACGGCCGCCGAATCAGCCTCATGCGCATTATTCATGCTCGCTTTCACTGTGGCTGCGCCCTAACGGGCTTAACCAGACTGCACCCAATTAACTCGTTGGTTCATTCTTCAATAGGCACGCCGTCACCCACCTTCGCTCTACGCTTCGCTTGAGCTTCGGTGGGCAAGCCCCATCTTCATTATTCATGAAAACGGGCCTGCCCGCTGTAGCTTGAAGCGCAGCGGAAAGCGAAAGCGGGCTCCGACTCCTTGTAAGCATATGGTTTCAGATACTATTTCATTCCCCTCACCGGGGTGCTTTTCACCTTTCCCTCACGGTACTTGTTCACTATCGATCACTAAAAGTATTTAGCCTTGGGACATCTCGCCACCCATACGTTGCTTGCGCAACGCATAAGCGACAAGACTTTTATAGTCGTCCCGGATTCCCACAGGATTTCTCGTGTCCTGTGGTACTCGAGTAAAATTACCATGAAGCAGAAACCTCCTTTCGATTACAGGGCTATCACCTTCTTCGGCCCCGCTTTCCAGCGGATTCTTCTAGGAAAGATCTCTTTCGTATCGCTTCATCCTGGTAGCACAAGCTCCAGACGTAATCACTCACAACGCCACTAATGCATTAAGGCTTGTACCCTTGCTCCGCTTGCGCGGAACGGCACTAATGGTTTGGGCTCATCCCTGTTCGCTCGCCACTACTAAGGGAATAGCCTCTGCTAAAATTCCGCTTCCCAACTACCTATTAAATAGGCGGCTGGGCGGGTCGAAATATTAACAAAGGAACTTCGTTTCTTTTCCTCCAGCTACTAAGATGTTTCAATTCGCTGGGTCGTCTTATCATACCTATGTATTCAGTATGATATGTCTCGTTGTTTACAACGGACGGGTTACCCCATTCGGAAATCCCCGGATCATAGGTTGCTTGCCACCTCCCCGAGGCTTATCGCAGGCTGCGACGTCCTTCATCGTCTTTTAGTGTCTAGGCATCCACCATATGCTCTTGTGTTGTCCCGATTTACTTGGACTAATCACAAACGTACGCACAATGTACGTATACTACTATGCTTACTTGCTGACTGAGACTATGCTCAATTGCAATTTGTTACCCTTTACTTCTCTTCGTATTCAATTGTCAAAGTTCGAGGGTCGCTTGCGCCGCTTCTTATCGGCCGGGCTAAGCCCGTCCGCCTAAGAAGCTTTCGGTCAATCTCATCGTTACCGCCTCCGCCTCTTCTTCGACGTACATTAGCACGTCTCAGTCGAGTGCTCGGCGGCGCCTCGATCTTGACCAAACGCTAAGCGCCCCAACGCCCGTAGATATTATCTTGAACGGACGCGGGAACAAATCGACTCGATTAGGAGCCATTCATTCCCGTATCAGTTCAAAGAGAGAAGTTGACATCCGACATCGGACTGTAGCGTCAGGAATCTCGGCTGTGTCGGCTGAGTCCTCACAACTATCGTCCCCCGCTGGAACTTAGTCCAGAACGTCGGATGTCAATGTACTGATGAAAGGAGCGCACCGCAGTGAAGGAAGCCCCGGAGGAATGTGTCACCAACCCTCAAGACTCTCAAACACTGGGGCGCAACATAGGGGGCGCGAGTCGTGCCCATGAGTCGCCGGGTGACTCGAGGGGGTAGGCACGACCGCGCCCGTGCATGCAGGACGCTCCGCCTCGGCCTTTCAACCTGGCAAGCCAAGCTAATTCCTTTGGGCAGAGCGTCCACGAACGCATCAGAGAAAACCCCTCGGCACCTAACAAGCACGGGTCGCCTCATCAGCATTCGACTTCTATATATAAGGACCAAAGCCGAGGGAAAAACTGTTTTCAACCAGCTTCGATGCTCAAAGTTTTATTCCGGAAAGAGCGACCTAGTTTGATATAAAAAATCCGCCTTCAGGCGGCGGTATGTTTAGCAGAACGTAAGAATACCGGCTAACCGCCTGATGTATTGAGAGTTAGGATCTGATTCATCATACGCTTACGCTTTGTGGATAAACTGTGTGTTTTTGGTACTAATAGTGTATCAAGATAGTTTATACGTGTCAATAGTTATGCCATCTTTTGGCGAATCTAGGCTAATTTAGCAGTTTTTATTATAAATTTAGCTATTATTAGGGGAATGAACCAATACTGTGCACCTAGTGCGCTGCTAGACCGGGACTATCCCAACAGACAACATTATTTACCGCCCGTCTAGTATGTCTGCAGGAACAAGCTGGGGGACTTTTGAACAACACAACGTGGCACACCGGATAAAGTTTTTATGTGACGTGTTATTCGCTCATTACAAATTAATATATATATTTTGCTAATTCGAATTTTGTTTTTACTTTCACGCCAACATTAGCATATATCATTTCGTATTATCAAATGAAAAATCCGCCTATTTTTATTTTTGGAGCGGATTTTTCTTTAGCGTGTCGGACTATTTCCGGCGTTTCGCTTTTTTTGCAACTTTTCGTTTGGTCGTCTTTTTAGCGACCTTCTTCTTTGCTTTCTTCTTTTTTGCCATTTTTCTTTTCACCTCCTCCCATCAGAATTTTTTTGCAACAAAATATTTTTGTTGTTTTGTTGTTATGGAATATTATTTGGCATAGAAGTTATAAATGTGCTCCTGTGGATAAGTATAGAGCATATTTTTCGCTTACGCAATAGTATTCAACATAATAATGTGCATAACTTATTACGAAAACTGTTTTGTATTCGCGGAATATTTATTCCATGCGATAATATTTTATATATTATTGGTGTGAATAATTTTCTACGTTAATAATTATGTTTATTAAATTCGTAAATACTAAAGTGGGGTTTTTATTCCTGTGGCGCTAATTTGAAACAGCTCCACGCATTGGGAGCCGTTCCGACTGATGTTAATATGGTTAATAACAGGATTATCTAGTCATTTAATACCTGACGAATAATCTCTCGCGTCTCGGGATTGTTTATCCAACCCTCATTAAATCTTTCTCGTAATAATTGCTCCACATTGAAATAACTCTGGCGTAGGAATCGCAACGCCGTGATCAAACCAGCTGTGTCCTTATTAATACCGCGCTCGTATGCCCGCAGCAAATCATAAATCACGTGCGGTTCGCAATGCGGCTGTGGTATCCCGGTTTGGCGCGCGAAGTACGCGGTAATAGTTATTTGGTCTTCCTTGATAGCTCCAATTACCCGGTGCATGCCATCTATTACTTTTATCTTGTCTTCATCGAGACGAACTAATATTGGCAGCGGATCAAAAGTATGTTTTGCGAAGAGCGCTTGCGCTTCATGATTGTTGTGTAATATGACTTGGAGTTGTCTTGGTGAACGTTTGGCTTGATCGATAATAAAAGCGTTCTCATCTGGACCCATGCCGGTTAGATATAGTTTCTCGACTTCAACGTCCTCCTTTGTCCAACTTACGTTAGGATCTGTCATGAAGTCGCCTACCCAATTCAGTAACGCGCCCGTATAAACCAATAGCTGTTCGAGCGCGCCGTTATGCCGCTCAAACTTGTGGCGCATATGCTTGACCATGTCCGTGAGATATTCTGCGTCGGGAATGTTGGATGGAACAATGCTGACCATAATAACTCCTATTATTTGGTACCCAGGAGAGGACTCGAACCTCCAACCTCTTGCGAGGATCCCGCACTAGTGGTGGGCGAGGAGGGACTCGAACCCTCATGCCTTGCGGCGCTAGGTCCTAAACCTAGTGCGTATACCAATTTCGCCACTCGCCCACCACAGATGCGGGACGCGTCTGCCTGCCTAAAAATATACCAGCGGAGTTTACCCCGAATTCGAACGAAGTGAGTAGTTCGGAGCCACCTGGGCTCACGATATATCGTAACTATATCACATTACTTAGCCTGGACGCTTTTGTCAAAAGTCACATACATATATATAATGTAGTTATGAATACCAAACGCATCATCTTAATCATCGTTATTGCCATAATCATCATCGGTGGAGGCATCGGATTGTATTACTATTCCCGCTCTCAATCGGATAAAGACGCCGATCAAACAGCCTCGGACGATTGGAGTGCCAACGTTAATAGTAGTAATACCAACGAAAACGCTAACAACGACATCATGCCCAGCACCCAGCTAACCGGCCCGATGCTGGAATTAGCCCGTTCACGCGACGCCAAGCGTCTAAGCGACGTCCGCGCTATATCATCGGCTCTGGAAGCTTACCGTGGCGACAAGGGCAACTACCCCACCGAGCTAAGTTCGCTGGTACCGCAGTACTTACCCAATATCCCAGAAAACCCGACCCCCGGTGGTCTGGCCTATGATTACACGCCAATTGGCTCCGAACCGTATACCTATTATAGCTTGTACTACAATCTCGAAGCTGGTTCGGGTGATGTTATTTCGGGAGATCACGAAGCCACCCCGGACGGCATCGCGACGATGTAGTGTTTTTGCCCCAACCTGTTGGGTGTGGACATCTTTGAGTTGACGCATTTTGTGCATCAGTTATATTGTTCTTATCAGACCAGGGAGACGCCAAAGGGCTTCCCGCATGAAACGAGTTAAATGTTCCATTATCATAATCTGGCTGCTGATCGGGCAGGCTGGGCTTTTTGTTCCCCGGATTGTGAAAGCCGATAGCGCACCTAGCGTAGTTATCAATGAACTGATGTGGATGGGCTCATCCGCTTCCAGCTCGGATGAGTGGATTGAGCTGCGCAATCTGACCGACCAGCCGGTGGATCTGTCGAACTGGCGGCTGACTCGAAAAAGTGGCGGCCAGGACACTGCCATGCTGGCTATACCAACCGGAATATCGATATCGGCCAATGGATTCTTTTTGATTAGCAATTTCTCAGGTGATTCCGCCCAATCCACTTTAGGAATAGCACCCGACGTTGTTAACACGGCCGTGTCACTGGTTAATAGCGATCTGCAAATTAAGCTCTACACCGCTACGAACGAACTGATTGATACCGCCGATGACGGCAGCGGCGTGCCATTGACCGGAGCCTATACCAGCGGTTCGGTGTGGAAATCGATGGAGCGGGACGTCCAAGTCGCGGATGGAACTCTCTCGACTAGCTGGCATACGGCCGATGCTTCGATAAACTTCGACGCTGGCAAACCTGAGCTGGGCACACCCGGGGCGCCGAATTCAGATCCTAATACACCACCGACTGTAAAATTGAGCGGGCCGACCAGCGGCGTGGTAAACGAATCATTAAACTTCGACGGATCGGAGTCGTCTGATGTTGATGGCGACCCGCTGCAGTTCAATTGGGATTTTGGCGACGGCAATTCTTCCACGTTGGAAACACCGACCCATTCATTTGCCTCAGCCGGCGCATTTAACGTGAAATTGTCGGTCTTTGATGGGCGCGACCAAGCCGAATCGCAAATCAGCGTGGTGATAACATCAGCGCCAACACTCGAACCGCCTGCTCCAGCACCATCATCCGCGCCTATCCAGATTAAAGTGTATTCTCGTTCCATTATCATTAATGAGGTGCTGCCCAATCCGACTGGCGATGATCTGGCTGAAGAATTTATCGAGCTATATAATAATGCAGCCGATCGAGTGGATTTGGCCGGTTGGAAACTAAGCGACACCGGTAAAAGCTACACGATCGGTAATGGCTTGGACTCAACCGTTGTTGAACCAAATGGTTACTTCGTCGTGCCACGACGCGTGTCCGGCATCGCGCTTAATAATACCACTACTGAAACGGTCCGATTGTTTACCCCCGACGACACGCTGATTAATGAGATCACATATCCAGTCCCGGCTCCCGAGGGACAGTCCTATGGCCGGATAAATACCGATTGGCAATGGTGTCCAACGCCGACACCTGGCCTAGCCAACACGACGGCTGGATCCGACGAACTAGACGCTACCGATCTTACACCGAGCACTCCAAGTAAAAGCGATACGGTTCCAATCACCACGAAAAAGGAAGCCTCTACCACAAAAACAGCCTCGGGCGATGTTTCTAATCGTGTCTGGCTAACCGAACTTCTTCCCAACCCATCCGGCTCCGATACCGAAAATGAATATATTGAAATAACCAACTTTGATACCAGGCCAATTAACCTACTAGGCTGGAAGCTAACCGACCAAACCACTACATTTGTTTGGAAAAAGGCCGTTGTTATTGCCCCACTTGACTCTTTGGCGATCTATCGGCCGGAATCAAAGATCTCATTGAACAATTCTACTGAACAGATATTTCTGGTCGCACCGAACGGTAAAATAGTTAACGGCGTAACTTATAGTAAGGCACCCGAAGACTTATCATGGAGCCGGGTCGGACCGACCGTACGCTGGGCGTGGTCCGCCGAATCAACTCCCGGCGATACAAACGAGATTGTCGTAGTCGAAAACGATACCGCTGAAAAAGCCCAAAGCTCATCCAGCACAAAATCTTCCAAAGAGGTGGTTGCACGAACAATCACCGTAGCCGAATTCAAAACCTTGCCCAGCCGGACAGCCGTCACCATAGAAGGCGTCATTACCGTAGCGGCCGACACGCTCGGAAAACGCACCGCTTACCTCGAAGACACTTCGGGTGGGATTCAAATCACTTGGCCGACATCGTTTGATCTTTCTTTGGCGATCGGTGATAGCGTGCGGGCCAGCGGAACTGTCTCAATCAGCCAGGGTGAACATCGCCTGGCAATAAAGACCGCCGACCAGCTCACAGTAGTATCAAAAGATACGCCGCTTCAGCCGATCGAACTGACTCAAGCTCCAACGGAAGATCAATACAATCGCCTGGTCAGTATCACCGGATCGCTAATATCACAAGAAACCACAGGAATGGTAGTGAAAAGCGGCGAACAAGTATTTACAGTGTTGTTCAAAAAGACCGCGAAACTCGAGGTACCGGATTCCCAACCCGGCCAAGCAATTAGCGTCACTGGCTTATTAACTAATGGCACAAATGGCGTGGCGATCCTGCCCCGCACCAGTGACGATATAAAAACAGCCGAGGTAAAGGGCGCTAGCACTGATGATGGTAATATGAGTAACACTAACAACGTAGTAACTCCGACTCAAAATTCAATCTCCAGCGTAATCACACTATCGAGTATGGCAATTCTCGGCTTTGGCGTGGCAATATATATGGTTCTTCGGCGTCGCCGAATGCTGAAACAAAATATGGATAGCTTCAAGTAGAACTACCTAAGCCAATTTGACTAAAGATGATAAATAATTTAATGTTGGCGGGCAGGTAACCCTATAACGCCACCACAGAGGAGCCCAATTTAGGGCGAGGAGGGATGATGAAACTGTTCGTCGACACCGCAAACGTGGAAGAAGTCCGGCAAGCGGTCGCAATGGGTGTGGTTTGTGGAGTGACCACAAACCCCTCGCTGGCGGCCCAGGAGGGAGGTGATTTTCACGCTCTGCTCCGTGAGATCTGCTCCCTGGCTAATGGTCCGGTTTCGGCGGAAGTGCTAGCCAAAGATGGCGATGGCATGCTGGCCGAAGCCGAAAAACTGGTCGCGATCGACCAGAAGAATATCGCCATCAAGCTCCCAATGAATCCACCGGGGCTGGCGGCGTGTCGTGTACTTTCAGCGCGGAAGGTGAAGGTCAACATGACGCTGGTGTTCAACCCTAACCAGGCGCATCTGGCCGCCTTGGCCGGGGCGACCTATGTCAGCGCCTTTGTCGGCCGATTGGACGACATCGGCGAGGATGGCTCTGCCGCTGTACGAGTAATCGTTGCACACCTACGCAGCCTCGGGTTGAGCACCGAAGTGATTGCAGCCTCGATACGCAATCCACTGCACGTCATTCAGGCTGCCCAGGCTGGCGCACACGTGGCGACCGTGCCGTTCAAAGTCATAATGCAGATGACTCGGCACCACCTGACCGATGCCGGGATCGCCAAGTTCCAGGAGGATTGGGAGCGGGTGCCGAAGCTCGCATAGATCCCAACCATTGCTGTTTACCTTTACCGCCGGGTAACGTAAACAGCTTTTTTTATTAATAATAGTTGACAACATCGCAAAACTGTGATACAATTACATTAGTTGAATCCCCGCACCCGAGCATTTGCGAGTGGTTCGGGGGAAAACAAAAACACAACCAAATCAAAATGAACCCAAAGCTATATCATTTATAATCCGCAACACAACCAGTGTTGTATTTTATTTAAGTAATCAGTAAAACAAAAAACAAAAATGAACGAGGACACACCAGCGGCTCCCCAGCCGCAAACGCCTCCCCCATCGGCACCAAGCCAGCCGGTAGCGGAAGCGCAACCGGCTCCAACCGAGCCGGTCGCCGAGACGCCGACCGACACAGACGTCAAAAAAACCAACCCATTAATGAAAAAGGTTAACACCTTAATGGGCATGGGAATAATCGGCATTTCATTAGCCGGCACCTTGCTGGCCATCGCTCTTTTCGCCAACGTCTACTAAGTCAAACAAAGTCAAAACAGCCCCCCACCTTTCTAAGCGATGTCTATTGATCAACTGTTGCGCTAGCCATTTGGCGGCTTCGCCTTACGTCATCAATTATCGCAAACCGTCGTCGAGAAAGGTGGGGGGCGTTTTTGTTTGCCTGCTATTTCAGATCTAACCTTCGGGCTATTCCCACCCGTAGCGTTTTATAAACCACGACTTAACCAACTGGGTTAGCGTGAAATATATTATCAAGAAGCCCAACAGATAGAGCCAGTACATGGGTGGCAATGGCACAAACCCCAAAGCGTCGGCTAGGGGTGAAAATGGCAGCCAGGCGCCAATCGCCACGACCGCGAATGAAGTTAGGGTCAGCGGCCAACTGGCTCGGCTTTGGAAGAATGGGATTTTGCGGGTTCGAATAATATGGATGATCAGCGTCTGAGTCATCAGTGACTCGACAAACCAGCCGGTGTGGAACAGGGCTGGATTCCCCCAGGCATGAAAAGCATACAACATTAGAAAATAAGTTGCGTAGTCAAACAGCGAACTGACTGGCCCGATCCAAAGAATAAACTTTTGGATCAGGTTGATTTTCCATTGACGCGGCCTGATCAGATATTCTTCATCCACCCCGTCGGTCGGTATGGTAATCTGCGACATATCATACATCAAATTATTCACGATCACCTGTAGCGGCAGCATAGGCAAAAATGGCAGAAACACGCTACCGCCGGCCACGCTGAACATATTGCCGAAATTCGAGCTGGCTGTCATTTTGATATACTTGGTGATATTGCCGAATATTTTTCGGCCTTCGCGCACGCCGTCTTTCAAGACCATCAGACTCTTTTCCAACAAAATAATGTCGGATGATTCCTTAGCGATATCAACCGCGCTATCGACGGAAATGCCCACATCAGCCGCTTTCAATGCCGGCGCGTCATTAATACCGTCGCCGAGAAAGCCAACGACGTGTCCTCGGCTTTGTAAGGCTTGGATGATCCGCTCTTTTTGGTTAGGATCAAGCTTATCAAATACGGTCGCCTGCTCGGCCGCTTCAGCTAGTTGTGTATCGTTTAGCTGTTCAATTTCCGTGCCAAGTAATATGCGCTGGATCGTCAGATTGACATCGTGGCATATTTTGCGAGTAACTAGCTCGTTATCACCGGTTAATATTTTCACCACAACACCATATCTTTCCAGCTCTTTGATAGCCGTCGCCGCGCTGGTTTTGGGCGGATCTAAGAAAGCCAGAAAACCCAGCAAGGTCAGTTCCTCTTCGTCGGTCACCCCGTAAACGTGTTTGGTCAGAGGCAGATTACGATACGCTAGCGCGATCAGCCGAAACCCCTCGGTGCCAAGTTCTTGGACTAATTTATCTTTGTGGGCGTGATGATATTCTTTGAGCGGCATGACTTTGCCGCCCACCTCCACCCAGCGAGTGTGGGCCAGCACCTCCTCAACGGCACCTTTGCAGATCAGCAGATGCTGGCTGGTATTGTCTTCAACTACCACTGACATCCGGCGGCGTTTGAAATCGAACGGGATTTCATCAATCTTGCGATACTGATGGATCAACTCTCCGGTTTGCTCGCTATCGTGCTTGAGCACTGCTTCATCCATTAGGTTTTTTAAGCCGGTCTGATGGTAGCTATTGAGCCAGCCGTAGTCGCGTATCTTGGTATTCTCCTGACCGGCGATATCGACATGCCGCAACAGCACCACTCGACCCTGGGTCAAGGTGCCCGTTTTGTCCGTGCACAGAATATCCATCGCGCCTAAATTCTGAATTGAGTTAAGCCGTTTAACGATGACTTTTTTTCGGGACAGCGCCATAGCACCTTTGGATAAATTAACGGTCACAATCATCGGTAATAATTCCGGCGTCAGACCCACGGCTACCGCCATAGCAAATAGAAAAGCTTGCAGCCAATCATGTTTGCTCAAACCGTTGATCAAGAAAACCAACGGTACCATCACGGCGATAAACCGAATCATCAACCAAGTAAAACGGCCTACCCCTAGATCAAAACTGGTGATCTCACGATCGCGGCTGACCGACTTTGCCAGCGCGCCAAACCGGGTTCGGCTGCCCGTGGCCACCACCATGGCCGTGGCAATTCCGCTTTCGACGTTTGTACCCATGAAACACATATTAGCCAACTCAAGCTCGCCATCCTGAGTATGGCTGACGGCCGGGGCATGTTTTTCGGCCGGCATGGCTTCGCCGGTCATGGTGGCTTGATTGACAAACAGGTCCTTTGATTCAATTAAACGCAAATCGGCCGGTATCATGTTTCCAGCCGATAATTGAACGATATCGCCTGGCACCAGCGCGCTTAACGGCAGTTCGCATGGATGATTATTCCGCAACACAGTCACCGTCGTATGAACCATTGCCTGCAACTTAACCGCGGCTTTATTGGCCCGTAACTCCTGGAAAAACCGCAAGAACACGCTAAGCAGTAGCATAACACCGATAATAATAGTCGCCTTGGCGTCACCGGTAAAATAAGAAATCAATCCCAGCGCCAGTAACAACAGGCTCAAAGGATCTTTAAAATTTTGGAGCAGGTTCTGCCACCATTGTTTCGGTCGCTGCGAAGCGATTTCATTCAAACCATACTCCGCTTGCCGGCGCCGGACTTCACTATCAGATAATCCTTGGCGATCGGATTGAGCCTCGCGCAGTACTGTTTCGACATCCTGACCGGCAATTATCTTAAGACGCCCCGTCTCTGGAGATGCCGGTGCGGTTGTCGCGGGAGTTGATTCTGGTGGTCTAATTTTCTCGGAAAAAGTTTTGCCCATGGGCAAATTATGACATTTACCATTCCGCTCTGTCAATGAAAATATTCCCGTTACTTCGGTTTTCAGAGTGGCCTGTCTAGTGTACAATGAAACCATGCCCACAAAAACCAAGTTCGTCATAATCGATTCCAATGCCCTGATTCATCGGGCGTTTCATGCCCTGCCGCCGCTGACCACAAAAGATGGCCGCTTGGTGAATGCCGCCTATGGATTTACGTCCGTGTTGTTAAAAGTCATCAAAGAATTCAAACCGCAATTCATCGCGGCCGCCTTTGACGTGGCTAAAAAGACATTCCGTCACGAGGAGTACGCCGAATACAAAGCTACGCGAGTCAAAGCCCCTCAAGAACTGTATGATCAAATCCCGATAGTAAAAGAGGTGCTGCGTACGCTCAATATTAAGATTTACGAACTGCCCGGCTACGAAGCGGATGACGTGATCGGCACGCTTACCATTCGCCAAGAAGTTGACCAACCCAACGTCGAGTCAATCATCGTGACCGGCGATATGGATGAACTGCAATTGGTCGATGGAAATACCAAGGTTTACCGATTACAGAAGGGCATGAGTGATACATTGCTCTACGACGCCGATACGGTACGGAAAAAGTTTGACATTACGCCCGCTCAGGTGCCGGATTATAAGGCCTTGGCTGGTGACGCGTCCGACAACATTCCGGGCGTCAAAGGTGTCGGACAGGTAACCGCCATAAACCTGCTCAAACAATTTGATACCGTCGAAGATCTATATTCCGCGTTAAAGAAAAACGAAAAACTAATCGAGGCTAAACCGCGTATTATTGATTTGTTAAAAAAATATGAGTCCGACGCTTTTCTTAGCAAGAAATTAGCCACCATCGTTTGCGACATCCCGATTGATTTCAAGTTGGCCGATTGCCGACACGGCATGTACGACCGAATGGCCGCCATAAAGCTTTTTCAAGAACTGGAATTCAAAAGCCTGCTGGCCAGATTGCCCGAAATGCAGACTCAAGGTTCACTGCTTTCCGATTCGGCTCCACGAACCGCCGAACCGGTTCGACTGTCAAAAAACTATCACCTGATTCAATCAGTTAAAGATTTGAAGCCGATTCTCAATCAAGCCAAACAAAGCAAGCTCGTTGCCGTAGATACCGAAACCAACGGACTCGATCCACTCACGGCCGACTTGCTGGGCGTCAGTTTGAGCTGGCAAAACGGCGTCGCGTATTATATCAATGTTCAACCAGGTACGGCCGAGCGCGATAAGTTGCTGGACGATCTGAAGATATTCCTCGAGGATAGCAGCATTGAAAAAGCCGGTCATAATATGAAGTTTGATATCATGGTTTTGGCCAGGGCCGGGATTGAGCTAACCAATCCTGGTTTTGACACCATGATTGCGTCATATCTGATCGACCCATCGAGCCGGCAACATGGTTTGGATGCAGTGGTTTTTTCCGAGCTGGGCCACGAAATGATTCCGATCGAACAGCTGATCGGGAAAGGCAAAATGCAAAAACCAATGGAGAACGTCCCGCTGGAAGAGCTGGCTAATTATTCCTGCGAAGACGCCGATTATACTTTACGTTTAGTCGCACCGTTGCGGCAAAAACTCCGAAAGGCGGTGCTTGAGAATCTTTTCCTGGAAATTGAGATGCCGCTGGTGCCTGTACTGGCCAAAATTGAAACGTTGGGCGTGTTGATTGATACTAAATTTCTGAACCAGATGTCCGATCAGCTAACCAAACAGATCGCCGTACTAGAAAAACGGATACATAAAGCGGCTGGCGAGGAATTTAATATCAATTCGCCTTTGCAACTCAAGCGGATCTTCTTCGACAAGCTCGACCTTGATACCGAAGGCATTGGCTCAACCAAGACCGGCTACTCTACCGCCGCTTCGGAGCTGGACAAGCTGCACGACGCACATCCGATCGTGCCGATGATCATCGAATACCGCGAACTGGCTAAGCTGATCTCCACCTACATCGATGCCCTACCGGAACTGATCAATCCCCAGACCGGACGGGTGCACACCAGCTTCAATCAAGCCGTTACATCCACTGGCCGGCTTTCCTCCTCCAATCCTAATCTGCAAAACATCCCCATACGCACCGAGCTGGGCAAGCAAATTCGAAAGGCCTTTATCGCTTCTCCGGGATCGGTGATTGTATCGGCTGACTATTCCCAGATTGAGCTGCGCATTGCGGCGGCTATCGCCTATGACCGATCGATGCTGGAAGCTTTTCGTAATAATGAGGACATTCATACCCGGACCGCAGCTGAAATTAACGGCGTTCAACCGGAAGATGTCACACCCGAGATGCGCCGAGCGGCTAAAGCGATTAACTTTGGCATCCTTTACGGCATGGGCGTGTACGGCCTGGCGCGGGGTACTAACCTGGATGTCGACGAGGCTTCCGATTACATTGAAACCTATTTCGAACATCACCAAGGCATCAAAGAGTACATCGAGGAAACCAAAGCGCTGGCCCGCCGCTTGGGTTATGTCGAAACGTTGTTCGGCCGACGCCGCTATCTGCCGGAGATTCAATCCAGCAACCGTCAAATCAGAACCGGCGCCGAACGCATGGCCATCAATATGCCGATTCAAGGCACCGCCGCCGATCTATTGAAAATGGCCATGATTAAGATTCACCGGGAGCTGCCCGCGATCAGCCCAAAGACCAAGATGATCCTCCAGGTACACGATGAATTGGTCTTCGAGGTTCCCCAAGACGAAACAAAGAAAGTCGCGCGATACATCCAGGATGCTATGGAGAATATCTATACGTTAAAAGTCCCGATCAAGGTTGAGATCGATGCCGGTCCAAACTGGGGGGAATTGAGTGAGGTAAAATAGAAAGGCTGGCCCATCACTAGGATGTTCCAGCCACGGCTGCTGATTCCGGAAAACCGCCCTTATCGAGCAAGTAACCGACCCGTTCGGCCAATGCTCGCCTCTCTCCATCGGTGGCAATGGTGAAACCACAGCCACAACCAGGCGTATCGCAGACCTGGATCGGTAGAGACGTAGCACGCCGCACCGAGCCGCTACAGCTCTGGACCGCGCAGTCGCCGACCACGGTTCCCTCAAACCGAACGGGAATTCTTGTGATTCCGGGGTCAGAACAAATGCAGCACATGATGTCCCTCCGGACCAACGCCCTAACTAAGCATTATAACAGTTTGGCTCCACAGCAAACCTACTGTATAATTAACCGGCTGTCAAGAATAACCACACCATGATCATACTGCTCCAAGGTCCCGATACATTTCGTTCCCGCCAACGCCTCAAGGTGCTGCGCGACGCTTTTCAAACTAAGCACGACGCCACCGGCATTAATATTGTCCGATTGGACGGGCCGACGTTGACCGTAGACGAAGTTAACAATGCCATGTCAACCCGGGGATTTCTATCATCCAAGCGGATGGTGATCATTGAAAACTTAAGCCAGCACAAGAGTCCCAAAACGGTAGAGGCAATCCAAAAGCTGCTGCAGCACTGGAACAATGACGATACCGTGTTGGTGCTTTGGGAAGGTACGATACCGTCTAAGAGCCGCAAGAAAAAAAGCGCCGGTTTGAATGTCGGTCAAGGCAAAGATGTGCTAACTGAAGATTTTCCTTTACTGTCCGGTACGCAGGCGGCCCAGTGGGTTAAAAAAGAGGTGGCTCGGCGTGGTGGAATGATCGAAACCGAAGCCGAACGTTTGCTAATCAGTCTAGTCGGCAATGATCTCTGGGAGGCTAATTCCGAAATCGATAAACTGACCAGTTATACAAAAGGCCGCCCAATCACCACGGCCGACGTTGAGCTGATGGTCAAATCAAAATTTGATAGCGACATCTTCCGGCTGACCGACGCACTGGCCGGACGCCAGACCAACGAAGCTCTGTGGCTGATGGAAGAAGAGGTCGGCGGCGGGTTGCCAGTACCATATCTGCTCACCATGCTGGCACGTCAATTCCGAATACTCCTACAGGTTAAAGATTATCTTGACGCTGGTAATGCTCCTGGCCGACTGGCTACCGAGCTGGAGCTGCATCCGTTCGTGGCTCGAAAATCAGCCGAGCAGGCGCGCCGGTTCTCGCTGGCGGAATTGAAACACATTTATTCCCGCCTGGCTCGTCTCGATCAACGCACAAAATCCACCGCGATTGATCCGCGGGTGCTATTCGATGTCTTTACGGTAGAAGCCATGAGTAAATCCTAAGCATTAGTATCTAAACACAAGACAAATTCCAATTATCAATTCCCGAATGTTTTAACATTGGGGGGGTTTTAAGTTTTAATATTATTTATAGTTTTGTGTTTTGATATTTGGAATTGAGCCCAGCCAGAAAAACAATAACCATCAGACATTAATTGTCTGAATATCGTTGTTGCCAATACTGGGCGTCTATGCGGCTTGCTTCGCCAGTTTGTTGTACTGTAGCGTCAGCCGCGATTTTTTCCGAGCCGCCGTGTTTTTTTTGATAACGCCTTTTTGGACCGCTTTATCGAGCGCTTTCAAAGCCTCTTTGAGAGCTTTGGCGGCTTCGTCCTTGGCATTACCGGCGATGGCTTGTCGGGTCTTTTTTACAACCGCGCGCACATTCACCTTGGTAGCGATGTTGCGAGCATGACGTTTTTTGCTTTGTCGGAGCGCCTTCCAGGCTGCTTTCTTGACTGGCATGTGTTATATGGAAAATTATTCAGTTCTGTGGGGCAACATGACTTGGCCCCGAAAATCCCTGTCACTATACTAAAGATTGATAATATATGCAAGGGTGGCGCAATGGTTCAACTACGACGCACTGTTAAGAACGGCTTGGGATAAAAAGAAATGAGTTCCCGTAATAGAACGAGAACTCACTGACGTGTGGCCTTGCGTGGCTCGTCATCGCGCCGTTTGACGAAGGGATACAGAATAGTCAGGACGACGAACAAGCCGATGGTCGCCCAACGCTGGCCGATGTAAACGTGGCTACCCGACCACCAGTCTCCGACCAGGGACACCCGGCGAAGGCTCTCGATGGCGGAGATGATCACCTCAGCTGAGAGAGCCACTAACCAAGCCACCTCGAACTTTAGCAGGAGCCGGAAAAGGAGCGTGGCACCAACCAGAACCACCACCACGAGTGCGAGCTCGTGACTAAAGGCTTGCATCCACATAGTTTCTGCCTCCGTTGCGGTAGAGCGCCGCTCTATCATCAGATAGCGAAATGGTGACCTGACACTATCTTATATATCAATTAGAAAATGTCAAGCCCTCAGTCTGGGGGTGTATATCACCGGCTGCAGTAATGGTTACTTCCGCACCCGCTTCAATTCCGCGATCTGGTCGCGCAAATTGGCCGCGTCTTCAAATTCCATATTGCGAGCAGCCAGGTTCATCTTTTCTTCCAGCTCATGAATCAACTCATCCAGGCGCTGGCTGGACAGCGCTTTCAGGGCTTGTTCGGGCGGCATGGCCGGCATCACCTTGAGACCTGACAAACGACCCGATCGCACCTCTTTCTTAATGCCCTTTGGCACAATGCCATGTTTTTTGTTATACGCTTCCTGGACTTTCCGGCGGCGGGTAGTCTCATCGATCGCCCGCTTCATCGAACCGGTCATGTTGTCGGCATACATAATCACCCGGCCATGCTCGTGCCGAGCCGCTCGACCCATGGTCTGAATCAAGGCGGTCGCCGAGCGTAGAAAACCTTCTTTATCGGCGTCTAAAATAGCCACCAAGGATACCTCGGGCAAATCCAATCCTTCACGCAGTAGGTTAATACCTACCACCACGTCGTATTTCCCCAGTCGAAGGTCGCGCAGTATTTCTAACCGTTCCATGGTATCGACTTCAGAATGGAGATATTGCACCTTGATACCGATTTCTTTCAAGTAGTCGGTCAGATCTTCCGACATCCGCTTGGTCAATGTGGTCACCAGTACCCGTTCGCCTTTTTTGACTGTCTCGTTGATCTCTTTGATCAAATCATCGACCTGGTGCAGAGTAGTACGCACGTCTATTATCGGATCCAACAAACCGGTCGGACGAATCAGCTGTTCCACCACCTGCTTGCTGCGATTAAGCTCTTCGTCCTTGGGCGTGGCAGACGTGTATATAACTTGCTTAATCTTCTTCTCAAACTCCGTTGCCTTCAGGGGCCGATTGTCATACGCAGCCGGCAATCGAAAACCATACTCGACCAACATATCCTTGCGCGCCCGATCGCCAAAGTACATTCCCCCGATCTGCGGTAGTGTAATATGCGACTCGTCAATGAACATCAGTAGATCTTTCGGGAAATAATCTATTAGGGTAAATGACGGATCACCGGCTTTCCGTCCATCAAAGTAACGCGAGTAATTCTCGACACCGGTGCAATAACCAGTGTTGGCTATCATTTCTAAATCAAAGCGCACGCGCTGCTCCAATCGTTGGGCTTCAACTAATTTATTCATTCGATTCAACACCTCTAGACGAGCTTTCAAATCGTTGCGAATCTCGCGCATTACTTCCTCGGTTTTTTCCGGCGGAGAGACGTAGTGCTTGGCTGGAAATATCACAATGTCAGATTGCAGCGTGATGGTTTCGCCGGTCAATGGATCGAACTCCACAATCCGCTCAATCACATCACCGAAGAATTCCAAACGCAAGGCTGTTTCCGATGACATGCTGGGGAAAATATCAAGCGTCTCGCCCTTGACCCGGAAAGTGCCGCGATGAAAATCAATATCGTTGCGATCGTATTTCAATCGGACCAGCTGTTTCAAGACCTGATCGCGCTTGATCCGCTGACTGGAATGCAGCGCGATCGAAACATCTTTGTATTGCGCCGGCGAACCCAAACCGTAGATGCACGACACCGATGCCACGATAATGACATCGCGGCGAGTCATCAGAGCGGCCGTAGCACTGTGGCGCAATCGATCAATCTCTTCATTGATATCCGTTTCTTTTTCAATGTAAGTATCGGTCGTCGGCATGTACGCTTCCGGCTGGTAATAGTCGTAGTAACTGACGAAATAGTGCACCGCGTTATTGGGAAAATATTCCTGGAACTCGGCGGCCACTTGAGCGGCCAGAGTTTTGTTATGCGAAATCACCAGCGTGGGCCGCTGGGTGCGGGCGATCACGTTGGCCATGGTAAATGTTTTGCCCGAGCCGGTTACGCCCAAAAGGGTCTGGTCTCGGTAACCCAAACTCAAACCTTTGACCAGCTTTTCGATTGCCTGTGGCTGGTCCCCTGTGGGTTTAAATGGTGCTTTTAGTTCGAATTTTCGTTCCATAGGGAGGGAGTATAGCAGATTTTGAGTGTTGTGACCATAACTCACCAACCACACGACCACCCCCACCCCCTCCTCCGAGAGGAGGGGATATATACGGAAGTTCTTCGCCTTCGCTCAGAACATTGTAGGGCGTTCCCCTCCTTTACCAAGGAGGGGCTTAGGGGTGGTTGAGGAGCCGTTCTCTCACAACGCAAACCTCTTTTAATCTTATTAACACATTGTCCAGACCTTCGAACACATCTTCGTTTGTAAAACGAATAACCAGAAGACCTAATGATTCAAGCCATCGCTGTCTTTTCCCATCATACTCTATTTCCTGCAGTGTACTATGTGTCGCCCCATCAACTTCAACTACCAACTTAAGTTTTGGACAATAAAAGTCTACAACATACTTTCCGATTCCTTGTTGTCTACGAAATTTATAACCACAAAACTGACTGTGTCGCAAACACTCCCATAACCTCCACTCTGCGAAAGTGCTTCGGTTTCGTAACGCCTTGCGCTTTGATTTGTGATTTCGCAGATTAAACAAAACCGGCATATTGTTTCCAGTCCTGCCGTTGTCTACATATTAGCTCTCTATAATACTCATGTCAAAAAAGAAAAACCGCCGGGGCGAATTTTGCCAAGACGGTGTGTACTGCTGGGGCGTAGACCGGTTACTCCTCCTGCCGGATTGCCTCCATGATGATCTCGATGTGAACGTACTTCCCGCCCGGCAGCTCGGCCACCGCGTAAGCGTCCCGCGCCGGAAACGGCAGGTCACTGCCGCAGTGTTTCTTCATGAGTTGACCCAGATAGGCATAGCCTTCCATGCTGCCCGCGAACCTGGCATGGAACCGGATCAGGTCACGAACACCCAATCCGCACGCGTCGAGCGCCTTCAGGCACTTCAACAGCACGAGGATGATCTGCTCATTCCGATCGGTCACAATCGGTTGCTTTTTTGCATCAAGATCGGTGATGATACCGGAGAACACGAAGTGTCCAGGTGACACCTCCAGAGCTGGCGAGTAGGGACCCATCACCGGCCAGCCCATCAAACCATCAGGAATCCGCTTGATCATCCTGCCTCCATTGCCATGTGTCTAGTACCCTCCGGAACACCGCCCGCATCTTACCCAACCGAGCCGTTATCGTCAAGCGTTACCCAAAAAGAAAAACCGCCGGGGCTCGAGGGAGCCGGGGCGGTTGTATTGATTATGTCTCCTCCTTTGTTTCCTCGCTCAGCTCGAGCGTAACCAGCATTATGCGCCCCACCCTGAGAACGCAAGTGAACTGCACGTCGTAACTGTTCTCGCCGTAGCGAAAAGCGACACTCAGCGGCAACCAGCATCCGCCGGCTTCGTTATAGATCACAGCGGCCGTGCCAGTGATGAGCTTTCCAGCCGAAAGACTTGTAAACTCCCCGAACCAAACCTCGCCATTCAGCGGGTTGCCAATCGGCTGGGCATCGGACTTTATGGAGTACTGGAATGAAGTCCCAAGGGCAAAGGGCGCCGCCATGTCAACCGCCCAGGTTAGCATTGGCAGAGCCTCACTTATGTTTGGCATCATGGCCTCCTCTTCGATCTCGCTGGATCGCGCCACCACTGGATCATCAAGATCAGCGTGAGAACAACCCCGGGGGTCTGAGCAACCGCCAGAAACCAGTTTGGCTTCGACCAGCCGTGGATGGTCCAGCAGGTGTACGTATAGAGAGCTCCGAAGATCATCACCGGAGACAATCCCTCGACTTTTCCCCGACGATGGTTGAGTCGAATCTGGCAGTACAGGGCGTAAAGCATTATGAACGAACCAACCACTGCCATCCCACCAGACACACTCGGGAGTGTGAATGTCATACGAGTGCCCTCTCATGCCCAGCTTCGACCGCAGCAGAATCAGGCTGACTCAGCTTACTCCTGGGCGTCACGGCCTTCATACACACCCAGAAACAGTTCCCCTCATACCAGTGGCCAAACCCGACTGCTCGGTCGGAGTCGATGTCAACCACGACAGCAACCCACCGTTGAGCCGAATCATCCCATCGAACCACCACTCGTCCACTCAGGCTTCCCGCCGCCGACTTACGTGACCGAAAGTGAATGAACTGAATGGTGCTCTGTTCACCAAAGATGTTCTCGCCTTCGAGTACAAGCAGTCCTGCGCTTTCCAAACCATAGAATTCGCGCGCTTCAGCGATCGCCCACTCCGCCACCGCGACCGGTGTGTCGGGCTGAATCAGATCGAAAAGTTTCTGATACATAATTCCTCCCGTATTGGGAAGCGCTTGGAGGTATTTCCAGGCGACTATCGTCTCGACAGCCAACTACGCAGAATGATTCCACGCACCTGGCTGCCGGGACGAATTGTTGCATTGCTAATTGGCAAAGAACTAATAGCCGATGTTAATACTAAACGGGTGATTTGTCAACCCAGTACCGAGTCTGGTACTGGGTCAACCCCGTCAGTCGCGACTGACGGGGTTGACCTCCGTCCGCGCGCTGTGAGAGTCGTAATGAGTCGCGGCTAACAAATAACCGGATCAACCCGAACCTCCCTCATAATAGTTACAAGTAGCTAGTTATCCCGCCACTTTAAATCATTATTTCGGAGAAGGCGGTATCCCGCTCTGAAGCGGGACAAGTTACAAAAATAGGAGAAAGCCAAAATTTCCAATAATCAGAATTGTTTGCCGGCATTCTTGATAAATTCTAAAAGTCCCTTCCTAAAATTGTAACTTGTAATTTGTAACTATTCTTACTATAATGTCCCTATGATTGCCCATCTGAAAGGAACCGTCCTGGTCAAAACTGAACGCTATCTGGTCGTGCGCGTGCACGATGTCGGCTACCGAGTTTTTGTGTTGCCGCAGGTGGTGGAAATGGCCGAGTCGGGCAGTGAGATTGAATTGCACACCTATCATCATCAAACCGAAAACAGCGCCGAGCTGTACGGTTTTGTGACGCTCGAGGATATGGATTTTTTCGAACGGCTGTTGAGCATCTCCGGCGTCGGTCCCCGTTCCGCCCTGGGCGTGCTGTCCAGCGCGCCGGTGCGCGACATCCAGCAAGCCATTGTACAGAACGATCCGACTTTGCTAATTAGCGTGTCCGGCATCGGCCGAAAAACCGCCGAGCGCATTATCGTCGAGCTGCGTGAAAAGCTGGAGAAGACCGGCTTGGTAGGCGACTCGATGGATCAGACTTTCGTGGACGCGCTGGAAGCTTTAGTTCAGCTGGGTTACGCGCGGCCGGAAGCGCGCAATGCGCTGCGCAAAGTAACGGATCGATCATTGAACGCCCAAGACCGGCTCAAACAAGCTTTGAAAATACTGGGCAAACACTAATGGCCACGTTTAAACTTCAACTAACTCAAGACGCCGCCGCCTTTACCGCCTTCCTGGCCGAACAGTCGACCGATCAATTTTTACAAAGCTGGGACTGGGGTGAATTCCAATCCGCCGCCAACCGTGTTGTGCGCCGCTTTTTTATATCCGATGAGTCAAATAATAATGTTGCGTCGGTCCAGGCCATTGCCATGCCGCTACCGGCCGGGTGCACCTACTGGTATATACCGCGCGGTCCAGTGTGGCATCGTGATCTGTCGCGCACCGAGTGGCCCGATGTGCTAAAAACCATTATTGAAGGTCTGCACGCCGAGCATACCGGGCGGCGGCTAGTCTTTACTCGGCTCGAACCCGGATGGGCGCGTGACGATGGCGCGATAAGTCTGGCTGATCTGCCCACTAGAATTCCAATCAAAGTTTTACCCAAGACCGTTCAACCGGGTGTGACATTGATACTGGACTTGAAGTTGAGCGAAGAAGAAATACTGACTGGGATGCACTCAAAGACCCGCTACAATATTCGTCTGGCGGAGAAAAAAGGCGTGACCATTCGAACCGCCACCGATGACAAATCTTTCGAAGCATTTTGGCGCTTGATGCAAGCCACGGCCGAACGCAATAAAATCACCCAACATACTCAGAAGTATTATCACAACCTGTTGCGGACACTGAAGGACTCGAAACTGTGTCCGGCGCGTCTCTATCTGGCCGAACAGAACGGAAATATATTGGCGGCCAATTTGGTGCTGCGTTATGACCAGACCGTGGTGTACCTGCACGGCGCTTCCGGCAACGAAGGCCGCAACCTGATGGCGCCGCACTTGCTCCAATGGCAAACAATCCATGACGCCAAACGCGACGGTGCCATCCAATACGATTTCTGGGGTATCGCCGAGAATGACGATCCACGCCACGCCTGGGCCGGCATCACCCGATTCAAAAAAGGCTTCGGCGGCCGCATAGTTACCTACGCCGCTGTCGCCGACGCTGTCTACCAGCCGGTGTGGTATGCCGGTTACGGCCTCTTGAAAAAAATCCTGAAATAAGCTACAGTGCAATGGCAACATTTTGCGTTTTTTATTACCCAAAAATATGATCAGCAAAGTAGTAATATCGGCCGGCGGCAAAGGTGAGCGAATGGGCGAACTAGCTGCCGACCAACCCAAACAATTGATCGAAGTGGCCGGACGACCGTTCATCAGCTATCTTTTGGATAATCTGGTGCACGCCGGAGCTGAACAAATTATTCTCGTAGTCGGGCACAAAAAAGAGGCTTGGACGAAATTCTTGTCTTCGTTGCCGTTTGAAATCACGATCGTGGATCAGTCCGTCGCGCTGGGTGAAAAATACGGCACCGCCTGTCCGATCGAAGCCGTCGAACCATTGATCGGTAAAGAAAGTTTCATCTCGGTTAATGGCGACAATCTTTATTCCGTGCCGGACTTGAAACGCCTGTTCAATGATGATGGCTATATATATGTAGCCGGCATGGAACACGAGCATCCGGAACGGTTTGGTGTTATTATAAAGAATGACGACGGCCTGGTGGAGCGAATCGTAGAGAAACCCAGCGACCCGGCCAGCAACCTGATCAATACCGGTTTGTACAAGTTCACCCCCGACATTTTCCCCATTGTCAAAAATCTAACGCCCTCACCGCGGCACGAATACGAAATCACCGATGCGATCAATCAACTGGCCGCCCAGGGCAAAGTCCGTCTGCACCGGCTGCGCGATTATTGGCAGGATTTCGGCCGGCCGGAAGATATCGAAGTGTTCGAAAAGTTCATCAAGGAAGAATATCAGCCACCGGCTTAATAGTTTCTTTTACATGCACCCGTAGTCCCGATGCGGCGTAAGCCGATCGGGATCCCGACTCCCGCCCAGGCGGGACGTCTGGGCTCAGCATGAAAAAGTGTTATTATTTAAAGGTTAGAAGCAGTTCATCACAACGTGCACCCGTAGCTCAGCTGGATAGAGCGTGTGGTTCCGGTCCACAAGGCCGGGGGTTCGAATCCCTCCGGGTGCAATTAAGTAAAATAAAGCTTTTAAATATTAGTGTGAGTAAATATTTTCACTGGATTCGAAGGGCAGGAGCGAGTCGGAGCGGAGCGACAGACGAGCGTCCGACGAGCTGCCGGTGGCAGGTCGTCGCTGCCCAGACCTCGAATCCCTCCGGGTGCAAATAGGTTCGATTCTCGGAGCGAAGGCTTGCTAGCGAGCCGAAGCGTAGACCCACCACCTCGATAAACTCGGGGCGGGGCTGCCGAGGGCAAAGGCAAGAGGCGGTTTAACCAAGAATAGAAGTAATAACTCTGTGACGCCAAGCATCTCGGCTCGATTTTATAGTTGACGCTGTTTCGAAAACTTGTTACACCATTAGTGTCTAGTAATCGATGTTTTACACCTTGGGCGAAAGACTCCGCCTGGGACTGGGAGTCCGACCAACACAGGAAACCTATGTGCTTAATTCGTCCCCGAGAGTCACAGCAACATATAATAACTAATATATTATGAAATTACAACTTGAGATTTCTAAAAGGGGCGGGATTACGTTTCTTGTTTTACTTGTTTTGTGCGTTTTGGGTTGGGTTATTATACAAAATGTGGATCATACTTATAGATGGCCCGACAAGGCAGATAAACAAGCCGTTGGCTCACTACCTCAAATTAGTGACGAGTTAACTGATCAGGAAATTAAAACTATTTCTAAGTCTGTTGTGACTCTGAATTGTGCAGACTACCAACCTGGTGATTTATTACCGAGTTATTCTGTTCGGGGATCGGGCATCTATATGAACTTCCCGTGGTCAGAAAAGATGAGGCCGGTCAACGACACCGATGTAAATGATAAGAATCGTATTTATACTCCAACCAATCAGGGTGAAGCTATTAGTGCGGTGATTTCAAATGCTCATGTTGCACAAACGTATTCATACAATAACCAAACTAGTGGCAAATGCTGGATAGAATTTCCAGATATAGATGGGTATCAATCAATTCGTGAATTACTAAAGGATAATGATTTGGCTATTGAGTCTTTTTTGGGAAACTGGCATCGTCAATATAATGATAGCTTTGACTATTCTATTCTTGGATTATACATACGTCGTCAACAGATCGTGGAACCTTTAAAAAACAGGATATTACCAAATTATAGCATTTGCAACCAAGTTCAACCTGGGAAAAAGGTGTATATATTCGGATATCCAGCAGCAGCTTTTAATGTTAAAACAACGGTATTGGGAGTGAGTAATATTATTGTAACGGAAGGAATTATCAGTGGTAAAAGTGAAGATAACTATTTTACGACAGCTAAAATTGATGCGGGTAATTCTGGTGGATTAGCCATATCAAAAATAGATAATAGCATTTGTATTGTCGGAATACCTACGTGGGTTGCCGAGGGCGAGTATGAAAACCTCGGCGTGATACAACCAATGGCTAAAATATTATCAGACATTAAATAATTCCGTGAATCCAACCAAATACATCATAGAACACTGCCAAACCAAGCTCGAGTCTAACGAAGCCCCGGTTTGGTTTTTAGCAGTTTGGTCAATTTTTGAGGCTAAAGCATTCGCAGGAAACTTTGTGAAGACGCGAGAATTACAAAATCATACCGCAAACCTCGATAATACTTTTGTTAATCTAGGTAGCGCGGTGTGGCCTACAATAAAGAATGAACTTAGAGGTATTCAAAATAATTATATTCAGCTTCAAACGGCCGCTGGTTTTGATTTATTAACTTTCCCTTCGGATTTTATCACAAATGGTTGTCAAAATAATGCTCACATTTTAATCGCGGCAATTTATCAGTTGCGAAATAAGTTGGCCCATGGACAACTCTATCCCTCGGCGAACTACAGTGATGAAGGATCGCTCTTTGTACAAATAACTAATATAATACAACTTGCCGGAACAGTTTGTTTAAAATGGGTTTGTTTGGCCGAGTAATATAGACTGCTAACCACAAAAGTAAAAACACGAAGTAGTGAATAAAACCACTGGAGCTCATCCGGTGTTTTTTTATATACCCTAAATGAAATACTATACAAAACATCTGGTTATTATGCTTATATTATATATTATGGCTATTATTAGCCAATTATATGACTTTGGTATATATGGTGACACTACAGCTAACGCATAACTCTTGCATAATATATATCGTTATGGTATCATATTATCGTCTTATTATTAGCCTCATATACATGCCCGAGTACAATTTCACTAAGTTTGAGGGTGTTGGAAATAAATACGAAGATCGCATAAGTATCACAAAATCGCAGTTTATCGGGTTCCCTCGCGTTTTCTGTCAGACGTATGGCGTAAAAGAATTAACTCATGCTGAACTATTCTTTGATAATGAAAAAAATGCGATTGCGGTTAGGTTTCACAAAGAAAAAGTCGCTGATTCGTACAAGGTTAATTACAGCGCCAACCCAGAGGGTGCAACCATCTCAGCGCGATCGTTTTTCAAATCCAATCATATCGACACAAATAGGGTTAGCGGCAAATATCAAGCAAAGGTCTACGAAGATCCAACACTTGGCACACTGTACGTCATTGAATTAGCTTCGCATGAACCAACACACTAGATATTCTAACGATATACGCACACGGCATTCATGATTAATGAAATGGATTACAGGAAACCAAAATCCAATCGTTCACTAAGTCGCAAACGAAACTGGGGAAAATTTGGCGTCATAATAGCTATAATCGCTTTAATAATTCAAATACCAAATTCGGTGATTGCTGCTTTGGAATACTTTGCTCCGCGTCAACCTCAAAAAAAGGAGCAATCATTACAAGACATTAACAAATATAGCTCTGCAATTTTCACAGAATGGGATCATCCCAATCCAGTAAACGATCTCGAGGAAAACGATGGCCTACTTAGTTTGAAGCAAGTGGCCTATAGGCAGCGAACACGCGGAATGCGCGGAATGGACCCACAAGGATACATTCAAGTTCCGGTTTCTATGCCGGAAAATGTTTTTGCGTGCAGTAAATTTTACGCTCATACACAAGCAATTGATTACTCCTTTCGTGTTAACAACAAATTTCAAATCATTCAGGGTGATGGAGATAATCGCACAATTGGTCTGAAGTTAATATTGGATAACCCGAATAATGATTATCTCGCTCCAGATCCCTCGGTCGATGGCATAAATCGAATCGATAATCTTGGCCGTTATCGCTTAGACAACCTCCTACCTTTGAAACAGGATATTATTTCATGTCTTGTGATAAATTCACCAGCGGGTGGAGTCATAAAGCATGTAAAGGCAGAGCTACTCGTACTAGACGCTAGCACTGGATTGCAATTTGATCTAGGACCCATGCCAAGTTGGACAATCTCACAGACAAACCAAACGAACAGTAATGTTAGTAACTTTCAACTCGGCCTTATAGACGGTCGCAATGATCATCCTGAGGTTGAACTTAAAAGTTTCTGCGTTGTCGAGATGAGAGACAAGGGTAATGAACCCAGCGATAGAGAGCGAGATGCCTGTACCCATATATAATGGCTAGATGATAATAAAAAACCACCGGAGCTCATCCGGTGTTTTTTTGCATCTTAACCAAACCTCCCCCCGATTCTTTAGAGCTTTTTTTTAAATGTAGCTGTGCGTTGATACATCCAAACTGTCCCCTCCTTAGCTAAGGAGGGGACCGGTTGTAGTATTTGCTAACCTAGAAATGTGTTATTACTTCTTAGTATGGGGGAGGTTTTCGCCACGGAACTCATCCATTGTTTTTTGTATTTTCACAATTTACTATTTATCCTGTAGTGTTTTCGCACCCCTCCAAGACAAGTCGTATACCTGTCGCATCGCGTCCGCAATCGCCTGGCTCTCGATGATCACCGACATCTGTTCGGCATAGTTCATGAACGCCACTTTATTATTGTAGATATTCACTTCGATCTCGGGCCAGAAATATTCCTTGGGTACAATGAGAGTCTCAGAAAGCTGTTCAGCGTCGCGTCTCTTGTGCACCGTTTGCCAAACCGAACCGCTACCCGCCAATCGTTTAGCATGGATGTTCAAAGCAACGCGCTTCGCCAGATAATCATGATCTTTCGGGAACTGTTGAAAGTACGCGTTGGTGTTCCATTCAAATATTTCGGTTGGTTTTTCTCTTAGTGTGTCGTCATACACATTTTGAATTGCCTCTTTCCCCTCAAAGAAAGTGATCTTGGGTTTGGTTTCCCCCTTGCTATACAGCGCATTAAACTGCGGCAAGGCTGTTTTCATATTGTCACGCAAGTTACTTACTATAGAGAATAGCTTTTCCGGCGGTTCGGCTAAATAATGGGTTTTCTTGCCAACTTTAGCCTTACCGATAATTCCCCGTTCCAGTAGGTTTTCCAAAATGGCATAAACGGTAGTTCTTTTTACCCCGGCTTTTTGGGCAATTCGCTGTACCGAAGCCGTACCAAGTCCAAGAGAAGTGAGATACACCCGTGTTTCTTTGACCGTAAATCCAAATTGTTTGAGTAAATTTTCGATGGTCATAATATTTTGTCGTAAATACTGACAACAGTATATACCATTATATTACCTTTGTCAACTGCATATTATGTAATTATCAAATTGTTACCGACAATATTTGTCAATTACTATTGACATATCTCACCTGCTAGTATATGCTCCCCCATTCACTATCTGATGGTTGTTTTACAAGAGGAGGGAATACTCATGAACCAGCGTTGTCCGTACTGTCGATTCCTTTCTGTTATTCAGGATGGGAAAGTCCTCCGTTGTGCCTGCTGTGGCTGGAGCGCCCACAAAGCGTGCCCGCGATGTCGTTTGCTGTCGGTTGAACAACAAGAAGGGGGCTGGCGCTGTACTGCATGTGGTTGGGATTCAACACAAAAACCTCAGCCAGATGATCATTGCTCCGAGTGTGCGCACCCGTATCGCATACACCAGGTGAGCCAAATTGCTGGGTATGGACTCGTCACGCCTTCCTGCCTATTTGACCATCGGGGAGAACACGGCGCACGACACGATTGCCGATGTGAGGAGTTTCGGCGCGGGACCGTACTGATTCAGCTGTGTGCGGGTACGAGCATCTGGTCTCTTCGACACTGAAAGGAGGCGACGATGAATCTTCAGACTTGTGCCGAGTGTGATCAGTGCCAAAACCACCTGGCTGTTCCGTTGGTGCTCGGTAATTTTGGACTCATCGTTTGCGTGCTTGTGTGGAATGCGATTGTTGGGTGCGTCGCTGGCATTTTGGTGCTGTCATTTCTGTACTTCACCTGGCGCCAGATCGTGACCACGGGTAAATTCACGGATCCTGAGGGACAGCCACATGAGCACATTTTCGCCATCTGGGCGCGTCCAGAGCGGCGTTGCCACGCATGCGAGATGTTTGTGAAGGCAGCGCTTCCCCGCTGGATGTTAATACTCATTCTGTCGATACAGTGGGGATTTACTTCCTTTGGTGTATTCTTGTTTCTTACACCCTCATGGCAACAGCGCTGGGATCATCCAGCCACTGGCTTTCGCGAACTCCCCTGGCTGACAACGACTAGTTGCGTTGGTTTCGTACTCTTGGGAACGGCTTGCGCGGAAGGCCTGAAAGCGCTGCGACGAAAAATCATAGGCTTACAATCCACTTGGACGATTGATGCTAGTGGTCAGCCCCACGAACACATGGTTCCTGCTTCCACAAAATGCAGGACCTGAACCACAACCACCCGATGAGATATCTCCCGTCGGGTTTTTCTATTTGGTTAACTAGCGCGAGCTGCTCTAATTAACTAATCAACCAATCAACTATTTAACTTTTACCTTCCCTCGCGTTCTTCTTCGCCAGTGCTTCATCGAGCACGCGCTTGCGGATGCGGATCGACTTCGGTGTCACCTCAACCAATTCATCATCGCTGATATATTCCAGTGCGTCTTCGAGCCCCATTTCTTTCGGCGCGTTGAAGTGCTCGGCTGAACCATCACCTTTCGAGCGCATGTTCGACAGCTGCTTGGTTCGGCAAACATTCACCCGGATATCTTCGCCGCGCGCGTTCTGTCCCACCACTTGGCCTTTGTAGACTTCCACGGCCGGCCCGATAAAAAATACGCCGCGGCTTTGAACATTCAACAAACCATACAGATTTGAAACGCCGCTCTCGTATGCCACCAGCGAACCCTGATCTCGTTCGTGCCAATTGCCTGGGTCGGGAAAATAACCTTCAAAAGATGTATTAACAATTCCTAAGCCGCGCGTGTCGGTCAAGAATTCCGTGCGAAACCCGAATAGCCCGCGGGTAGGAATCACAAATTCTAAGAAGCAAATTCCCTCGCGCGTCTGCATGTCATGCATCAAGCCCCCGCGCAAACCCAGCTTCTGGATCACCACACCCGAATGCGCTTCCGGTACTTCAATAAACACGCGCTCAAATGGGGTATGCGTCTTGCCGTCAATTTCTTTCAAAATAACCTGCGGTCGTGAAACCTGGAATTCGAAACCCTCGCGGCGCAGCCGTTCGATCAAAATTGCCAGGTGTAGTTCCCCGCGACCCGATACGATCCAGCCGCCGTTGGGATTTTCCTCCACGCGCAATGCCAAGTCCGTTTCCAGTTCTTTGGCCAGGCGTTCTCGAATCTGACGGGAAGTCGAGTATTGACCCTCGCGTCCAGCCAGAGGTGAATCATTGATGCTAAAAGTCATTTTGACGGTCGGCTGTTCAATATCCAACAGCGGTAAAGCGCTCGGCTGTTCCGGGTCGGCGATCGTTTCACCGATGGTGGCTTCGGGAATTCCGGCTAGCGCCACGATGTCTCCGGCGATTGCTTCCGATGCTTCCTTGCGTTCCAAACCTTCGTAAGTCATCAATGAAATTATTTTAGCCGGATGCATTACGCCCGAACGATCAATGTGCATCACTTTCTGTCCGGCTAATATTTTACCGTTGGCGATTCGTCCGGTGACCAGACGGCCTTTGAATGTGTCGGCACTGATCGCGGTAACCAAAAGTTGCAATGGCTTGGCGGGGTCGCCGGTGAACGGCGGCACCTGGTCCAGTATGGCTTCAAAGATGGGCTTAATGTCGGTCATGGCATTCAGGTCGGCTGTTAAACCGGCTTTGCCCAGCTTGGATGAAGCGTAAATAACTAAAAAGTCTAAAGTGCGATCATCGGCGCCCAGCTCGACAAACAAATCAAAGGTCCGATCGAGCACTTCCTCGGGTCGGGCATCAGGCTTGTCGATTTTGTTAACCACCACGATGATTCGCAATCCCATTGCCAAAGCTTTTTTCAGCACAAACCGGGTCTGCGGCATGGGTCCTTCTTTGGCGTCTACTAATAGCAGACAACCGTCAGCCATGTTCAAAACCCGCTCCACTTCGCCGCCAAAATCGGCGTGACCGGGGGTATCGATAATATTAATCTTCACATCGTTCCAGACTACCGAAGCATTCTTGGAAAAAATCGTAATGCCGCGCTCACGCTCGAGATCATTCGAGTCCATAATCAAATCTGTCCCCACGGTTTCCTTGTTGAGATGGGTCTTGGTTTGGCGAAGCAGGGCATCGACGAGAGTCGTTTTGCCGTGGTCCACATGAGCGATGATGGCGATATTTCTGATGTCCATAGGATAAGATATTATTGGGACTGCTAGCGTTGGTCAAATTCGAGGCGCTGCCGAGGACATGGCCGAGACGTACTTTTAGTTACGTTGAGGTCATTCCGGAGGCAGCAACGAAGAATTTGACCAACGCTTTCTTGAGAGACAGGCTTCGCCTGGCTCAATAGAAAGCGGTGCGAAAGTCCCAGTCGAAAAAAACGCCGGTGAGGCGCAACTACTAACTAGAAGATAATAACAGCAATCAGGTATTATGTCAACATTTACCACGCTGTAACACCGGCCAGCGACCAAACGATAAAAGGGTGGTATAATGCAGACATACTAATCATTGATAATTCACTATGAAAAAATTACTTGTACTCTTCACCGTGCTGGTCGGCCTGGTTGGCTTAGTTAAACCCAGTCAGGCGGTGTATACAGACCCGATCACCCGTGAACCCATTTCCTTGTATTTCTCAAAGTGTGTATTGACACCCGACCCCGCTCAGAAAAATGCCACCACCGTGTACACCCTGAACATTGATATGGCTCGAAAGATCGAGTCGGCATATCTAGAGTGGTGGAACCGCGCTCCGCGGTGTGACGAGGTACAGTATCATATTGAACACAACACTACTATTATTAAACTGAGCAGCTGGCTATCCAAAGTCGAGATTCAGCGCTTCAAAGATCACACTTATGATGGCCTCGTAAAAACACACGCCCAAGGAACTTATGGCGATGCAAAAACGTGGCGTTTGATCAATGGCAAACGTCAACGAGTATACGACTGGCCGACTCAAATGGCCTGGGGTTTTGTCAGCGCAGACTTGAAACCGATTAACATTCAGCTTTCAAACGAGTTCTTTGCCGCTTATCCTGAAATCGCACCCTTGAAGTATTCTGATGGCCCGTATAAAACCCAAGTCGATACGGTTTGGAAAACCGGAGCCACCGATATAAACGCACCAGCTCGATTAAAAACCGAACTAATTAAGTTCGGCGTCGAGTATGGTTTTTTTAAGTATCGTGATGCCTGTTCACAATTTATGCGTGGCTGTGGGACTGGGTATGATTATACATTCCTATACACCAATCCATGTATTTATAACTCTGGCAGCGTACAGTGTGATCGGTAGGACACAAGCATTTCTAGCAAAAAGGCTCCCATTCGGAGCCTTTTTGATTTTTCAGCCTTGAGTGGTACGATTAAGATACATAATATTAATTAGATTGAAATGCCAAAACTAGACGTCCATGGCCACAGCGTCGAAGGTGAGATGGAACCCTTGCGTTATTTGATCCGGCTCGACAACGAAGAAGCCGACGTGCTCTTCCGCCACGCCCGGGATCATGGCCCAGCCGAATTTGAGATCAAGTACGTCAACTACGCCCTAGGGCACCACAACGGTAAATATACGGTCGAGAAACGTTAGGCACAGCCTATTAGGTATTGACAAACCACGCCCACAATGACAAACTGGTGCTGGCTTGGGGTACGCCCTAGCCATCACGAAAGGAGGAGGGTATGCCCTCTGACATTTGTTTGCAGACACTTCTGCGGAAAGAGCCTCTTTCCGTCGAGGAGTGGGCCGCGCTGCTCGAAGACACCCAGCGACGGATTGTTCCGTTCCTTAATAAGACTACGCTGGCAACGCTGGGTAGTTTGGTGTGTTTCCATGAACTGGCGGGCTCGCGTCGTTTGATAGACGACAGCCCCAACGACATCAATGCCCCACTGGCTACCCAGGGTATCTTCGGCACCGAAGGCATCAAAGAAGCACAGCTGGAAAAGGCCGATGACTTCGACCAACGAGGTGGCCTGTCGCCACGAGAGATCGGCGGTTCTACCCGCGCCTGGGGATTGTGCCGATCCGGATCTTGGTGGCTGATCACGGTGCATTTCCAAACGGAATATGACGGCCGCCGTCAAGCCACAGAGGTAAGTTCCGGCGAAGTATCCGCCCAGACGCTACTATCGACGTTGGCGGTTCATCCCTCGTCGATCCTTGACAGCCTGTGGCGAACTGTGAACAAGTGGATTGAGCATCGCCAGGCGCAGCTAGATTGGCTACAGCGCCTGGAAGGAGAGCTCAAGTCCACCATCGATATGGCCGTAGCAATTTCACCGCTGGAAATCAGGCACTAACCGCACGCCGTGAGCAATCGCGGCTTTTCTTTTTACCTAGGTAGTTGGCAACTCCAACTGGGTCTGAAGTTTCGATTCAATTTCTTTAACGACTTCATCGACCGATCGGAAGGAGTTCCAATCGAGTCGGAAGACGTTGGTTCTGTCCTGTACTGAATCGGTCCAATCGGAAAAGCGTTTGTATAAAGCCGATAAATAGCCGGCATCTATCGCCGCTTCACTGGTTCGACCGCGTTGTTTAATTCGTTCCAGCGCTGTCTCAATGGAAGTGTCTAGGTGAATAAGCACGTCCGGTAAACGTAACAATGGTTCCAGGGCTCGAAAGTGCTGCAGATAGGTGTCGAAATCACGATCGTTCATGAATCCTAGATCGTGGGTCATGGTAGCATACAATATGTCACCGAAAATAATCTGGTCTTGAACGATGCCAACGTTTTGGCCGTAAAGTTTTTGGATTTCCAAGTGCTGCCGGAACCGATGCGTCAGCATAAAAAACTGCATAATGCAGACGTAGCGTTCTTTATTGTTATAGTAGTCATCCAAATACGGATTTTCTTTGACCGGTTCGTAATAAGCTCGATAGCCCAAGCGCTCCGACAGTTTCCGGGTCAGCACTGATTTGCCCACTCCTATTATTCCGACAATGCCGATGTACATATGTTTAGCTTACGCTAAATAGTGACAAGTTTCAAATTACAAGTTACAAAAAATACATTATATGGCCACCGCTTTTACATTTTCACTTGTGAATTTTGAATTTCATAAAAAAACCAGCCTGAACGTATCAAGCTGGGGATTCCGATTGCCTGTCCACATCCGGCTTCAGTCTTCCGAATTCGTGTATCTGCGAATGTGCACCTTCCTTGGATTCCGGACCGAGATCATGTAATCGACGCACATACTGCCGGTATCACAGGCCAGCGTGAATGACTGGCCGCGCTTCTTGTCCTGATGCGTGTCTTGCCGGTACAGGTCGCCGGGTCCTAAAACATAAGCCCAGTTCTGATACCGAACCGGTTGATTGCCACGCAGCGGATTCGCTACTTCGCCCGGCCCGAACGCAATCGCCTGACACAAGCTGTCGCTATTGGGACATTCCCGATGTTCGGCGATCCACACCCGAAACCGCTCCGCCACGATCCGGCCATTCTCGGCCGCTTGCTTCTCGACCACCGGGACGCCGGCCAGTCGGTGGCGATGCCTGATTTCTCCTGGCAAGAGGACGGCCACAAGTAAGATAACTATGGCAGCCGCTGCAATACCAACCGCCGCCGCTACGCCTCGTAGGATTCTCCCGATTCGCATAGACCCTCCGTTTGATGCGACCACATCGTAGTGTCTCGAAAGCGCCACCAGTATGCGCTCTTTTATAATTTTGTCAATGCCAGATATTTTCCCTCCCCGAAATCCGCCCATTGAGCCAACTTGCAGCGAAACTTAATCGCCTCTGTAATATACTACTCGTCATTGCAACCCCGCTGTTTACGAACGGCAGGGGTGGCAATCCCAATGAAATAGGAAACAACAATAATCCGCTATATAGCAATGGGATTGCCACACTCGCGAACTTGCTCGCAATGACGGGCGCTTAATAACATTCTTTTGAATTTTACATTTTGAATTTTGAATTATATTTGTTACAGTAACTCTACATGACTCGACTACCCCTTCAACCTACACTATCTAAAGCGCTGTCGGTCAGCGAGTTTATTAAAATCGTCCGGATGCATCTCCAGACCGCGGTTGGTACCGTGACGGTACAGGGCGAAGTCTCCGGTTATAAAGTGAATCGGGAAACCTTGGTATTTTTTGAACTGAAAGACAAAGAATCGCGCATTGTTTGTTTTATGATGCGGTTTGAACAAACCGTGCCGATCACTGATGGCATGGAAGTAAAGGTGACCGGCTATCCGTCGATGTTCCAGAAGGCGGGCAGTTTCCATTTCCGGGTTCAATCTATCGAACCGGTCGGCGCCGGCGCGCTCCAGCAGGCGTTTGAGCTCTTGAAAAAGAAATTAACCGCCGAAGGCTTGTTCGCCACCGAACGCAAACGACTCCTGCCGCGCTTCCCGGCTCGCATCGGCCTAGTCACCTCACCGGATGCCGCCGCCTACACCGACGTGTTACAAATTCTCAATAACCGCTGGGGCGGATTAACCATCCATCTTACGCCCGTCGGCGTTCAGAGCCAAGACGCGGTCAGTCAGATTGTCGGGGCGATCGCTTATCAGAACCGAGTGGTGAAACCGGACGTGATCATACTCACCCGCGGCGGCGGCTCACTGGAAGATCTCCAAGCGTTCAATTCCGAAGCAGTGGCACGCGCTATTTACGCCTCCCGAATACCAATTGTCTGCGGGGTCGGCCACGAACGAGATGTCACTATTGCCGACTATGTGGCCGACGTGCGCGCTTCGACGCCATCAAACGCCGCCGAACGAGTCGTGCCTAATCGCAAACAGGTGTTGTTTGAAATCGCTACCTTAACCGAACAGGCGGGTCATAGCCTGGAACGTCGAATGCGCGACCAAAATTCGGCCGTGACCGACTTGATCGTCCGGCTCGAAGATGTGTTTCGTTTGCAGAGACAGCGCTACCAAGAATTAACCGGATCATTGCTCCGCCACTTTTCAATTATGCTCGAGCGCATACATTCCTCCCAAACGACCCTGAAGCATCGACACGATCAGCTGACCAACCGGATTGAGATTCTCCTGCGCCAGTCTCGCGATCGGATTAAACATCAAACCGAACTATTATCATCCCTCAATCCCGAACGCATTCTCAAACGCGGATATAGCGTCACTCTCAATGCCGCCGGTCAGATCATTACCTCGGCCGAAGCCGTGCCGGCTGACGAAATCATCACCACCAAACTAGCTCAAGGCCAATTAAAGTCTAAAACCATTAAACCCTAATCATATGACCAAACGCAGCACCGCCAGTTTCGAACAGGAATTTAAAGAGTTGGAAAAACTGGTCCAAGAACTGGAATCAAACGATGTTCAGCTCGAAGATGGTTTAGCCAAATTTCAACACGGCTTGGCGTTGGCTCAATCGCTTAAAGCTAAGTTAGTTGAAATTGAGAACAAGGTTGAAATCATCAAGAAAAAGTTCTCCCAGGATCTGATTGATAATTCGGCAGGAGATAATGACAGCTCGGCCAACCTGTAACAAATTAAGCCGCTGATTCGGTATACTGTTTTATCATGCCCAAAGGTATCAAAATATTTCTAATTACCGCCCTAAGCCTAATCGTGATCGCGGCGCTCGGGATCTTAATGGCGTACGCCGCGACGCCGGCGCGTTTTAATATTCTGATTGTCGGCTCTGATCAGCGCGGTACCGAACGAGCTCGTTCCGATGTACTGATGGTGTTTTCGGTACCCAAATCACCTAGCCAGTCACTCAGCCTAATCACCATCCCGCGCGACACTCGCGTCGAGGTGGACGGTTTTGGGACGCAGAAAATCACCCACGCCTACGCGTTCGGCGACCGCACGGGCGATAAGGATTTAGGCAATATTGATCTGACCAAAAAGACGGTGGAACAATTTCTTGGTATCTCGATTCATGCCACGGCGGAGTTTACTTTCGAGAGCTTTAAAGGCATGGTGGACTTTGCCGGCGGGGTCGAAACGCCCGACGGACACGTCGACGGCACCGAGGCCTTAAAAATCGTGCGCAATCGTTACCGCGAAGGTGGTGATTTTGCCCGCACCCGCGATCAACGCAACATATTTTTAAGCCTGGCCCAACGTCTGCAAGATCCATCCGAGTTGAAACGTTTTTACAGCTACATTCAACAGCAAGATCAAACCCGATTGCAATATGACACGGTACCAACCTGGCAATTCGGTGCCATGGCCGCCTTACGACGTGGTGGTAAATTTGATTTTGCCAACACCCACACTGATTTCATCCCCGGTAAGGGAGATACTGTTTACACTCCCGAATATAAAGCTAACCTATATTACTGGATTCCCGACCTGGAAGCGACCAATAAGCTAGTTCGGGAATATTTGCGCTAAGATACGTTTCGAAAGACTATAATTTTCTACCCTAAACGTTTCATTGACGGCGCGTTTCTGTTTTGGGGTAGACAATGGTACAATATATCTAGTTATATTTAATACCCACATGAAAACAAACCAGCTAAAATCTATTACTCTCAGATGTCTCGCCGTCGGCATTCTAATCGGCTGTTTTAGTTGGTTGAGCCAACCCGCGTATGCGATCGCTCCACCCCCATCTGACGAGGTGATTGTTCGTCTCAAAGACTCGGTCGCCCAATCGGATTTACCCAATTTGAGGTCGCGTTTCCAAGCCGCCGAATTGTCGATGCCAAATATTCCCACAACTAAGATAATCAAAATGAAACTTAGTTCGGGTGACAATATTGAGGATGCCATCCAACGGCTTTACGGTGATTCACTAGTCGCCATTGCCCAACCCAACTATCGCTATCAGATCGCGTTTACCCCCAATGACGGGTTGTATTCTTTTCAATGGAATCTAGCTCAGATAAATATGCCAACCGCCTGGGACACCGATCAGACCGAACCGGCTTACGGTGGCGACCCGGGTGTTATTGTGGCGGTAGTCGACACCGGAGTGGCTTATGAAAATTATGGGGTGTACGGCCAAGCGCCCGACTTGTCCGGAACCAGTTTTGTCGCTGGTTATGACTTTATCAATGATGACGCGCACGCCAACGATGACCAAGGTCACGGCACCCATATGACCGGAACGATCGCCCAGACGACCAATAATGAACACGACGAAGCCGGGATCGCGTTCAACAGCACTATCATGCCAGTTAAAGTCATGGATCATACCGGCAGTGGTACGACCGAAACCGTCTCTCAAGGAATAGACTTCGCCGTCGCCCAAGGAGCCAAGGTTATCAATCTTAGTCTCACGGCCACAACCGATGACCCAATTTTCAAAGCATCGATTGATGCCGCCCTGGCTAGCCACGTTGTAATAGTAGCCGCGGCCGGTAATGATGGTGAGGGCAACGTTGATTACCCAGCCGCCTATCCGGGCGTGATCAGCGTCGGCGCCGTTCGCTACGACGCGACGCGCTCATATTTTTCTAACTATGGCACCGGTTTGCAAATCATGGCTCCGGGTGGGGATACCAGGTACGACCAAAACAGCGATGGCTTCATCGATGGCATTCTTCAGGAAAGTTTTACGAATACCGCCGTCAACTATACTCAATTCAGTAACTCTTGGGCGCAAGGCACGTCATCGGCGACGGCTCACGTATCAGGCGCGGCCGCCTTGCTAATCGCGGCCGGTGCCGACCCAGCCACAGTCAAAACGGTTTTGACCGAAACCGCCCTCGATCTTGGCACGACCGGATATGACACCGAAACCGGATTCGGATTATTGGATGTCGCCGCCGCGCTATATCGCGTAGTTACGGACACGACCGCTCCGATTAGTTCAGTCTCGTTATCACCGACCGCGACCACCAATGGCTATTACACCACTACGCCCGCCGTCACTTTGTCCGCGCAGGATAATCGAACCTTGCCGATAACTATTTCCTATCACTGGGACGCGGAACCCGATACCACCTACGCCGGCCCTATGGCCGCGCCTGAAGGCGTGCACACGCTGTACTATCATGCTACCGATCAGGCTGGTAACGCCGAAATCGCCCAAAGCCTGATTATTCAAGTCGATATTACCGGCCCCGATCTGATCGACTTTTCGCCCGCTTCAGAAACAATCGTAACCGATCGAAAATATACCATTACCGGCCGGGCAACTGATACAATATCTCCGGTAACCGGCATCACGGCTAATAATCACGCGCTCTTGTCGGATGCGGACGGACGCTTTTCCTATACGCTCCGCCTGCATTCGGGAAAGAACATCATCAATCTCGCCACGGTTAACCAAGCTGGTTTGGCCACTACCCAATCGCTCACGCTCTACTATCGCCCGCAAAATACCCTGTTGGTCGGAGCCGGTCCGGGCGGCGGCCCACAGGTCAGGTTTTTTTCCTCGTCTGGCAAGAACTTGAAAAACTTTTTGGCTTATGACGCCTCGTTTCGGGGCGGTATCAAGGTTGCGTCCGGTGACGTTGATGGAGACCTCCAAGAAGAAATCGTCACCGCGCCCGGTCCAGGCATGACTCCTATGATCCGGGTGTTTGATCTAAATGGTAAATTGAAAAAAGAATTTTTAACTTACGGCGCGACATTTCGCGGTGGTGTCAATCTAGCCGTCGATGATCTCGACGGTGACAATGTGGACGAGATTGTCGTGGTTCCCGAAAGTGGCGGTGGACCTAACGTAAGAATTTTCGGATACCGTAATGGCTCCTACCAGCCGACCACCCAAAATTTCATGGCTTACGCGACTACGTTTCGCGGTGGTGTTTCAGTCACTACCGGCGATCTGGACGGTGATGGTAAGGCTGAAATTATCACCGCCCCGTTGAGCGCCGGCGGACCACAGCTGCGCGTGTTCGGTTATCGCAATGGATCGTTCCGCCCCGTAATTCAGGGCTTGATGGCCTACGCGGATTCGTTTCGCGGCGGAGTGACCTTGGGAACCGGCGATATCAACGGTGACGGCTTAGATGAAATTATAACCGGTATAGCTGGTGGTGGCGGTCCACAGGTAAGGGTTTTTGGCCGTAAAAGCAATGGAATCATTGGTCTGATTAATCCGGGTTTTATGGCTTTTGCCGGAGATTTCCGGGGCGGAATTGTGATTACGGCGACTGACTTGGACGGAGATGGCATTCAAGAAATTGTCGCCGGCGTTCGTAGCGGAGGCAACGCGCTCTTGCGGTACTTTTCCGGTAATGGTAAAAAGATGCTTCGAGAACAACTCGCGTTCCCGACCGCGTTCCGGGGTGGAATGACCCTGGCCATTAATTGACGAGCCAATGAAAGCGTTTATCCGCCGTCTGTTACCTAAGTCGCTATTAAATATTTATCACCATATCCGAGCTTGGCTGACTGCCTGGATGTTTCGTTTCCCGGCACGCCATTTGATTGTCGTTGGCGTGACCGGCACGAATGGCAAGACCACGGTTGTCTCGATGATCGGACAGTTGTTGCAATTACTCGGACAACCGGTCGGCTGGATTTCAACCGCGACAATTTCCATCAAGGGCGAGGAACAGCTTAATAAAACCAAGCTGACTACGGCCAGTCCGAAATACCTTCAAGCTACTTTGAGGCGTATGGTTCGCGCTGGCTGTAAGTACGCTATCATCGAAGCCTCTTCCGAAGGATTGGCTCAAGGCCGACTTAACGGCATTCCGATACGCGGCACTGTCTTCACAAATCTAACCCCCGAGCACATCGAGTCCCACGGCTCGTTTGAAAAATACACCCTAGCTAAAGAGCGGCTGTTCAAAAAAGTCCGTCGCGCACAAAACTCACCCTCCTTTATTATTGTCAATGGTGATGATAAGTCGGCTCCAAGATTTTTAGCCTACGCGGCTGATCAGCGTATCGCTTGTTCTTTGGCCAACCCAGCCTCAAACGATTTCCCTACTGACACCAAACAGCTTATTGGTAAAATTTCCAAAAGTGACCTGTCGGGCAGTGAATTTACTATTGACGATCAGACGACTCACTTGCCACTAATCGGCCGTTTTAACGTTATGAACGCGCTGGAAGCCGTGGCCGTAGTTGAACAGCTGGGTTGGAAATTGTCTGACATTCTGCCCCACCTGGCCGAAATAAAAGCCATACCCGGGCGGATGGAATTTTTATCACTAGGGTTGCCCTTCCAAATACTGGTTGACTACGCCCCGGAACCGGCCTCAATGGCGGCGTTGTATACTATTTTGCCAAAATTAAAGGTAAATCGAATCATCCATGTGTTTGGATCAGCCGGCGGTGGCCGCGATAAATCCCGACGCCCTGTGTTGGGAAAGTTTATCGCTGAACGAGCCGACATTGCTATCGTGACCAACGAAGACCCTTACGATGAACCGCCGGAGCAGATTATCGATCAGATCATAGCCGGTGCTAACGTCGCCGTGCCGAAGAAAGCCCAGGTTGAGAAGGTGCTTGATCGCCGAACTGCCATAGATAAAGCTCTTAGATTAGCTAAATCAGGTGACCTTGTGGTGATCACCGGCAAGGCCTCCGAGCAATGGATTATGGGGCCACATGGTCAAAAAATCGCCTGGGACGATCGGGTAGTTATTCGGGAACTGGCTGCTCAACTGGCTAGATAACGATTCAATAAAATTCTTCCTTGTGCTGTTGATAATCAAGTATTTGCGCATTGACGCTCTTTTTAGTATAATACATGGCAGCTAACATAAAATAATCCCATATGAAATCAAATCTATTTCGAGGCTCAAAGCTGATGTACCTTACGGTTATGCCAGTGCTTTTATGCTTGGCATTTTCAACTCTGGCCGGCCGGGCGCTGGCATCCTGGACCGCTCCTGACACTGCTCCGCCGGGCGGCAATGTGGCTGCGCCAATCAATACTTCGGCCACCCCTCAAACCAAAAATGGCGACCTGACTATAGCTGGTAATTATCTCCGGGTAGCTACTGGCGATCTCTTTATTTCCACGGCGGACCGGGGTGTTTTTTGGTCCAACGTGTCAGACACGGCTAAGCCCCACATAAACTTTGGAGCTAACTCACTATATCTTTCCCCTGGCGAAACGGGCGATCATATTGAGCTGCAAGGCGCCGTAAAGATCACCGCGGCCAGTCCGACTAATCTAGCCACGCTAAGTATCCAGAATCCCAATATGGTCAGTTGCGGCGGTCTTAGCACCGATGCCGATGGCACAATAACCTGCGGCGGCGCGGCTGGTGGTGGCTTCTGGACCCAGGACGTGAACGATCTTTACCCGACTAACCCAACCGCGAATGTTGGCATTGGCGATATCACCCCTCTATCGCCTCTCACCGTCGGCAATGGCGACAAATTCATGGTCGACGCCACGGGTAATATCATCCGGATCAAGGGCGTCACTTACAATTGGCCGAATAATAACCTAGGGGCGGATAATGACGCATACTTAAAGAACGACGGCAGCGGCAATCTTTCCTGGGCTGTTGTTGCGGCTGGCGGTGGCATTTGGAAGGCTGGTTCGACTGCAGACACCATTGCGCCAACTAACGAAACTACTGATAAGGTGGCAATTGGCCGACTGGACATTAGTGACAATACTCGTTTGTCAGTGACCAATGCGGCCACGGCTGCCAATGACAAGACTCTATACGCCGAGATCACCGGCGGCCAGGGTTTTGCCGGATACTTTTCCGGCAAAACTGTCATCATGAATGGCGCGGTGGGTATTGGGGTGGAGAACCCGGCAGCCGGCACTAAACTCGAAGTTCAGGGTGGTACGATAAAGGCCACTGACGGCTTAGTTATTCAGGTTCGCACCGCGGCCCAAGGCGATCCCGCCAGTCCCGCGGTCGGACAGATGTGGCTGGTATTGAACTAAAAACAAAAGGTCGGCCATGAACCCGAAGTCCGAGCTAACAACTATACTCGCACATCAGAGTCGCCAATGGTGGCTGATCCGCCTCTGCGCGGTATTTGTTTTCTCGCTGACAGGAATTGGAATGATGAACCAACCAGTGGTGGCCGCTGGCCGATGGATAGCAGTCGGACGTGGCGACGACGCCACCATGGCCACTTCCCTGGATGGCACTAATTGGACCAGCCAAGGCAAAGCAATATTTTCCCAATGGGGTCAAGGTGTAGCCTGGAACGGAAGCATGTGGGTCGCAGTAGGGGTGGGTGAAAACACCGTTGCCCATTCTACGAATGGTGTCGACTGGACGGGACTAGGTGATTCGATTTTTGATTATAATCAATGGACCCAACAAGGCGGTGGATATGGCGTGGCTTGGGGCGATAACAAATGGGTAGCAGTAGGAAATGCTCCTAATAATTTTGCTACATCAGCCGATGGTATTAATTGGGTTGGCCGTGGTGGTGTAAATATATTCGGTTCTAATCCAGGCGAGAGCGGTTTAGACGTTGCTTGGAACGGAACAATGTGGGTTGCGGTGGGAGGAGGCAACAATACTATCGCCTATTCATATGACGGCATCTCATGGACTGGCTTGGGTAAAGGAATATTTTCTAATACCGGCGTTGGTATTGCCTGGAATGAAACAATGTGGGTAGCGGTAGGATATGGAGCCAACACCATCGCGTACTCTTATGACGGTATTAATTGGACAGGTTTGGGCAATTCAATATTTACTAATGCTGATGGTTATGGTGGTATGGACTTGGCCTGGAATGGCAGCAGGTGGGTTGCGGTTGCGCATACATATAATGTCGGCACGGATATCAACGTTATTGCCACATCCATAGATGGCATCAATTGGGTTGGGTTGGGTGGTCTTGATATTTTTAGTCCCCCCGGTGGTGGTGGTACATCTGTGGCCTGGGGCGATGGTAAGTGGATTGCGGCTGGAAATAATGTCACCAACACTTTCGCGACTTCAACGAACGGAACCACTTGGACGGGTCTGGGTAGCTCCGTGTTTACCAACAATGGGGCAGCTTTTGACTTGGCTTGGGGAACCACCCCACTTCCCGGCGAAACCGACTGCGGCCTCCGAGTATATGACGGAATCCAAACACTTCATTTTGCCTGCGTGCCCGCCGGTCCGACAACTTCCGAATTACGCGTCAAACAAAATGGCTCAACATACAGTATAGTGCTGGTACCGCCGGGCGATCCTAACGCCACTAGGGTCAGAATAAACACCAATAATGGCATTAAAGCATTGAAGAAGTTCGGTGCCGCTCCGGTGAACCAACCCCCCGTGCTCGATCCGATCGGAAACAAGAACGGCGCCGAGGGCACGGCCATGTCTTTCACGATCAGCGCGAGCGACCCAGATCAAGCTACCGGCGATAGTGTTACAATAACCGCCGCTAATCTGCCATCTGGCTCCAGCTTGGGCAACACGACCTACAACGCTGGCACCGGTAAATTTGAGGCTACCTTCACATGGACTCCAAGCTATACCCAATCGGGCAGTTATCCCAATATTGTCTTCACCGCTACCGATACGGCCAGCGCCACCGATACGGAATCAATTACTATCACTATTGCCAACACCAACCAACCTCCCGTACTGGATCCGATCGGCAATAAAAACGGCTCTGAAGGAGTCGCTATGTCATTTGTGGTGCGTGCGGCCGACCCAGACTCACCGGGTGACACGGTGACCATCAGCGTAGCTAATAAACCATCTGGTTCAAACCTAAGCAACACTTCCTATAACGCCGGACTGGGAAAGTTTGAGGCTACCTTTACTTGGACTCCAAGCTATACCCAATCGGGCAGTTATCCCAATATTGTCTTCACCGCTACCGATACGGCCAGCGCCACCGATACGGAATCGATTACCATTACTATTGCCGATGTCCCCAATTGTCCCGACACACAATGTAATAACGGTGAAACCTGTTCAACCTGTCCAGCCGATTGTGGTGCTTGTTGCGGCAACGGCGCCTGCGTGGCACCGGAAAATTGTTCGAATTGCTCGGCTGATTGCGGCAACTGCTGTGGGGATGGTAGCTGTAATTTTGGCGAGAATTGTACTTCTTGTCCGGGAGATTGTGGCGCGTGCTTCTGTGGTGACACCGTGTGCAACAATGGTGAAACCTGTTCGACCTGTCCGGGAGATTGCGGCAGCTGTTGCGGTAATGGACAGTGCATAGCGCCAGAAACGTGTTCGAGCTGTGCTGCCGACTGTGGCGCCTGTCCGCGCCGGGTCAGACGCTACATCAGCGCCGCCAATATGACCGAAGTGGAAAACTATGCCACCATTACCGCCGCCATCAACGACACTGACACGGTCGCTGGTAATGTACTTGTGACTGACTCTACTGGTGGCTGGTATTTCTGGAATGAGGGTATAATCGACTTCCAGGGCAAATCAATTACTCTAAAAAGTCAGGACATGATTCCACAGAATAATGAAATTCCGCATGTTGTTTTCAACGGCGGCACCGGTTCGATTCTGGAGGGTTTCTATATCGTGGGGTTCAATAACCCCTGGGGCGATCCGGTCGAACCATACTGTGTGACCGTCAATGGCAACGCTACCGCCACGGTCCGAAATAATGAAATATACAATTGCGTGACCGCGGGTGTAAAAGTTGAAACAGGCAGCAATGCCACGATTAACGATAACTTAATTTATGGCAATTGCCGCGGCGTCTATGTGTGGGGCGGATCGGCGACTATCACCTGGAACACTATTAGAGATGGCATGTCTGGCACTATGAACTGTACTGCTGGCGGCCCCGGTATTATGTGTCTGGCGGGTACCGTTTCGGCCACGATTCAAAATAACAACATCAACCACCACGGTGGCGGCAGCGGATCAAACGGTGGGGGCGTTAACTGTCAGGCTGGCACGGCTAATATCAGTAGTAACTCAATCACCAGTAATGACGGTAAGTTTGGCGGGGGTATTTACTTCCGCGGCAGTGGAACCGTTTCCAATAATACGCTGACTGGAAATACCGCCCTTGGAACTGGCGTAAGTAATCGCGGTGGTGGTGGTGGTGCGGACATAGGCGGAACCGTAACTTTTTCCGGCAATACTGTCACCAGCAACGTTACTGACGGTGCCGGCGCTGGTGTTTCGGCGACATATAACGGCGGTACTTTCACTATTACCGGCAACACCATCACGCAGAATACCTCCGGTACCAGCGGTAGCTATGGTGGCGGTATCTCGTCGGGTGGCAACGCTAGTACATCGACCACAATTACCAACAATACTATTAGCAACAATGCTGTAAAATATTCCGGCGGCGGTATCAACCACTGGGGCGGATATGCCAATATCTCGAATAATACTATTTCAAATAACACTATCGGGCCGACCGAATCTGGGGGAGCTGGAATAGCTTTCGCCGGCGGGGGAGGCGCATTGATTGAAAAGAATGCAGTGTTCAGAAACACAATTTTACCGACTTACGGTTATGGTGGAGGCATGTTGTTGACTGTATTGTACGATGCTCCGGGCAATCTGATAAATGTCAGGAATAACACCGTAGCGTATAACACGACCTCGGGTGAAGGCGGCGGCGTATTCGTTAATAATTCCACTAACCTCGGCGCCTGCTTGGCTCAAAATCCGGTATTTGACAGCAGTATCGTTTGGGCCAATACCGCGCCAATTAGTCCCAGCATCGGGCAGATGTCTAATCCCTGGCCGCTATGTGCCAAGGTTCAATACTCCGACATTCAAGGCGGCTGGTCGGGCTTCGGGTCAAACAATATTAATGCCGATCCAAGGTTTATCAACTCAGCCGCTAATGACTATCACCTGTTGGCTGGATCACCGTGCATTAATACGGGCAACCCGGCCTTTGGTGCCGGCACCGACATGGGTGCTTTCCCGTATCCATAGTGGATCGACCTAGATAGCAAACAGAATAGTAACGAAAGAAACGGCGATCGGATTGTGGTCGCTGTTTCTTTGCGCCTTGCTTCATTATATCAATCTTAGTATAATAAAGTTGGTTTATATAAAATATTTTACATATGAAACCCAACCTATTTAGAGGCTTCAAGCTGATGTACCCAGTGGCTATGCCGGTGTTATTATGCGTGGCACTATTTACACTTGCCGGGCAGGCGTTCGCGTCCTGGACCGTCCCGACAACCATCCCGCCGGGAGGCAACGTAGCCGCGCCGATCAATACATCAGCCACACCCCAGACCAAGCAGGGCGATCTGACCGTGGCCGGCAATTTTCTGAAATTAGCAACTGGGGATTTGTACATTCCGGGTAGTGAAAAGGGTATTTTTTGGTCCGACGAGACCGACCTGCCCCATTTGGAACAACCGCATATAAATTTTCTAACCAATACGCTATATATTTCTCCGGGTGACTTGATTAACAATCATATTGAACTACAGGGCGATCTAACATTCCCGAATGTGGCTGGATGCACGGGTGTAAATACTCTAAAAACCGACCTGGCTGGCAAACTGGTATGTACGACAGATGAGGTGGGCGTCGGACCAGGCGGCGATGATAAATTGGTAAAAATATCCAACCTCGATACGACGGCGGATTATCTGATTAATAAATTGTCGGCCGGCGCGAACGTAACTTTAACCACCATAAATCCGGGCGGTAACGAGCAGATTCAGATCGCCGCTTCGGGTGGTGGCTCTAGCCTGTGGGAAGCTGGCGCGAGTGCCAACACGATCAACCCGATAAACGAGACGACCGATAAGGTGGCCATTGGGCACAATAATATCGGTGATTCCACCCAGTTGTCGGTTATTAATAATTCCATCAATTCGACCATCTACGCAGAACAGAATAGCCAATTCGGTTATGCCGGCTACTTTTCTGGTGGTTTCAGAGTCTCTGAAAACAAACCTTGGGACACAAACTGGGGCACGCTGACTTTCGACCAAAACACGCTGATGCTTAATGAAGAAAACCCGACGATAGCCGAAAATCCATATATTTGGTGGCTAAACAATGGCCTAACCGCAGCCAAGCTTGGCTTGGGATCAAAAAACAGCCCGCGACATTTTGACTTAATACTGTCGAACAATTATGACTTCTCTATCTTCGGCGGTTTCGTCGGCATTGGAACGACCGATCCAAGTTATCAACTCGACGTCGTGGGCAGCGCCCGAATAGCTAGCTTGGCTGGCGGCGCTTGTCTTGGCGCCAACACGGTAAAAGCGGACAACAACGGGCAGTTAATCTGCGCCACTGACCTAACGGGTGGCCTGGGCGGTACCGATGAATTGGTTAAGGCATCGGCCACGGATTCGATCGCTAGTTACCTCCAGGATAAATTATCGGCCGGTTCGAATATTACTCTGACAAAACTAAATGCCGGCGGCAATGAACAGATCCAAATCGCGTCCTCGGGTGGCAGTGGTCTCTGGGAAGTCGGTGTGACCGCGAATACGATCAATCCAGTAAATGAAGCCAGCGATAAGGTGGCCATTGGACACAATGTTATCGGCGATTCAACGCAGTTGTCAGTAAAAAATAGTTCAGTTAACTCAGCGGCCTACTTTGAGCAGGCCTACGCCTCCGGTTATGCCGCCTATTTTTCCGGTAAAACCGCGATGATGGACGGCGATGTCGGCATTGGGACCACTACCCTGACTGAAAAACTAACGATTGCTGGTAACATTCAGTTCAGTACGGTTGGTAGTTTGTTGAAATTAAAACCGTCAGCTGGTTTTGCCAGTTTGTATACCACTGGTTCCGACCTGCGGCTGGCTAACGGCAATGGCAACGAAGACCGTATTACCATTTTAACCGGTGGCAATGTTGGCATTAGCGATACCACCCCCGCCTCCCTTTTGACGGTCGGTAGCGGCGACCTGTTTCAAGTTGATTCTAATGGCAATCCCATCCGAATTAGAAACGTAACCTACTCTTGGCCTGTTGGCCAAGGCGGAGCCGGTACTGTGCTCACCAATAACGGCTCGGGCAATTTAACCTGGTTGCCCGCCGGCGGTTCCAATTTGTGGGAGGTAGGCGCGAGCGCGAACACGATCAATCCGATAAACGAGGCGACGGATAAGGTGGCGATTGGGCATAACAACATCGGCGATTTAACCCAGTTGTCGGTAAAAAATAATTCAGCTAACTCCGCGGCCTACTTTGAACAAGCCAATGCCGCGGGATATGCCGCTTACCTATCAGGCAAAACCGTGGTAATGGGCGGCCGCCTCGGCGTTGGCACCGCCACACCGAACCAGGAACTTGGACTAAGTGGCGACCTGGCAATGTCCGGCGGCATCTATAAACTGGACGGCGCAACAAAGTTTTTTGCCGATACCTGCAGCGGTGCAAATCTGTCGATCAAAACTATCGCTGCTGACGGTACTGTGACTTGCGAGACTGACGATGGCGGAGCCGTGGGAGATAACCTGGGCGATCATATTGCCAGAGCCAACTTAAGAATGAGCGGCTATTGGGTTTCGAATGATGGCGGTAATGAAGGCTTGTTTGTTGATACGTCCGGTAATGTCGGTATCGGCACAAGCACACCTGCCTCCCGGCTGGATTTATATAACCCAATTGGAGGGAGCTCGGTTCTATTAGTGCAAAACGCGACCACTGGCAATACCAACGGTGATGGTCTGGAAGTTTCGGTCGCAGCGTTGGGCGACGCCTATGTTGGTTCATATGAAAATAGATCTTTATCTCTCGGCACCCAGGGCCGAAACGATCTAAGCATCACTGGGGCGGGTAGCGTCGGCATCGGCATGACAACACCTACCGAAAAACTTACGATCGCGGGCAATGTTCAACTAAGCACGGCGGGAGGCCAGCTGAAACTAAAACCAACCGCCGGTTTTGCCAGTATATATACCGCCGGCACCGACCTGCGACTGGCTAACGGCAGTGGCAACGAAGACCGTATTACCATTTTAACCGGCGGCAATGTTGGCATTAATACTATAACTCCCGAGCGGACTCTTCATGTTAACGGCACGATCGGGCAAGGCAATGGACAAATTATGGAAGCCAAAGACAGCGCCGGCGCATGGAATGCCTGGATGTGGCCGCGCTGGACTGATAATGTCATGTATACCAATTTCGGCAGCGGTGGATGGAATATCCGGAATAACTCTTCGACCAATGTGATGTATATGTTGAACGGTGGTCAGGTCGGTATCGGCAACACTAGTCCCGCGTCGTTGTTAACCGTTTCCGCAACCGGCGCGAGTGGTTACACAGTAAATAACACCGTTTCAGCCTATAACAATTCCAGTTCGAACTACAACGCAGTATCCGGCTACAAAGGCAACAGTGGTTCCGGAGTAAATGGCAGCGGTGTCTATGGCGAATTAGTGGCGGGGTCGAATTGCACCGGCACCTGCGCGGGCGTCTATGGCTCGGTAGGCGGGAACACCGGCGCAGGTGAGTGGGCCGGATATTTCGACGGTGATATCACAATCAATGGTCTGCGGGCTGGGCGCGGTTCGGGCAATGTTGATGGTAACACTATATTTGGCAACGGCGCTGGCGCTAGCATTACGACTGCTACGCAGCAAACCGCCATCGGTTATCAGGCCCTGTCTAGTATTACCAACACATTCGAAAACACGGCGGTTGGCTTTCAAGCACTGAAATCTACCACTAGTTCATCCAACGTAGCTGTGGGTAGATCAGCTCTAACAGCCCTTACGACGGCCGCCGGTAACGTCGCGATCGGAACTCGAAGTCAGCTCAACAATGTATCCGGCGGATACAATGTGTCCGCTGGCTACCTGGCGCTCGAGAATGTTACCTCCGGAAATTTCAATGTGGGCATTGGACGCGGATCTGGGCCAACCTCGGGAGCACTGGAGAACACCATCAATATCGGATATGGGGCGACCACGAGCGCATCTAATTCAGTCCGGATTGGTAACGCCAGTATTTCATCGGCCACTATCCAGGTTGCATTCTCCTCCCCTTCGGATGTCAGGTTGAAAGAGAACATCAAGGATAGTTCGCTCGGGCTGGGTTTCATAAACAGCTTGCGCCCGGTGCAGTACAATATGAAGAACGGCAACGGCAAGACTGACTTCGGCTTCATCGCCCAGGATATTGAGAAGCTCGTGTCGCCCGATGAATACAACATGCTATTGATAGATAACGATGCCGAAAAGACCAGAAATCTTCGTTACAACGACTTGATGGCCCCAATGGTCAAGGCGATCCAGGAACAGAGTCAGATTATCGATAAGCAGAGCCATACGATCGATGAACTCACCGCCCGCCTCGATCGACTGGAGCAAAAGGTCAAATAACCAGCCTGATTCATCCAGGCCAACAATCAGAAATAAACTAAAACCGAAATAGAATAACCAGACCCATTTATGGGTCTGGTTTGTTATGGCTGCATGCACCACATTGTGTCGGCGGGATTATTTATGGTATAATATCAGCCGGTTAATATAAAATACTCCCATATGAAATCAAATCTATTCCGTGGCTCAAAGCTGGTGTACCTAATGGTCATGCCGGTGCTCTTGTGCGTGGCATTATCGGCACCGGTTGGCCAAGCGCTAGCGGCTTGGTCTCCTCCCGAAAGTGCACCGCCGGGGGGCAATGTCGCCGCGCCGATCAATACCTCGTCTTCACCTCAAACAAAGAATGGCTCATTGACCGTGGCGGGGGAATTCCTGAGCGTTTCATCCGGTAGCCTGTACATACCGTACGACAATACTGGTATTTTTTGGTTTAATGGCGCCGACTTGGCCAAACCGCATATTAACTTCGGCGCCAACACGCTCTATGTTTCACCCGGCGACATAGGTGATCACATTGAACTGCAAGGTAAAGTAAAAATCTCTCAGGCTGGAGCGAATGTGGGCCAACTATCCGTGCAGAATCTGATCAATGGCGGTGCCGGTTGCGGCGGTGTCAGCACGGACAACGAGGGAACGTTGGGTTGCGGGGGTGGCGGAGGTGGCGGTTTTTGGACCCAGGTTGGCGCGAATCTGTATCCCACCAACTTGAGCTGGAATGTCGGCATTGGCACAAACAATCCCAGCGCGCCACTGGCCGTTGGAGCGAGCGTGGTCGGCTACAAGTCTATGTTTACCATCGATAGTTTGGATAACAACGGTTCGAACGCCATGGGTATCGACTGGCGCTTTGGCGGTTCGGCGGGATTCCCCTGGGGGCCGGATGGTTCGAACGGCCGGATTGCGGTCGAGCGGCAACTCGGATCCAACACCTTTGACATGATTTTCTTCACTACGAACACCGGCGCTTTTGCTGAGCGAATGCGCATACTCGGAGATGGCACCATCAGAATCCCCGGCCTCACAGGCTGCACCGGAAATAACACGGTCGACGTCGACGCCAATGGCAATCTTTTCTGTGGCGTCGATCAGGGTGCGGGCGCCAGCCTCTGGGAAGCCGGCGCGACCGCGAACACGATCAATCCGATTAACGAGACGACCGACAAGGTGGCAATTGGGCACAATAATATTGGTGATTCGACGCAATTATCCGTGAAGAACGGCTCATTGAATGCCGCAGGATATTTCGAACAAGCTAACGCCAATGGGTATGCAGGATATTTTTCTGGTAAAACCGTTGTTATGGGAGGCCGGATGGGTATCAATACCGTCAGCCCAAATCAAGAGCTGGGTATCGACGGCGACTTGGCTATGTCGGGTGGACTGTACAAGCTGAACGGCACAACCAAGTTTTTTGCGGACTGTGCGGCTGGCAATTCTATCCGAGCCATCGCGGCTGATGGCACCGTAACCTGTGAATTCGACGATTTCGGTGCGGCTGGTTCTGACACTTTCATGGTCATGACTAGCGCGGCAGATGCTACTCCAGAATATCTCGGCAGCGAATTAGTTAACGGCACCGGCATCTGGACTCAGGAAATTAATGTCGGGGGCGGGAATCATCGATTGCAGATCAACACTCTCTGGACGCATAATGGCGTTAACAGTGTTTATCCGGCCGAGATCGATGACAAGGTCCGGGTAGGTCAAGCAACCGAGGGTGATCTGACCGCTTTCGCCACCTATAATAATTCTGTTAATTCGGCAATTTATGCTGAACAGCTGAACGCCGCGGGGTTCGCCGGTTACTTCTCGGGGCGAACCGCCTTGATGAATGGCAATGTTGGCATTGGAACCACCACGATGACTGAAAAGCTTACCATAGCAGGCAACATTCAACTAAGTACAACCGGCGGTTTACTGAAATTTAAACCGACCGCCGGTTTCGCCAGCATATATACCACCGGCACTGATCTGCGCCTAGCTAATGGTAATGGCAACGAAGACCGTATCACTATTTTGACCGGCGGCAATGTTGGCATTGGTGATACCGCCCCCACTTCCCTTCTCACGGTCGGCAGCAGCCACCAGTTCCAGGTCGACTCCACGGGCAATATCATTAAATTACGAAACATTACCTACTCTTGGCCAAATGCGCAGGGTGGTGTAGGTACCTATTTAAAGAACGATGGCTCGGGCAATCTCTCTTGGGCCATAGCTGGAGGGTCTAGCCTCTGGGAAGCCGGTGCCAGCGCCAACACTATCAATCCCAACAATGAGGCGACTGACAAGGTGGCAATTGGGCATAATAATATTGGTGATTCAACGCAACTATCGGTAAAAAACAATTCGGCTAACGCGGCCATCTACGGTGAGCAGACTAACGCGGCTGGTTATGCGGGGTACTTCTCGGGCCAAGTCAGCGCGCGATCTGATGCTGACGCGCTCATCATTGGCGGCATGACAACTGATCGAATCGGTCTAATTGGAGTCGCCAGCAATCTTACGCCAAATCAAGCGCTGACCATCGAAGGCAAGGAGGGGATTAGATTCTACAAGGGCGGTGTCGAGTATCTGCGCTTGAACAATAGCGGCGGCTTAGCGATAGCGAGCAGCATATACAAGCTGGATGGCACGACCAAATATTTTTCCGATTGCGCGGCCGGCAGTTCGATTAGAGCAATCGCGGCTGACGGGTCGGTGACATGCGAAACTGACGACCTGGGTGGCGGCGGAATTGGTGGTTCGGGCACAATCAACTATTTACCAAAATTCACGGCCGGCACCACACTGGGCGACTCCCAAATATTTGATAATGGAACCAACGTAGGCATTGGCACCGCTACCCTGACCGAGAAACTTACCGTTGCCGGCAACATACAGTTTAGCACCACCGGCAGTTTATTGAAGTTCAAGCCGGCGGCCGGTTATGCCAGTGTGTACACTGCCGGCAATGACCTGCGCTTAGCAAATGGTAGTGGCAACGAAGACCGAATCACTATTCTCACGGGCGGTAATGTTGGCGTGGGCACAACAACTCCTAGGTCTCTCCTGAATATGTACAAAGACACGGCCTCACCCACGGTACTGCTGCTGCAAAATACGAACACCGGACAAACGGCCGGGGACGGGCTGGAAATTTCCATAGCGGGCACCGGAGAAGCCTACGTGGGTTCCTACGAAAATAAAATACTGTCGCTCGGAACACAGGGTCGAAGCGATCTAAACATAACCGGAACCGGCAAGGTCGGCATTGGACAAACCGGACCCAATGCCAAGTTAACTATCAATGCTGGATCATCAAACACGGGCAATGCTAATGATGGGTTGGGCATATATGCCAATAATGCGTCGGGCTCGGCCCTGTACGCTCAACAGGACGGCACCGGATGGGCAGCGACTTTTTCCGGCAAGGTCGGTATTCCTAACCACCTGATACTTCAAGGTCGCGATAAGCCGGTTTCGATAAGTGTCTGCGAAATCGGTACCGATGTCTGCCTCGGGCGTTATATCTATACCACCGGCACCACCAGAGACAACACGGCAACCGGCGTTAAATTCTGGTACGATACCGGCTCCGCCATTTCTAGCAGTTTGGCATATGCAGCCGGTGGATTGATTTGTCCGCCCAATTCTACCGAGGTTTCGGCTGATGCGTATGGCACCAATTACTATCTTAATGGATCCTGCACCGGAGCGGCCTATCTGGTAGACCCGGATTACCCCTATAGCGACACGCCAAGCCAGGTTTGTATTGATAATACATATGTTAATATCTGCGCCAGTGGTGATAAATATCGGGGTACGTGTTACGCATATATGCCCTGTCTTAACCTTTCGGGGCGTCTGATCAAGCAGAAGATCGTATCGGCCTATTACATGAAATACGAATTGCGTTAGTATTTGCTGCAATATCTGCTAGAAAATATGTCTCCAGGCTCACATATGAGCCTGGTTTCATTTTCTAAATAATAACTGTGGATAACTTGTCTATTGACTGTGCACAATAAAGTGTTCATTTTATTTACCGTTAGCCAAAAATTTCAACTAATTGGCTAATATTAGGTTTTTTTAGTACGTTTTTGACACCCTGAACCGTATATGTTGACAACTTGGTTTTTTGTGTTATCATCAATTTACATGTTAGGCGTAAATATAGGGTTTTTCAGGCGAAATTGAGCCAATTTTATAGATTCATACCCCGTCTCCTGGCTGGCGACACGGGAGAGGGTGGAGTTTTATGTCTCAATTGCATACTAAAAGGCAGGAGCGCAAGTACTTTAAGCCCCTGCGCGAAGCAATATCGTTACCCAATCTGATCGAAATCCAGCGCAAGTCGTATGACTGGTTTTTTCGTGAGGGGTTAAAAGAGCTATTTGAAGAGATTTCACCCGTCCAAGAGTATATTGGCCGGAATCTTGAGTTATACTTCGAGAATTACTACCTGGATGAGCCCAGATTCGACGAAAATACGGCCAAAGCCAAGAATCTGACCTATGAGGCCGCTCTCCGGGTCAATTGCCGACTGGTCAACAAGAAAACCGGTGAAATCAAGGAACAAGAGGTCTATTTGGGCGACTTTCCGTTGATGACTGACCGCGGCACCTTCATTATCAATGGCATTGAGCGCGTCGTAGTATCCCAGCTGATCCGATCAGCCGGAGTGTTTTTTACTTCGGAGCTCTATCGCGGCCGCCGTTACTACGGCGCCAAGATCATCCCCAACCGCGGCGCCTGGCTTGAACTAGAGACCGATTACAACAACGTAATAATTGTTAAGATCGATCGCAAACGGAAGGTACCGATCACTAGTTTGCTGCGCGCTTTTGGGGTCGGGAGCGACGAGGAGCTCAAGAAACTGTTTGAAGGCGCCGACGCCAACCCCGATGTCCAGTATATTACGAAGACGATCGAAAAGGACGCGGCTCGTTCGGAAGCCGAAGGCTTAAAGGAAGTCTACAAACGCATCCGCCCGGGCGATTTAGCTACGGTCGACAATGCCCGCGAGCTGATTTTCAAGATGTTCTTCTCTTTTGACCGCTATGACTTCGGCCGAGTGGGACGCTACAAGATCAACCAGCGCTTCGGTTTTGATATCCCCAATAATAAAGAGACGCGCATCTTACGGATTGATGATTTGGTTTCAATTATCAAAGAAATCATCGATTTGAACAATACCCAGCGGGAAGCCGATGATATCGACCACTTGGGCAACCGCCGCGTCCGCGCCATCGGTGAATTGGTCCAGAACAAATTCCGCGTCGGACTGTCCCGCATGGAACGCATTATCCGCGACCGCATGAGTACGATGGACGTGAATACCCTGACGCCAAGCCAATTGATCAATGCCCGTCCGGTGATGGGTTCGGTCAAGGAATTCTTCATGTCTTCGCAGCTGTCCCAGTTCATGGATCAGACCAATCCCCTGGCGGAATTGGAACACAAGCGCCGCTTGTCCGCCATGGGTCCCGGCGGGTTATCGCGCGAACGAGCCGGTTTCGACGTCCGCGATGTGCATCGCACGCACTATGGCCGTATCTGTCCGATCGCCACTCCCGAAGGTCCGAATATCGGCTTGGTAGGCCACTTGACCACCTACGCGCGGGTGAATGACTTTGGTTTTATCGAAACACCGTATTGCAAAATCTACAACGAAATTGAGAATAAACCGTCCAAAACCGTCAATCGTATCGCCCGGGAAAATATTACCGATGCCCAAGGTAAGGTAATTACTAAGGCGGGCGAACTGATTACCAAAGAGGTGGCTGAGCATATCGCCAGCAATGGCCAGTCCATGATCGCTATTCGGCCGCACGTTTCCGATGAGCTGGTGTATCTGGACGCTTTTGAAGAAGAGCGATACATCTCCACCGCCGCCACCACGCCGGTCGACGAATATAACAACCTCGCCTTTGACCGCGCCGAAGCCCGCAAACACGGCGAGCCGGCCATAGTCCCCACCGAACAAATCAATTTAATGGCCGTCGCCCCGAATCAGATCATTAGCGTGGCCACTTCCCTGATCCCGTTTGTGGAAAATGATGACGCTACCCGCGCCTTGATGGGTACCAATATGCAACGTCAGGCTGTTTCCTGCATCCGTCCCCAGGCGCCGATCGTCGGCACCGGCGTGGAAGCGCGCGCCGCCCGGGATTCCGGTCATGTGGTGCTGAACACCAAGCCCGGCCGCGTGATCAAGTGCCAGGCCTCGGAAGTCCAGGTGTTGGCCGATGATGGCACGACTCAAGTCTATCCGATGGGCAACTTTGTCCGGTCCAACGCGGCCACCTGCATGAATCAACACGTACTGGTTGATGTCGGCCAAAAATTACAGGCTGGCGATGTCATTGCCGACGGCGCTTCGACCGAAAACGGCGAGTTAGCACTAGGTCAAAATGTGCTGGTAGCCTTCATCCCCTGGGACGGCGGCAACTATGAGGACGCGATTCTGCTGTCGGAACGTTTGGTTCAGAACGATGTCTTTAGTTCCATACACATTGAAGACTACTCGGTAGACGTACGCGATACTAAATTAGGTCCGGAGGTAGTTACCCGCGACATACCGAATGTCAGCGAAGAGAAACTAAAAGACCTGGATGAAGAGGGCGTGGTTCGAATCGGCGCCGAGGTTTCATCTGGCGACATTCTAGTCGGTAAAATAACTCCCAAAGGTGAAACCGAACTGTCCGCCGAAGAAAAGTTATTGCGCGCCATCTTTGGTGAAAAAGCCAAAGACGTCAAAGACAGCTCGCTTTATCTCGAACATGGCGAACACGGCAAAGTCGTTGATATTAAGATATTTTCCAAGGAAACTGGCGACAAACTGCCCGCCGGCGTGATTAAGACCATCCAAGTGTCGGTGGCTCAATTGCGCAAGGTCCAGGTAGGCGACAAACTGGCCGGCCGCCATGGTAATAAGGGTGTTATTTCCCGCATCGTTGCCACTGAAGATCTCCCCTTCCTCGAGGATGGCCGCCCGGTCGATATTATACTCAACCCATTGGGCGTCGTCTCCCGTATGAACCTGGGTCAAATTTTGGAAACGCATATCGGTTTTGCCGCCCATCAGCTGGGCTATAAAGTCGCCACCCCGACACTCGATGGCATGTCCGACGTTCAAATTCGGGAAGAATTGAAAAAAGCGGGTTTGCCCGAAGATGGCAAGGTTTCAGTCTACGACGGGCGAACCGGTCGGCCGTTCGATCAAAAAGTTACCGTCGGCTACATTTATATGCTCAAACTGAATCACTTGGTGGAAGACAAGATTCACCAGCGTTCGATCGGTCCATACTCATTAGTCACCCAGCAGCCGCTCGGTGGTAAAGCCCAGTTCGGCGGACAGCGGTTCGGTGAAATGGAAGTCTGGGCGCTCGAGGCCTATGGTGCCGCGCACACTCTGCAAGAAATGCTGACCATCAAGTCCGACGATGTCCCCGGCCGTTCCAAGGCTTATGAAGCGATTATCAAAGGCGAACCAATCAATAAAATCAACATCCCGGAATCTTTCAATGTCTTGGTCCGGGAGTTAAAAGGTTTAGCGCTGGACGTTGAGCTGCTCGGTTCCGACGGTCAGCCGATTCAGGAAAAAATTGAAACGTCGGCCGATATCGAGGCGCCGGTTGAAACGCCGCCTGAACCTGAGCCTAAAAAACGAGAGTCCAAGAACAAGAAGTAACATACTATATGCCCCACCAAGACGAATCGAAGAGTCCGGACTTCCGGGCCATCCGGTTAAAGGTGGCTTCTCCTGACGACATCCACAAATGGTCGTACGGCGAGGTAACCAAACCGGAAACCATCAACTACCGCACTCAGAAACCGGAAAAAGACGGCTTGTTTGCCGAAGAGATTTTTGGCCCATCTAAGGATTGGGAATGTTACTGCGGCAAATACAAGCGGATTCGCTACAAGGGCATTATTTGCGACAAATGCGGCGTGGAAGTGACCCGCAGTATCGTCCGCCGTGAGCGCATGGGTCATATCGATCTGGCCGCGCCGGTTTCACACATCTGGTTTCTCCGCGGCGTGCCATCCAAGATCGGCCTAGTGCTTGATCTATCCGCCCAGGAGCTTGAGAAGGTTATCTACTTCGCCAATTTTATTATTACCAAGGTCGACGAGGACCTGCGCCAGGAAAGCCTGAAGCAAATCGACGGCGAGGGCCAATCGAAGAAAAAACAGATTGAGAATAACTTCAATCGCCTGGCCAACGAAACCCGCCAGCGCCATGCCAGCAAACCCGACGAGAAGATGCTGGCCGATGAATTGGCCGCCAATGCCAAGCTCAAAGACGAACAGATCAAGGAGTTGGACGCCTTAGTTGAATTGGCCCGCAAGGAACTGCGCAGCCTGAAACGATTGCAAATAATCTCGGAAAGCACTTATCAAGACTTATCGCTCAAGTACGGCCATGTCTTCGAGGCTAGCATCGGCGCCGAAGCGGTCCGTCACCTGCTCGACGTGATTGATATGGATGGGCTGATTTCCGAGCTCGAGACCGAGATGCGTACCGCGTCCTTAAACCGCAAACGCAAGCTGGTGCGCCGATTGAAGTTGGTGCACAATTTGAAGAAGAATAATATCCGACCGGAATGGATGATTCTGACTGCTTTACCGGTGATACCGCCTGACCTGCGACCAATGGTGCAACTGGATGGCGGACGGTTTGCGGCGTCCGATCTCAACGATCTATATCGGCGCGTAATCAATCGCAACAATCGTTTGAAGCGGCTGCTGGAATTGAATGCTCCCGAGGTCATCTGCCGCAATGAGAAACGCATGCTCCAGGAAGCCGTCGATGCTTTAATTGACAACAGCGCCCGTCATGGCAAGACTGTCACCGCCTCCACCGGCCAGAAACGCATGCTGAAATCGATTGCCGATATTCTCAAGGGCAAACAGGGCCGTTTCCGGCAAAACCTACTCGGTAAACGCGTTGACTATTCCGGTCGTTCTGTCATCGTGGTCGGTCCCCGCTTGCACCTGCATCAATGCGGCCTGCCCAAGCGCATGGCTTTGGAATTATTCAAGCCCTTCGTGATCAGCCAGTTGATTCTGCGCGAATATGTTCACAACGTCCGCTCGGCCAGCCGGTTTATCGAATCCAACCGCGCCGAGGTCTGGGATATCCTGGAAGAGATCACCAAGAATTCGAATGTGCTGCTCAATCGCGCCCCCACCTTGCACCGGCTGGGTATTCAGGCCTTTCAACCGGTCTTGATCGAAGGCAAGGCCATTCAGATTCATCCGTTGGTTTGTACCGCTTTCAACGCAGACTTTGATGGCGACCAAATGGCCGTACACGTTCCCCTGACCGTCAAGGCTAAAGAGGAAGCGGCCGAGTTAATGCGCGCCGATAAGAACCTACTCAAGCCTGCTACCGGCGAGCCAATCGTGATGCCAAACCAAGATATCGTTTTGGGCTGTTTTTATCTGACCTATATTCACGATGAGGCTAATATCGACACGACCCATATCAAGTCGTTCTGCCATTCCGACGAAGCGATACTATCTTATAGCCTCGAATACATCAAACTGCAGGAGCTGATTCGAGTCAAAATAGACAATAAGATAATCGTGACCAGCGCCGGTCGGATTATTTTCAATCAGATTCTGCCCAAGGATTTGGAGTTTGTAAACAAGACACTGGATAAAAAAGAATTGCGGATCTTGACCAGCCACATCCTGGAAGAGTTTGGATCGGACATGACTGTAAAATATCTGGACGCGGTCATGGCACTTAGCTTCAAATATGTCACCCAATCTGGTATGAGCTGGGGTATGCATGACTTGCCAATACCGAAACGTAAATATGAGATCATATCAGACGCTGAAAAAGTAGCCGACGAAATCGAATCTCATTATCAATCGGGCTTACTGACCGACGAAGAGCGTCATAATAAAATTATCGAAACCTGGGATCACGCCAAAGAGCTAGTGACCAAAGAAAGCAGCCAAGCGCTCGATCCTAAGGGTCCGGTATTTGCCATGATTGAATCCGGCGCTCGCGGCACCTGGGCCCAAGCTACCCAAATGATGGGCATGAAAGGCTTGGTCACCAACCCGGCTGGCGATATTATCGAGCTGCCGGTGAAGGGAAATTTCAAAGAAGGTTTCGACGTGCTGGAATACTTTATCTCGACACACGGCGCCCGCAAAGGCTTATCAGATACTGCCTTGAGAACCGCTAACGCCGGCTACCTGACCCGCCGCCTGGTTGATGTCTCACAGGACGTGGTGGTGGTTGAAGAAGATTGCGGCGATAACATTGGCCTCACCATTACCCAAGCGGAATGCAAGGACATGGGCGAGGAGCTGACCGACCGCATCTACGGCCGCTATACGATCTCCGATGTCAAACATCCCAAAACCGGCAAGGTGCTTATTTCCGCCGGGGCATTGGTTACCAAAGAACTAATCGGAAAACTGAAGGGGCTGGAAATCTCAGAGGTTCAAATTCGATCGGTTATGAACTGCCAGACTATTCGCGGCGTCTGCCAAAAATGCTACGGCCACGATCTGGGCTATAATAAGCCCGTAGCGATCGGCACCGCCGTTGGTATCATTGCCGCTCAAAGCATCGGTGAACCGGGCACCCAGCTGACCATGCGTACCTTCCACACTGGCGGTGTCGCTGGTCTGGATATTACCCAAGGTTTGCCCCGCGTGGAAGAATTATTTGAGGCTCGGCCAATCAAGAAACCGGCTCTGATTGCCGAAGTCGGCGGCAAAGTCAGCCTGCTTAAACAAGCCAAACAGATTACTCTCAAGCTGACCTCCAACGAACCGATCACCGAAACATATCCTTTGCCCGATGATCCCAAAACCTCGCCAGAACTAAAAGTCATGGTCAAAAACGGCCAATCGGTAAAAAAAGGCGACCTGCTTTGGGCCATGGGAAAAGACAAGGCGATTACGCATGATGATGGTATCGCCAACATAGTTGATGACGAGATCCGGGTAACCACTACCGGCCAGCAGGAACGGGAATATCCTGTACCGGTTGGCTACTCACTCTGGGTCAAAGATGATGATCTGGTCGCTAAGGGCCAGCAATTGTCCGACGGCAGCCTTGATTTGCATCAATTATACAAACTGAAGGGTAAAGAAGCGGCTCAAAAATATGTCATCCGGGAAATTAGATTCATCTACTCATCGCAGGGACAAAAATTGAACGATAAGCACGTTGAAGTAATCGTAAAGCAGATGTTTTCCCGCGTTTATATTAAAGACGCCGGCGATACCGATCTGCTGGCCGGTGAAATTGTCACTTTGAGCGAGCTGGCCGAAGCCAATCGGAAACTCAAGGTCAGCGATAAACGGGCTGTTAGCGAAGACCTGCTGCTCGGTATCACCAAGGCCTCGCTTTCGACCGACAGCTTCCTGTCTGCGGCTTCATTCCAAGAAACCGCTCGGGTGTTGATTGAAGCGGCTGTCTCTGGAAAAGTCGACCGGCTGCGCGGTTTGAAAGAAAATGTCATCATCGGTAAATTAATCCCGGCTGGAACCGCTTTCAGACAAGCTCCTAAGATAGAATAAAACTCTCTCTTCTCTCTGATAGAAACACCCCGACGAAATACGCCGGGGTGTTTTGTCTAATTGGTTATATTGTGATAATCTTTTCGTATAGAATATATATTTGATCTATACATGTCAGCACACAAAAGATTGTTGTTAGCTATCAGCATAATTGTTGTCGTAATAAGCGCTATTGCGGCCTTGGGTTGGCTTATATTCCTCAATCCGATGCGATACTACAACAAATATGCCGGTCCTTTGGGTACCACACCGACTACCGGCTGGGTAACATATCATTATCCCTCAACGGCCACGACAACATCGCCGGCTTATTTTTCGTTACAAATGCCGACCACGTGGTCGTTTAATAATGAGGCTCCTGATGGTTTTATTTCTTTTGTGTCGGGAGAAAATAAACTCTCCCTCAATGTAAGTAAGCTAGCCGATGACTCCGTCAGCAACAAACAATTCACTATAAATCCAAAACGCTTTTTAATCCGAACTACGCCAGAATTCTTTACTCCAACAACAAAACAAACTTTCACCGTTGATGAAATGGCTCGTAATAATATGTTCCTAGTACGAAGCTATCGAGACCAAAAGTTAGATATTATTACTGCTCATTTAAATAAAGATGATTCTTACTACACCGCCACCGCCCTGATCACCCAGACCAATGATCCGGGTTTGTTTTGCGGTAAAATTGAATCAACTACCTGCGAATTTCTATTAACAACCGTGTTAAGTACGATAGTTTTTGAATAGACCGCTCTGTTGTTTGACTGGTTATTGGGGTGCGTTATTCTTTAGCTGCTCACTATTCAGATTAGCTCCTATGGCGCGCTTTTTTTGCTATTCATATTATCAAATTGGGGTTTACGATTTTGCCTAAACATGGTACAATATCATACGTTACTTACCACTTTTATGGCTCAAAGATACCGTAGAAAACGCCGCTCTCAAACCGATGACGAGATCCGGGCAACGACCGGCCCGAGCGTGAGTCTGCATCCCGAAACACAGCGCGGCATCGGCATTGTCCTAGTATTTGCCTTTGCCGCTTTGGCAGTTTTTGGGTTATTTGATCGAGCTGGATCGGTCGGGCACATATTGAACACTGTATTACGTCAAATGTTTGGCTGGGGAAGGTTTGCTGTGCCAGTTCTTCTGTTCGGCTGGGGCTATGTGCTGGTTCGTCCCAAAAAATATGTCATCTCGACAGCTAATTACCTGGGAGGAATAATCTTCGTCCTATCTTTCTCGGCCTTGATGCATATTTTTATTTCCGCCGAGGATTCGCTCACCGCCATCGCGCAAGGACAGGGCGGTGGTTACCTGGGTTACATATTGAGCGCCCCATTCCGAAGTATGATGGGATTCGGCGCATCTCTAATCGTTATCCTGGCCCTGTGCCTGATTTCAGTTTTAATCATGCTAAATACCTCCCTGGAAGGCTTGCTTCGACGACGGCCGCCGGCATTGACCGATGCGCTGGCCAAAATACCTGGATTTAATCAAACTAGCGATGAGTCGACAACGGATCAAACCGAGCCGATTGACGGCGACGAATCATCCGAAGAGGATCGTCCGGCTGAGTTTGCCATCAAGCAGACACAGTATGACCCGGCCAAGCCAGGAAGTGACAATATGCCGGCGGCTGATGCCATTCCCCAGATTAAACGCCGACGCAAACCCGACTTGCCGCTTGACCTCCTGGAAACTAAGACGGCTCAGCCGACCAGTGGAGATATTAATGGCAATCTGGAAAAGATTCGAAAAACTCTCGAAAGCTTTGGTATTAACGTCGAGATGGGCGAGGTGAAAGTTGGTCCGACCGTGACTCAGTATACGCTGCGGCCGGCTGATGGCGTCAAGCTCTCATCGATTACGGGTTTAAGCAATGATCTGGCGTTAGCCTTGGCCGCGCACCCCATCAGAATCGAGGCTCCCATCCCTGGGAAGTCCCTGGTCGGGCTGGAAGTGCCTAATCAGCGCATCGCTACCGTCGGTTTGCGCGGCATATTGGAATCAGATGAGTTCAAGAAGCGCACCAGCAATCTCAGTATCGTGCTGGGTCGCGACGTGGCCGGAAATCCAATCGTCGTCCAGCTCGACAAGATGCCTCATATGCTAATCGCCGGCGCTACGGGTTCGGGTAAGAGCGTCTGCATTCACTCGGTGATTGTCAGTTTGCTCTACCAGAACAGCCCTGATACGCTGCAGTTTATTCTGGTCGACCCGAAAAAAGTTGAATTAATATCCTACAATGATGTTCCGCATTTGCTGACCCCGGTAATCACCGAGGTGGACAAAACCATCAACGCGCTCAAATGGCTGGTGGGAGAAATGGATCGTCGCTACCGGCTACTGGCCGAATCTAGCAAAAAGAATATTGCCCAATATAACAGCAGCGTGCTGGTGAACCAGCTCCCCTATATAGTGGTGATCATCGATGAATTAGCCGACTTGATGCAATTGGCCGCCCAGGACGTTGAGAGCATTATCATTCGACTGGCTCAAATGGCTCGCGCAGTAGGCATCCATTTAATTGTTTCCACGCAACGCCCATCAGTTGATGTCATTACCGGCCTGATCAAGGCTAACATTACTTCACGCATCGCTTTCAGCGTGGCATCGCTGATGGACAGCCGTACCATTCTCGACTATTCTGGCGCCGAAAAACTATTAGGTCGCGGCGATATGCTATATATCTCTTCCGAGCTATCGAAACCTCGACGTATTCAGGGCGCGCTGGTCACCGAGGAGGAAATTGAACGAGTAACAAATTATCTCAAGAAGCAATCCGAGCCAAACTATGTCAATGAGGTAACCGATAAACCCACCAGTGCCATATCCGGCAGTCTGGAATCGCTGGAAGATGACGAGCTGCTGGCCAGCGCCAAAGAAGTAATCTGGCAGGCCAATAAAGCATCGGCTTCGTTGCTGCAGCGTCGGCTGCGCATCGGCTATGCCCGAGCGGCCCGGTTGCTGGATCTTTTGGAGCAAGAAGGAATCATCGGTCCGGGCGATGGAGCCAAGCCTCGAGAGATATTAGTGCAACGCTCACTGGCTGCTGACGTCGAAACGGAATCAGCAGCCGAAGAAGGCTTAGACGCGGACGAAACTGAAACCTAGCCTATGGCTGAATTTACGGCCAAAGATATTCGTTCCATCAAGACGCTGGGTGAGCGTTTGCGTGCCATTCGGACCGAGGCAGGAATCGAGCTGGCTGATGCTTCAAGCGCCACCGGGATTCAAAAATCATATCTCGCAGCATTGGAAGAGGGCCGCTATGACCGCCTGCCCGGTGAAATGTATGCCCGTAATTTTTTAAAAAGTTACGCGGAGTATCTGGAGTTAAACCCAGCCTCCGTTTTTAGATTGTATGAAAAGGAGCGCCAAGTGGATCGATCCCAGCGTCAGCCAAGCAACACCCCTTTGTTACCGCAGCGCATTTCGGCTCACTCTTTGGCCATTACGCCAAAAATCGTACGCCGGCTAGCTATCGCGCTGGTGATCTTGGCTTGTTTTGCCTATTTAGGTTATGTCATATATAAATCAATATCGCCGCCCTTGCTGACGATCGATACACCGACCGATAATCTAATCACCACCCAGTCTGTGCTTGATATTTCGGGTCACGTCGAACCAGAATCCCAGCTGCAGATAAACGGCCGGGAGGTGGTCAGCGACCAAAACGGCGCTTTCCATGATACCGTAACTTTGCAAGAGGGATTGAATATTATCACGTTGGAAGCGGTCAAGAAGCGGAGTAAGCCCACGATTATATACCGAAAGGTGCTGTTGAACAAGTGACGCCGAATACTCAAATAGACTAACGACGTGTAGCAGGGTAACATCGAGACGAACTCTTTCCACAACTTGCTATGAAAATTTTCAGTACGATAATTCGCAATAAAGTATTTATCGCTATCCAAGCTCTGGCTGTATTTTGTGTGGTTTTTTTAGTTAACCGCCCAGTGCCGGCTATGGCTGATACGATCCCAGAAATCAACTACGCCCCCGGCACTATACAGAATGGCCAAAGCATCACGATTAATGGAAACGGGTTTGGGATAAAGGATCCGGTGGAACCCTTACGATACGACGATTTTGAATCTGGGGTATTAGGAGATAGGCTGGCAAGCCAAACCGAAGAAACAGGATGGACAACAGTGGGAGCAAATGGCGTCTACCCCCGATATTCAACTTTTCGACAACGCATCTCGGGTGAACAAGTTGCCGAACAGCGCTATGGCTTACCTCCAGACGGTTTTTATAATCAGACGATTGGTTTGACAAATATACCAATCCACCGATTCTACGCCAGCCAGTGGGTATTCCGGGACGATTATAACGGAAATGCGCTTTTAAGTGATAATGCGAAACTGTATGGAAACTTTTCACGTAACGAAGGAAATCTCTTTCCGCAATGCCGGGTGGATATTTATCCAAATGTGGGGGGTGGACATCTCTATATGTGTAATGTAGATGGTAGATGTTTGCCCCCGTATGCCCCCGATCATGGCAGTGTTGACGCATCTGCAATATTTAGTTCTGCGCTTGGACGCTGGGTTAGAATCGAAAGATATTTGGATGCCGGCTCCGTTAATGGTTACGATGCGGTAAGTTGGATCGACCAGGATTTTGAAAGAATCGCGTCAATTTCGACTTCTGTTGGACATGGTCCACTATTGATCGACAGCCAAATATTTGACGAGTATCTGTTCGGCCACTTCTTTCGCACTGATGGCGGAGCAACAATGAGGCAGTATGTCAGCGAAATGTATGTTGACTATACTCAAGCTCGGATAGAAATCGGAAACGCGTCGACCTGGGAAGCGAACACCCACCGTGAAATTCAAATCCCCCACACCACCTGGGTTGATGATCAAATCCAGTTTACGGTTAACCAAGGCACTTTCAATAATGGCGACCCGGCCTATCTCTATGTTGTTGATGCCAGTGGTGTAGTAAATACCACCGGTTATCCCATCACCTTCGCTGGCACAACCGGCTGCACTCCCAGTTGGGATTGTTCCGATTGGTCCGTTTGCGCCGATTCGGTTCAAACCCGCTCCTGCCATGATGATAACAATTGCGGTACCGACGCCGGGCGGCCGGTGGAATCAGCCGAGTGCGACAGTACGGCGCCGGGAGCGGTGGCTGATCTGGCAGTCACTTGATATACCAATTAATGGCCTGGACAGAATTGCCAAATAACCTTAAAATTAATTAGCTCGGCAGGAGATATAATAGCCAAGGAAAAACAACTATGCCAAAGAAGCCTACAGAAACCTACAACAAAATCAAATCAGCCCAATCAGCCGTTGACCAGATCAAGGAACGGTTCGGCGATGGCGCGATTATGCGCCTGGGCGAGGCAAAAAAGATGAACGTTGAGGCAATTTCATCCGGGTGTCTATCGCTCGATTTAGCTTTAGGTGTGGGCGGATTCCCGCGCGGCCGGGTCATTGAGGTTTATGGACCGGAATCGTCCGGAAAAACCACCCTGACTTTGCACGCTATCGCCGAAGCTCAGCGATTGGGGGGCGTTGCGGCATTCGTCGACGCTGAACATGCCTTAGATCCCGATTACGCCAAGCGCTTGGGTGTAAACATCGACCAACTGTTAATTTCACAACCGGACAACGGCGAACAGGCGTTGGAAATTGTCGAGACATTGGTACGCTCCAATTCGCTCGATATCATCGTGATTGATTCAGTCGCTGCGTTGACTCCAAAGGCGGAAATTGAAGGGGAGATGGGTGCTTCTCACATGGGTCTTCAGGCGCGTCTGATGAGCCAGGCATTGCGCAAGCTGGCTGGCATCATGAGCAAGTCAAATACCATCGTGATTTTCATCAATCAGATCCGGATGAAAATCGGCGTCATGTTTGGCAACCCAGAAACCACACCCGGTGGCAACGCATTGAAGTTTTACTCTTCAATCCGCGTTGAGGTTCGACGCGCCGCCCAGCTTAAGCAAAATGAAGAGGTGGTCGGAAACCGCGTCAAAGCCAAGGTGGTAAAAAACAAGGTGGCTCCGCCATTCCGTACCACCGAATTTGATATCATGTACAATGAGGGCATTTCACGATCGGGTGATATTCTCGACACCGGCATCAGACTGAATGTCATTGCCAAGAATGGTAATTCCTACGCCTTTGGTGAAACCAAGCTGGGTGTTGGCCACGAAACTGCCCGACAGACAATCAAGAATGACCCAAAGCTGATGGATGAGATCCAAAACGCGGTTATTCTAAAAGCCAAGGAAGTGCTTCCCACAACAGTGGACGTAAAATAAAGTTAGCCGTACGCAATACAACATCCGTAGGCGGCCCCGTACCAGAATCGGTAGGGGGTTTGCCCGCCTACGTGCTTGTTGTGTATCTTATTACTCAAATTTCAAAAACTCCCGTATTAGGAGCTTCTTTGTTTATTACATGTTACTTGCCCTAAGCTCTATCCAGGTATTCCCCGCGCTCGGTATTTACCCGAATCTTATCACCTTGTTTTACGAACAACGGTACGTTAACCGTGGCACCCGAAACCAACACCGCGGGCTTGGATACACTCCCCTGGGCCGTGTCACCGCGTACGCCCGGTGCTGTCTCTACCACTTCCAGCTCGACCACCTTAGGCAATTGAACCGTAACCGGCTTACCATCGAAGCTCATTACCTCAACGTCCATATTCTCACATAGAAATTGTTTGGCGTCACCCGCTGCCTCGACTGGCAAGGTAAACTGTTCATATGACTGCGTATCCATCAGATTCAAGCCAGCCTCATCGGCATAAAGATAGGTCGCCTTCGCCCGATCGAGCTGGGCCTCATCAAATTTATCACCATTCTTCAAACTTAGGTCCAATACTTGGCCAGTAATAACATTCTTAATCTTGGTGCGCAGCACTGCGCTGCCCCGGCCCATTTGGACGTGGTCGGCTTTCAGCACAACATAAGGCGCGTTATCGTATTTGAACAGCGTCCCGATTTTGATGTCGTTCATGAAAAGCATGGTAGTCTATCGGCCAACGGTAGGTAAGAGCGATACCTGGCGGGCCCGCTTGATAGCGGTAGCCAATTTGCGCTGATGTCGTGCACAAGTACCGGTGCGCTTGGTGGGCAATATCTTCGCGTAGGAAGAAATGTATCGCTGCAACGTGGTCACGTCCTTATAGTCGATCTCTTTTCGATCGAGCGCGCAAAAAGCACAGGATTTTTCTTTCTGAACCAACTCAGATTGTGAGTGTCTTGAACTAGAATGGAATGTCTTCAACGCTAATCTCCTCTTCGCTGGCCGGGGTTGTCGGTTCTTCAGCGGCTGGTACGGCCGGATGGTCGGAGCCACGATTACCGTCTTCCTTGCGGTCGAGCATTATCATATTTTCTAAAACTATTTCGGTACGATATTTTTTATTGCCGGCCTGGTCGTCCCAACTGCGGGTTTGCAAACGGCCTTCGGTATAAATACGGCTACCTTTGTGAAGATACTGCGTGCAAATGTCGGCCAGCTTTCCCCAAGCTACGATATTGTGGTATTCAACGGCCGTCTTTCGTTCGCCAGTCTGCTGGTCGCGCCAGCTGCGGTTAGTCGCCAACCCGAACGAACTGACACTCTGCCCACCTGGCGTGGTGCGAGTTTCCGGATCGCGGGTTAGGTTTCCAATCAACAGTACTTTGTTTAGGTTCATCATGTGATTGGCCTATTTATCCTTGATATTGTCGTCCAATAATTCATCCAACTTACGATCCAGCTCGTCCAGGTCAACCCGCTTTTCTTCACGGGACGGCTCGGCCGATTTGGTTGTGTTAACGGCTGGTGTTAGAGCTTCGGATTCGGTTATAAACTCGGGTTCGACTGGCTGAGCGGTCTCGACGGCAGCCGCCTTGTCGGCGTCAATCTTGGCCGTGCGCTCTTCTTGGCGAGCCGCTGCTTCCTGACGAGCCTGTTCCATCGGGACAGTTTCGGAATCGGGCAATGCATCAGTCACGAGCACGCGAATTATTTCAGGCTGCAAATTTAGCTGTTCTGTTAAGGCGGCATTGATGGGCTCAACCGTGTCATATTGAGTCAGCCAGAAATATGCGTTATTATCGCGGCCAATTTGATAAGTCAATTTTCGTTTTCCCCAAAGCTCGTCCTTCACGATTTGACCACCAAGCTTGGTAATCAATTCGGTCACCCGTCCGGTGATCTGGGGTAAATCATTTTCGGCTACTTGAGCGGAAACAAGATAGAACAGTTCGTAACGCGATGCCATGAGATTGGATACAGATAGTTTAAATAATGTTACAATAAAACGTGTCAGAAATGACCCTTTGTATTGCCAAACCACTGTATCATAATAAGACAATCATGGCAAGCCCTCAACCCGCTCAACCAAACCCGCCGTCTCAGTACCATTATTTCTTTATTTTGGGCCGAGAAATCGCTCTTTCTGCCGCCGAAATCGCGGTTTGTTTGAACGACCAAATCGATCCAAACACACCGCCGACTCTATGCGGCCAGGCGCTGGTTATTTCTGGTTCTGGAGCGATCCAGCTGGATCACCTCATGAACCGGCTGGGCGGTACGATAAAAGTGGGCCGGATTATTTTGAAAACCACCATCAAGCAATTAACCGCGACACTGGCCAAAGGGATATTCGACACTGGTTTGCTGGTTTTGTCCGATAAGGTGACGTTTGGTATTAGCGTCTATGGCGAGACAAAAGGATTCAATAGCCAAGCCGTGGTTCGATTAGGCATGGAAGTGAAGAAGGAGCTGCGCATGGCAGGTTACGCCGGCCGGTTTGCGAATCACAACGAACCAACCCTATCGTCCGTAAGCGTCACTAAGAATAATTTGGTCGAGAATGGCGGCGAGATCGTGTTAATTATCCGCGGACAAAATGTTTTGGTTGGCCGGACTGAAGCGGTCCAAGATTTTGAGGCATACGGCCGACGGGATTATGGACGGCCGGGACGCGACATGCTTCAGGGTATGCTGCCCCCCAAACTGGCCCAAATAATGATTAACCTGACACGGGCGCCCAGCATAGCTACCTTACTCGATCCATTTTGCGGGTCCGGTACGGTTTTGCAAGAAGCTTATTTGCTGGGCATAAAAAATCTGATCGGCTTTGATACCAGTTCTAAAGCCATCCAGGCCACGACCAAAAATATCCATTGGCTGCAAGAACAATCACCCAAAGATTCGGTCGGCATTCGAATAGAAATGCACGACGCCACCCAGCTGTCCGAATATGTGGCACCAAACACGATTGATGTGATTGTCACCGAACCCTATTTGGGTCCTACCCGACTATCGCATAATCGGGCCGCATTGGAAAAAGTCCGCGTGGAACTTACCGGTCTTTTTACCCGAACGCTGGAACAGTTTCAAAAAGTACTCCGGGCGGGCGGACGAATCGCCCTTGTGGTGCCATGTTGGTTTCAAAATCAAACCGTAACACGGTTGCCGTTGAACGAACCGATGCGGCGACTGGGTTTTGAGTTACTGCCATTCCCGGCTTGGGCGGGTAAGAATCCATTGCTCTATCACCGCCCCGGCCAACGAGTCGGTCGCGAGATTTATGTGATGACTCTGCACAAATAGAAAAGTCGGCGATCGGAGCACCGACTGTTGAGAATCCCGCTAGAGACGTTGCAAGGCTGGATGCGGGCCGGACAGGCGCATCCGCCTGATATTGTGTTGCACAAACTGTAGGCGGTATCCCGGTTTTCTCGCTTCCCGACCAGGATCCTTCCTGGTGCGGAATTGCCGTTGCCGTAGTCCCAATGCCCGCTGGGACTTTCGAACCGTGGTCGGTTTGAATGCCATCAGTACCCCCGTGCTACTGTGCAAACAAAACAGCGCCCCTCCTCATGAGAGCCGCCTGATTTTGAAGGTGGACATTCCGATACTGTCCATTATTAGTGTACATCAATCTGAGTGAAGTGGGCAAATTCAACCAGGTTATATGCTATGGAACGATATGTGGGGTGCTTTAGCCGACTTCATATAAATCTGATTTAGGTAGACTTTTCGGTGCGGCTGATATCGCTCCTGATAACGTAGTTCATATCCGGCTTGAGATATCAGTTCGATTAATTCCGATTCTTGATAATATTTAAAATATCGTTTCATGTTTGGCATATTGTCCCGGGTTATTTCTCCTTGAAATTCTCCTTCTATCATACCTATTAATAACACGCCGTGTATTCGCAACCAGCTTCGCGTCCGATGCAATAGAGTTATCATTTTATCGGTCGGCACATGAAGCAGCGAGGTGTATGCCCAAATGCCATCGAATTCATCATCTGGATAATCTAGTGCGGTAATATCAGACGATATCGACTCGAAGCCCAGATCTTGGGTTCTCCTCACCATTTCGGTGGATGCGTCAACGCATAGAACATCCAAACCGGCCTCACGCAAAAGTAAAGCGTCCCGCCCGGGCCCGCTACCGAGATTTAACACTCTCTTGCCTGGTAATAATTTAACGAATTCCGCAATTACAGATCGTGGGAACTTTTCCCAAAATTCAATTGTCTCCTGATCGTAGATTTCAGCGTATTTGTCATACGCTGCTATTGTGCGATTGATACCCATATGATTTCAAGCAGAAAAATGAAACTCTGTTGTATCCCCATCCTGAAACACGTATTCTTTACCTTCCATGCGCATTAGGCCTTCAGCCTTGGCGTTGGCTTCCGAGCCGGCATCGATCAAGTCCTTCCAATTGATCACTTCGGCGCGAATAAAGCCCTTTTCGAAATCAGTGTGAATCACTCCGGCGGCTTGGGGCGCTTTGTTACCTTTTGTAATAGTCCATGCACGCGACTCTTTTTCGCCGGTGGTAAAAAAAGTGATCAGACCGAGCAGATCATAGCTGGCCCTAATCAACCGATCGAGACCACTTTCCGCCCAACCTAATCCAGCCAGATATTCTTTAGCTTCCTCGAGGCTGAAGCCGGCCAGCTCGGCCTCTAATTTCACGGATATTTTTAATGTGTGGCCAACTTGCTGATAGTCGTTTTCATCAACATTAAGAACTGTCAGAATCGGCTTCATAGTCAGCAGATTGAACGGTTTCAATAATTCAATCGCGCTTTCATCCAGATCAATCGTTCCAGCGGGTTGACCTTGATCCAGCACAGCCTTAATCTTTTCTAGTACAGCCAAAAGTTTGATCGCGTCTTTGTCGCCCGAACGGGCCTTGCCGTTGGCTTGGTCTATCGCTCGGGCAACCTGCTCGAGATCGGCCATGGCTAATTCGTACAAAATCGTCTGCTGATCCGATTCGGGATCGACTTTTCCAGCCACGTGCACCACATTAGGGTCGCTAAACGAACGCACCACGTGACAGATGGCGTCTACCTGGCGGATGTTATTGAGAAATTTATTACCCAGACCCTCACCTTGAGAGGCTCCCTTCACCAGGCCGGCAATATCGGTAAATTCGATCGTTGTCGGTACCGTTTTCTTGGAATCACTAAACTTGGCCAATGCGTCTAACCGTGCGTCGGGCACGGCTACCACGCCTACGTTCGGATCGATAGTGGCAAAAGGGTAGTTTGAAGTATCGACTTGTTTTTTGGTCAGCGCCTGGAAGAGGGTGGATTTCCCGACATTTGGCAGCCCGACTATACCGACCGATAGTGTTGAATGAGACATTTTGAGTGATTGGAATATATCCGAATACTTGTAAATTCTGCTTTGTACCTACAACTCTTTCGACCGTGTTCAATATTATCGCCCTTTTTGCCTCAAAATTCAAGTCCTGTAACGTCGTTCTTGCTTTCTGGGTGAATGATACCATCTCGGTCTGATCGGGCACTTCTAGCTGTATTCTGTTGGCTTCACGGTTAGCGCCAATTATCTGTTTACCGATCTGACCGATCTTTTCCCTAATGGGAGACGTGTACTCCTTAAGCTGTTCCAGATTGAACACTCCCGCGCCGTAGGCTTTGTTATAACGCTCCTCCTGCCCCTTGAGCTTCTCAACCTGCCCTTTAAGCGAATCAACGTCAACGAATGCCGCTTGAGATTTATCCTGCCTACTCTTAAACCAGCGACTGACCTGCTGAGAAAGTAGCTCCGGCGAAGTCATTAGCTTTGTTATTTTCTGCCATACCAGATCGTCAGCTATTCTGGCATTGATGCCTTTTTCTCTACATTTATGAGGCAGTGGAAAACTGTAAACCCTGTCAGCACAACGATAGTATAGGTGCTTACCTTGCAAAGCGCCTTCTCCTGCCCGTTTTCTCCCACAAGCACACTCTATTTTACCAGACAGTAAATATTCGTTCTTCTTGTTACGCTGGCAAAAAGTATAGTTTGCTTGTAGCTGCCGCCCTACTTTCTCAAACACTTCTGCTTTTATAATTGCGGGTACAGGTATAGTAAACCATTCCTCTTTAGGCTTTTTCCGACGACTAGTTTTCTTCATCTTCTTATATTTTTCGTGCTTGAGCGGATTGTCTGGAACCACCGCGTAGGAACTCCCCCAGTGTTCCTCGCCGATATACGCACGGTGGCGTAACAGCGTGCTCAATGTGCTGGTGCTCCAAACTCCTCGTTTGCTCTTGCGCGGCTTTATTCCCATTTCCTGTAGCCTTCTGATTACCGCTCTAATGGTCAAACCTTCGTCTGCTACCCACGAAAATATCATTTTGATAACGCGCGCTTCCTCCGGGTTGATCTTATAGTAGCCGTGCCGGTCGTCTTGTTTGGGAATATAGTTATAGCCATACAGTGGCTCGCTCACCAAAATATGCCCCTCTTTGACCTTGCGAAGTTTACCGAGACGGAAACGCTCCGATATTTTCGCCCGCTCGTATTCGGCAAACAAACCCCTTACTCCGTGCAATATCTTATCTTCGTCGTTTTTGGGAGCAGTAACGGTAATGAACATTACCTCAATTCCAGCTTCCCGCAACTCATCCATTACCAGCTCCTGATATGAGTAACGACGAGCTAGACGATCGGGGTCATAAATAAGCACCGCTTCCCAAATCTTGTTCTTTACATCCTGACGAAGCTTATCAAGCGATGGCCTAGCCAGCATATCGCCGCTCCAGCCATCATCTGTGTATTCCTCGACTATCGTGTAATTATTCTTATTGGCAAACTCACGCAGTGCGGTTAACTGGTTTTGTATCGTTTGTTGTTCCTCCTGATGAGACGTTGAAACACGCGCGTACGTGGCGATCAGCTTAACTTGTTTGTCAGCAGTAGAGTTCATTTTGTGATCTTAGATTTTTCCATAAATCTTTCAATCTCGGACTTGGATATGCGAAGTAGGGCGGTTTTACCTGTGCCTAATTTGTAGCCCCTAAGACTGCCCTGTTTGAGCCAGCGCATAACCGTACGGGGGTGCACCCTGAAGTATTTGGCTACCTCATCTCTAGTAAGAAATTCCATGATTACAGTATAATCCTAATTGTCATTAGTTGTCAATAAGTTGTTTTGCTTCATAATTTCTTCAAATAGCATATCAAATGCATAATTCAAATAGTCGCTATCGTCAGTTACCCGGCCCGCGTATTGATAACTGACTTGGGGCTGATCTTGTTTGTATGCATTACTAGAAATCATTCCTTCGAAGATTTTATGGCTATTTGAATACACTCCCCAACCATCATTCAAATAATATCCTGCTCTATTATCAGACTATCTTTGCCGGTCACACTATTCCTTCTCTCCTTTAATTCCAAAATAATCCTCTATTACTTCATCAAGTAAGCGCGATATTGTCATACCTCGATTAAATGCCGTGACTTTAAGAATTTTGTGATACTTAAGATGAATTCTCGCTTGTCTGGTTTCTCTTTTTTGTTGCTTTGTCGACATTGCGACTCCGGATATTAAGATTTAGACCTTCCCGCTCTGCTCCCTGCTTCTGGTGATATATATTTATAGTCCTGACCTGACAGCCCTGTTTGTTCTAACTGGCTTTTTTATCAACCATATTTGATAGTTAGATTGAGCCGTTAGATTCTGCAGAGCGCGCCCTCTATCATCACCGTCAGCAGTCCTTCACGTACAAGCCCGTAACCTTTGCTAGATTTGTTTTATATCGTTCTAGCAGCACTACGGGTATGCCCCTTCACGAATGAGCCAATTATAAAACAGCTGTTTTTTCAGCTGCCTATAATGCCACACAGAAAGTGAGACAGACTCAATTACTCCCTTTGTTTTCGCCTTACTAGAGCCCTTCGCATGCTTTGGTAGTGTGATTGGCTACAAAAGTTATATACCGCTCCATGTATTTTCTTTGTTATTACCGATGTGGTAATTACATGACAAAATACGCAATTGCCCACAGCAACATAAGGTGGTTTTAATTTTGGACTCTGCCTTTTATTTCTACTTTCTGAGCAAGATCTGTTTTCTGATCTATAGCAATGACTGGGCGTATATACGTACCAAATATTATCATTGACGACCGGCATTAGTTTTGTTTTTGTGTTTGTTCGCTTTAATGGCGCCCCACATCTTTGGCAGACAGTATTAAATCGCCGCCCCGATTTAACTCTAAACATCTTTAATTTAGATATTTTGGAATAACCAATTAGATCATTTAACAAATATGGAAAATATATTTCTACACAGTTTTCTAAGAAGCTAACGGTACTTATTTCATCAGGATTAGCTTGTACGCCGCGATTCGCAATATCCATAATTTCAACATAAGCCTGATCAATAATAGCACTTCTGATCATCAACCTGGAGGGGATCAGCTTTTTTATCAACAGTTCTTTTTCTATTGCTAATTTGTCATATTCTTTACTACGATCTGAATATAATCCATATCTTGATTCGCTATCTACTTTTCCAATGATAAACTGCTTACGTATCAAATTGTCTGTTCCATGTATGCCGGCCGAAATGATTCCAAGGTCGATTAAATATCGTCGTTTTCTTGGCAGACACTTCTTGGTCGACAGTACCAGCTTTTTGTTTGCCTTAATATAAGAGTCAAACGTTTTGCTATCGAAATATACCTTCATATTATTGAAAATGTCGACAAAATATAGTACAATTATATAGGTAATTCCGATATTAGGGAATTACTTACAATTTGGTGCCTAAACCACGGCGCAAACCGTGGCATGGTACAAAAACCACTGCTGGATATTGGGCTCGTCGTCAGAGCACCAGCAGTGGTTGTATCCCGAAAGGGGTGCAGGTGGCCGAAAGGTCATCGCTGGCGGCGGGCTTTGTGATTTACCGGCGCCAGCAATATCTGCTGGTTGTTTATCGTGATAAATGTAACCAACTCTAAATAACTAATAACACGTCTATGTACTGTCAAAATTGCGGGAAGGAAACGACACTGAAAGACAAATTTTGTGGAAGCTGCGGGGCTGAATTAGCCAAAGAAAAGAAGCAAGATAATGACAGGGATAGTAATGATGAGCTAGTATCAATAGGAGTGAAAATTGCCAGAGTGATTGAGGTAGTCATATATTTTGCTATTATGTTTATTGCGTACATTGCCCTTCAATTGGTTCTGAGTTCACATGATCTCAGTGTGCAGCGGCCATTTTACATTATTGTAGGTTCGGCAATCGCTGCCATCACTATCGGGCATTACATCGGGAAATGGTATGCGAATAAGAAAAACAAAAAAGTAGTCGTAGTTAGGGTGATCGGTTTTCTAAATCTTATCGCGTGGCTGTTTCCGCCACTAGGTTTTCTAATATATTCTCTCACAATTAACTTCGTTGCGGAAAAAGCCGCCCCCCAATGGTATAGGCTACTATATTTAGTTGGGTTGTTATTGTCTTGTGGGAACGCTTACTATGGTTTTTGGCTTACGCTCCCAGATTAGATAATGGTTAAAACAAGCCGTTGTTTTGGGTGTATAATGACTCTATATGGCTACCCAAAAACAACTACGCGTCGCTCGAATAATCTCCGAAAAACCCCGAAAATCGGTCAGCTCTGCCATGCGCGAGGCGGGGTACAGTTCACGTTCAGCTGAGAAGCCCCAGGAGCTCACCAGAAGCAAGGGATGGCAGGAGTTAATGGATAAGCACCTACCCGACGAAACACTCTTAAACGTCCATAAAGGGCTGCTTAAGAATCACGATTGGCGGGCCCGTGAAGCTGGGTTGGATAAGGCCTATAAGCTAAAAGGGTCCTACAAAGCAACTAAGGTCGCCATAAGCGACCCCTTTGCCGATCTTTCGGATGAAGAGCTTGATCTGTTGATTGCTGAACGACAACCAATTATTGACCGATTCATGAGATTCTCAACTCTAAAAAATAATAGAAATGTTAAGTAGCTATTATAATACATTACTGAGTTTACAGGTCACGGTATTTGGTATATCCGTTGCGGCTGTTTTTGTATACCTACAGCTTGTCTATGGAAGTTACTCATATCGTTCAATCTCCTTTATATTTCGAACTCGAATACTACTTGCTTATATATCTTTCAGTTTGGCAGGTATTATATTTACCAGCGTTGCCTCATACGCAATCTCGTATACCCACCATGATATAATTCCGCAACTCGATTTTAATCTTACGGATCTATTTTCATCCGGGTACCTTGGTATAATTTCGTTGGCATTTGTATTATTGTCGCTTTTATTATTCATAATTCTCTCATTTTATTTTTCACGTTATCTTAGGCCAACTACCTTTTTACAATCGATTCAAAAGAATATGAACTATGGGGATATTCGCTGCTTCCTGCTTGATCGTTATGGAGTGCCGGATCCTACCACACCATGGTTTCAGGCTGTAAGCATACTTTCACAAGATAAGATAGAAAAATATGATAGATATATTACAAACAAAGGTGACCTTACTCCGGAAGAAATAAAAGAAATCGAGAACGAAAATGTAAAGAAAGCAATAACACAAGAACGACAAAGATCGGCTTATACCTCATTAACTAAGCAAGTATCTAATTCACCAAATCCATTTGAGTTATTGCTCAGCATTGCGGAAAAGTCCGTGCGAAGCGGAGACTACGCAACCTTAAGAAATTTTCGCGACTCCGTAGAGGTATTGACAACTTCATTTCTAGAAAACTACACAGTGGGAAGAAAATACAAAAATGATAGCTGGGATCCAGATTCAAACCTTTGCGGTTATTATCAAGCGTTCTTTGTACAATCTCTCGAATTGTTAGTTGAGCTGGCTGTTAATAATCACTCGAAAAACGCAGCATCGATAATTTATGAAGCCTCTCAACGTATAGCAGAATTATTTGTTGAGAATAAACATTACAACGATCTTGCTGAACTATTAGTATTTTGGAAAAACCTTGCGGATTCCTGCATAGAGTCGCACAATCCTCTATTTGTGAACATTATGTATGGGTATAGAAAAATTGGGGAAATGTTATTTACAGATCATTCAGAAAATGATTTGGATGGCGTTTTTCGGGATCTTGGTTGGTTAGGCGAAAGGCTGATTCCAAGTTATGATTTTACAAACCAGCCGATAATGCCCAACTATGATTATACAAGTTTTTTTGGTGCCTATTATAATACACTTCTTTCGTTTGATAGCGCTTATCGAAACAATAAGCCTGATTGGTATCCCTTGGTGTACTTTGATGCAATTAGCGTAGTAGCAAAACCACTCATACAAAAAAAGAAAGAGCTGTCTAAACGTGAAGGTATAAGTGCCGATTTATCGCATTGGTTGTATGATTTAGCGTGGGTTTATAGTAGCTTTGCTGAAAGCGCAATACCTATAGGTAATAGCCGTGGTGCATCACTTGCCGTAATGCGCCTACATGAACTATACAAAGAATACGAATTAGCTGGTTTAGATAAACTTGCTGGCGACACGATCCAGCTTATGGTTTCAGTGGGAGCGCTAGCTGCCGCCCATTCAGATAAACAAAAAGTGGTCGAGTTCATGGGGGAAGGAATACCTGATTGGATAAAGAACAAACTTTCTCAAAGCAAATATCGGGAAGCGATACAGAGGGAGGTAAAAGAAGTATATATCAAACTTAGTACAGGCGGTGACCGAGATAAAGTGTGGGAGTATATTACAGATCTTGGCAAATGGCTACAAACCAATTTTGGTTTTATGTTTGATTGGCAGAACGGTAAAACTTATTCAGCAGATGATCCAAGAAGACAATAATCGCTAACTTATAATGACTAAAATAGCATTTACAATATTCCCCTATCTAGAACTCGACGAGTCTGTTACTATTGGTGATATTTGCTTTTGGCCATATCTAAAAGAAAAACAAAAGCGTTTTGGGAAAATCTCAAACGCCGCTCAACGTGTTGATCAGTTGGTAAAAATTTATCGAGGTTTTATCGATAACAGTCAGCTAGCAAATCCTGTTATTGCATCAAGGCTTAGCGACGGCAAAGACAATTTTGCTCAATACGATAAAAAAGTCGACGATGAGTTAATTACAGCAACAAACATTGTAGCTTATGCAAACTTAAGCCATCAGAAAAGGTTTTTTCCGTCCTCCTATGAGAATTTCAAATCGGATTCCTATGAACTCAATCTAGATAAAACAAGTGGCGGCCTTTCATTGCACTCAAGACGCGGTATCCATATACTAATGATTGATGAAACAAAAATACAAACCCCGTTTTATATCAATGTAACAAACGTAAGCCGAGAGGTATCAAAAGATATATTTTCAGCACTTTGCACACTTAATGAAAGGAGAGCAAACGGAACGAAAGATGAAAAACTTGAGGCAGAAAGGATTCTTAGATCAGTATATTGGTATAATCGTTCCCATGTTGCCGATCCACTAGTCACTTCTGAAGACATGATTATTTCCCTAGGAGTCGCATTAGAAACCCTCTTGAATATTCAACAGTATAGTCGTAAAGGACAGGAAATGGGCGACCGCATACAACTTCTTCTGGGACAGAAGAAAGAAATCGCGAACTGGTCAGACTCTTTTTACCAACTCAGAAGTAAAATAATACACGGTGAGAAAGTTATTTCTTTAGATTATTCATTTCCGCAATCTTCACATATAACACTTGCTCAAATAGTTTTTGACTATTGCTTAAAAACAAAGCTTCATCTAATGAAGCTATGGCCGGATGAGACTCCGTTTGAGGTACTACTTTGGAAGCCGATCGAGCATTATCTCGGAAGTAACAAGCATCGAATAGAAAGACTCCTTAATTTTAATGTCGAGCAGCTCAAAGATCGAGAGCAAGTCCTAGACTTTCGGAGATTGAGCTACTCACTCAATGCAGACACTGATCACTCAGGCAATAAAGAACTATATAAAAATGCAGTATTTCATATAGTAAACATAATAAAGCAAGGACTTTCGGATAAACTTGAATTGCAGAAACGATATGGCGACTCCATAGATGATTTTGAAACGAGGCTATCTGGTTTACAAAAAATGCTTGACTCAATTATCGGAGGAAACTTGAGTATCATTAAAAGCCTCCAACCTGTGGACGTCGTGTGGGGTCAGGAGAAACCCGAGTTCCACTTTGACGTAAAACACATTGAAATTGGGTGGGGTATGTTGGTCTCTGATTTTTATAGTATTTTACAAGGACTTTTTGAACTATATGAGCAACGTGACCGGGAAGAAAAATGGCGTAAAATTTAGATGCCGGAAAGATTACGTTTGATCTCCTCGAAGTATACGGTTTCAGATTGATCACCAGGAAAGACTTGCGCAAGACTGTAAGGGAAATAGCCATCCAATCCGATATCAAGGATGTCTAAGGCATCTGGATAGTTTTGTTCTATACGAGAATATAAGTCCTTATATGGACTTGTTGAAACAATACATACCTTTAATCCTCTATTCCGGACTGCATCGGCAATAACTTGGTTAATGTGAGAATCCCCAAATCCATATCCAATTATTAGCAGCTTTTTTTGTCCCTCGCTCATTACCTTTTTGAATATATCAAAATATCTCCGCAATACTGGCTCTGCTGAAATGGCGATCGTTTTATCCTTTCCAATCACCATTAAGTTTTTACCATCAGAAGATAGCCATCCGTAAGAACCGTGTATTTTAATATACGTTAAGCCGCTATGTAGTGCTATCGCTTCATTCACAGTTTTTTCATCCATAGATGACGGTAGTTTTATGAAATCCTTATGTTCCAATTCAGCGCCATGAAGAGAGTAAAATTGTTCAGGAAACCAACGAACACTCGGTGCCCTGTATCCCCACCATCTTTCCATGAATAGATCTTGGTTTAATGTAAAGAAATAGCAGCGATCATGGGGGGAATTAAAAAGGCTTAACAGCTTGCCGATACCATAAGTATTTACTTGATTTAGCTCGCCCGTGAATTGCCATTTTCTCAATGTATCGTCTAACGCTTTATAGGCTTGCTCAACAACAATGTTGAAATCGTTTCGGCACTCAGGAGAAAAACCATTACCAGTCATAACCAGTGTGTATACTGATTCATAATCCTGATCAGCCATTAGCAACTTACGCAATTCAGCGTGTCTTTTAGTTAATGGGTGATTAAATATATGCGACCACATTTCTGCAGCCAAAAAACCTCCAAAGTTTTTGGAGAAGCCAGCACCGGTTAACAATACTAAATTGTGTGTACCCATTTATCGCTGCCTAGGATAAAGTGCATGATCAGGGTCAAGCCACACTATATAAAATACGCTACCTACAAAGTATCCATGAACACGACCGTGCTTATTAGAAGAGATTTCAAATTGCCACGCATCTTCATCAATGTCTTGCCCAGGTATACCAAATGACGATTCACTCACTCCTTGGTCGGTGAACCGTATAGGATGACACCGTAATCCTTTTCCGCCTGGTGCTATAAGTTGCCCCCTACTCATTGTCGAAAGATCGCGCAGTCGTTCGAGGAGTTTAACAAAATATCCTCGCTCCCTATTGTTGTACTCAAACTTACCGCCTTTAGTACATAAAGGACGAAAATTAAAAGAAACGTTCTGATTTGGATTAACAGTCGTTGGATTAACTAATTCAGTTCTCTGAGGGATGCTACTTGGTTCTACTGTGTATTTTTGCCCCATAGAATCTAGCCATGATTTCCTCAGAGATAGTATTTTCGCTTCCTTGGTTTGGCTCAAGCCCAACTCTCGCGAGAATCCACGGATCCTCCATATGTGTCATCAACTCCAATTCATAAGCACTTCTAGGCATATACACATCTGCAACCTGTTCTAAGAAAGTTAGTGTATTGGAATCAAATCTGTTTTTTACTTCATTTAAGACGGCGTTACTCTGAATAGGCGCTGATCCATACGTCTTTAACTTGTGGTACAACTCAGGTATAACGGGACCATGTACCCAAGCTTGAAAGTTAGCATTAAATAGAGGCTCCGATGTATTTGCTAGATGCCAAGCTTGTGCATAGTAGACAAGCTTCTGGAGCTTAAGATTGGATATTGGCTCACCTGTTTCATTTCCCAATGCCAAGAAGTAATCAGCTACGTCCTGATAGGTGACCTTCTCTTGTTGTTTTGTTCCCGCTACTGGGGTCATAGTTTCTTGCTTAATGACCGAAACCTTAGCAGAAATAGTGTAATTTTGTCAATATGTTTATGTGTTGTCTGCATTATAACACATTTTTGGCGTTTTCATACAGAACAGAACAATGATACGGAATAATTCCATACATACTGGGCATATTAAAGCCTCGCTTTTTCGGTGTGAATCAGACTGGGAGCTAGTATTTGCCATCTTTTGAATATCGTAATACCACCAGATTTATTGTGGAATCAGCTTTTGTTTACCACTGTCCAATTAGTCGAATAACCTATATAATATATGTTGTTTAGTAATAATTTCTATATGTACAGCAAATCATCAGTCTATACGATGTGTATGAATCTTTTGTAAAAACGGGGAATTCAATATAAATAACCACTCTTTATAAAAACACCACCATGACGAATCAAAAAACGAAGGATAAATTAAGAGCGCGAGCGGTGATAATCCATCAAAACCACGTGTTAGTTATAAAAAGAACCAAACCCGGACAAGAGGCATACTGGGTATTTCCTGGCGGAGGAGTCGACAATAATGAAACACCAGAACAAGCCGTTCAGAGAGAGTGCCACGAAGAGCTTGGTGTGGACATAAGAGTAAAAGAGCTATTTACTAAGCAATCGTCGGGACATCCAGACACACTGGGTCAGACTGAATTATTTTTTCTTTGCGAAATAACGGGTGGCATTCTGGGAAATGCTTTCGGACCCGAGTATCAATACGGAACTCATTATGTGGGTACCTATGAGTTAGTCTGGATTGATGTTGTCGATATCAGAAACTATGAACTTCGGCCAAACGCAGTCCGAGATATGATTCATGAACACTATAGTAGTAAACAACCGGATAACAACGATGCCAAAGCGCATATTGCTCAAATGATGCAAAAAATAAATGCGCATCTGATCGGCGACGAAGAAACCGAGGCTGTTGTACGAGTGCTACATTCCGGAATATTATCGAGACCGGAAGGAGGTCCAGTAGTCCGCGAATTTCAAGATGTGATATCTCGTATGTTATCACAGCGTTTTGTCAATGCCGTCAATTCTGGTACATCCGCGCTACATCTTGCTCTTTCTGCTTTAGATCTTCAATCCAACGATGAAGTGATCGTCCCCGCACTGGCCAATATTGCGGATTGCTCAACGGTATTACAAGTTGGAGCGAAACCGATATTCGCTGACATTGAGGCTGAAACTTTTAATATTGATCCCAAAGACGTTATAAAGAAAATCACCAAGCACACTAAGGCAGTTATCGTTGTCCATATGTATGGTCAGCCAGTCAATTTGAACGCGCTGAGGATAATCTGCGATAAACATAAGTTAGTGCTGATAGAGGATTGCGCCCAAGCTACGGGCGCGAGATATAATGGAAAGTACGTTGGTTCGTATGGTGACATCATCTGCACAAGTCTTTATCAAACGAAACATATAGTTTGCGGGGAGGGTGGCTTAATAGCCACAAATAATGAAAAGTACTACAGCCATATACGTTCGGACGCAAATAATGGCATCAATCAAGAAGATCTGGATGCGTATGACTATAATCGCCTGGGTTTTAATTACCAACTTACAGATATTCAGGCCGCGATTGCTATTGAGCAAAATAAACGGCTTGATGTCAATAATCAAATACGCCGAAATAATGCAAATTATCTGCAGAAAAAGATAGCGGGAAGTGGAATCACTTTTCAGAAAACAGATCCAAATTCTGAACACGCCTATTTTTACCTGACTGGATTACTGCCAGCAGGCCTGATAGAGAAGCGTGATATGTTTCTTAATCGGGTAATGCAATTAGGAATCCCGATAAAAAAGCTTTACCCGCTGTCTCTGCCCGAAGTGGAGTTGTTAAAAAGCTCACACGTAAATGATTGTCCGGTATCCCAAGAGGTCACCAAGCGGCTATTTAATCTCTATGTAAACCCCGGGTTAGATAGGGAGGATCTTGATGCCACAATATCTGCAGTACTGAGAGCATTTGCAGAAATAAATCGATGAGATTATATCGTTCGCATCCCCGAGTAGTGGTAACCGGAGCCTTGGGTAATATTGGCACAATTATCTGCCCTGTTTTACTGCGTAAATACCCCGTTACCTGCATTGATATAAATCAGAAGAGTAACAAATCGGTTAAACGTGTTAACATCGCCCGGGAATATCATAAGCTGTATACGCTCGTTAAAGGCCACGATGTGCTCATCCATTTAGCCTGGAACGTTGCTGAAGATTATCCAAACGAGCACAGTGTAGCCGACAACAAAGTAATGCTGGAAAATATTTTCCGAGCTGCAGTAGCAGCGGGTGTACGACGAGTTATTCTTGCCAGCTCTGTTCACGCAGATACATACCATTTAATGCGTGAAGGTGAGAAAACAACAAGTACGATCCCAATTCCTGATACACCCTACGGAGCCAGTAAGGTGTATGGTGAACGCTTGGGAAATTATTATGCGGTACATCACAACCTCGAAGTTGTTTGTATTCGTTTCGGGGGTGTGAATACGACAAACGAGATTCGATACAACGAAGATCCCTTATATGATCGCGTGATATTATATCATCAGGATTGTGTGAGTGTGATCTTAAAAGCTGTGCAGATAAAAAAGATACCGGGACGTTTTACGACATTTTATGCCGTTTCCAATAATCCCGGACGAATACACAGCGTAAAGAATGCTATTGGATGGAAACCAGAATACCCCCAATAGCAAATAGATAATCAACAGTTATATATTACTTTAGATACATACTATGAAAATGGTAATTGCGGTCGGGGGACGCGGGCAACGCATTTCCGACTATTTTAAGAAAATAAAATACCGTGGCCCAAAAGTGCTTTATCCAATCGCCAACCAGCCGCTATTGTATTACCTCATTGCCATGGCAAAACAAGCTAACGTACGGTCAGTAGTACTTCTTGGCTGGCCAGAACACAATCGCAGTGCTGCAAGGACGCGGGCGTATTGGAAATCACGGGGGGTCAGCATACACTTTGGAAAATATACGCCGAACATGAGCCTTCCTGCTCGTCTACGCGCGGCAACAATGAAATGGACAAAGCCATTCTTGTATTGCGATGGCAACGTACTCTTATCGCCGGATCTTTTTACGAAGTTGATTATACATGGATTACCATCAGACAAAAGCGTATTACTTGTAACCAACAGACATAAGGAAGCGGACACGCATTTACAACTTATGTTTAGCCAAGGAAAGGTAATCAGCGTAGGCACAGCTAAAGGAGTGAATCAAATTAAATCATCTAGACGGACGAAGCTACAACATATGTGGTCACCCGGCTGCATGATTATTCGACCACAGTTATTGAGACAGTACACAGCACAAAACATTCCCAGCGATCTCGATGAAGTGAACGAAGACCTATTTTCTAGTGATCCTAAATCACTACAGGTCTATCGTTATCGTGGTAATTGGTGGAGCCTGCATAACCAGAAGGACCTTGACAAAATTACAAAAAAGCCATACAGTGGTCTATTCGCTCTTTATGACCTTTGACATAGTAGACAATCGCTACCGGTGAAAACTGCCGGATAGTCGTGACAAAAAACCTCAAACCTCAAAGGAGGGGCTAATGACCGTCATGAAAGACGATTTTCTGGTCAGCCATTCCCGAGAGTTTGGGATTGACCTAGCTCTCCCGATACGTCTCCAGAAACGAGCATTGATGAGAGGTCTTGGTCTACCATCTGATGGTGAACCATGTGCTGTATCCGTAAGTGATCAGGATCAAGTGTCTCGGATTTACCATGACCACCTCGCCCACGGTGAGGCATTCCTGGTAATCGTTTCCGAGAAACCGATGTTGACTGCGGTTCCGCCTCTGTTCCAGATTCAAAGCGATCATACGGTGGAGTGGAGAGACGACCAGGGTCGTAAACGCATTATCGATCAAGGTCGGGCGCTCCAAGAGATTCTAAAACTGCGACCAGCTACCTGGGTCGAGTTTACCCCGGTGATTTGGGGACCGGAATCCATCGCGGGACATGTGCTGTATCTCGATGGTGATCGTCAGGTGCTTGAGATGCAGCGGGGTGTTTTGCCGAACAAGATTCTGTTCGATCGGCAATTGCCCGCGTATACGGGAGAATTACAGCAATTCACACTCGACTACTCAGACTACATCGAGGCTTCATATCGACTACGCGAGGTCGGATATGCCAACATATTGCCTGCGACGGTTATCCGGAGCATATGCCACACGCTTCAGTCTCATTCGTATGCGTTCGCACAACTCGCGCGTATCGCACCGATGCCGACATGGGAGTTTGCTTTGCTTCCTGATGGCCGACTGGTCTCAGTAGACATAGACTGGCCAAGCCAGTGGTTACCCCAAGGGAGGGAGTAATGTGCGCCGTGGAAAGGTCGATGCTCCTAGTGAAACCCGACGGGGTAGCTAAGGGGCTGGTTGACAGGATCCGGGAATTGATAGTGGCTGCTCAGTTAAGAGTCGTCGAGGAGAGAAGGAAGACGATCACGGTCGCAACTGCCACCGAACTGTATCGAGAATTTTCTCACCGTGACTACTTTCCTGAGCTGGTCGAGTTCATGGCTTCGGCACCCTTACACATCTTCATCGTGGAGGGTGAAGACGCCATTCGCAAAGTGCGAGAAATCATCGGCAAGAGGGAGCCGGCTTCCGGTATCCGCATGCTATGGGCTGAAAGCATTATCAGAAACGTGGCACACGGGCCTCACACGCCGGCGGAATCTGAAGAACAGACCCGACTATTGATGGAGGAGGGATCATGAAGAAGGTGTTCCTGATCGGCGGCATGAGCGAATCTGGAAAGAGCACGTTCGGCCGCTACCTCGATTCGAAGGGCATCACGAGGCTCAAGATCGTCACATTCATGAGGATGGTGATGGAAAACGAGGGACACTCCGGTGACTTCGTGGAGTGGAACGAGCGAGCCGCGTTTGAGCGCCCCCGTTGGCTTCACGAGGAGTTCACGAAGCAGTTCCTACGGTGGGTGAACGAGAACGGTATCGAATGCTGCTGCCTGGAGAGTCTCTATGGGCCAGACCTCGGTCTCTATATGCGCGAGCAGATTGGCAGCCGGGCCGTCATCGTCTGGGTGAACATGTCTCAGGAGATCCGCCTCGAACGGCAGGTCATTCGCGAGAACTTGGCCAGCATCGAGGAGGCCAAGGCCTATCTGCTGCCACGTGATGAGCGGAAAGTCGCTTGGCACGTGCCCGACATCGAGCCGGTAGCCGATGTGCTGATCGACAACTCGGGAACGATCGACGATCTCTATCGCGCGGCGGATGCGATGATCGCCGAACATTGCCCCGAAGTTGCATAGGGGACATCAGCGGTAATCCGAAGGTTAGTCGGGGAATGGCAATGTTCCCCGTCTTTTTTTTGCTTTTTTGTCCACACGGTACTACAATTATACAAATGACTAACAATAATGCTGACACAATTCACTTGGCAGTATCCAATATTGCTTGGGATAAATCAGTTAATGATCAAATTTACTCATTGCTCACCCAATTGGATGTTTCTTATTTGGAAATCTGTCCAACGCGCATATGGGATAAACCCGAGAGTGTAAGCAGAGCAGACATTGAAAGCTATTTAAGAACGCTACAACGGAATAATTTACGGCCAGTAGCAATGCAATCGCTTCTATATAACTATCCTGATCTCAGGATATTTCAAAATAAAGATGACTATAACTTCGCGCTCCGATATATCAAACATCTTATATCAATCGGCGCACAACTGGGCATACGGGCTATTGTGTTTGGGTCTCCACGCCACCGCGCATTAAATCCCAACTTAAATCAAGATACAAATGACTTGGTTGCAGCATTCTTCGTTAATATTGGAGGATTTGCTCACAAACACAACATGTCTTTTTGTATCGAACCAATACCACGTCAACAAGAGAATGATATATTCACTACCTCATCGGAGGTAATCGAGTTTCTAAACCACGTTCATCAACCCGGTTTAGCTATAAATTTAGATACCGGCACTATGATAAGTAATCAGGAGGATCCACAAACCGTGGTTGCCAACGCTGTGGGGATGATCGGACATGTTCATTTTAGCAGTCCAGGTCTGGGACGTGTTCAAGTAGATAATGCAATATACCAGGAAGTAGTGACGCTAACAATGAATAAATCATATGCCGGTTATTACTCAGTAGAAATGGTGCCAAAGCCCGATAATCTATCGGATGATTTAACTGAATCAATAAATGCCGCAAAGCACTGGTATGCACAAGCGAGTAAGCATCAAGAACCGTAAACAATGTGATGTAATAATATTGGGGGCTGGTATATATGGTCTTTACGCTGCGTTAGTATTGGCCAAAAAGCACAAACACATTATCGTGGTCGATATTGATTCCAATATTTTCGGTAGGGCCAGTATGGTGAATCAAGCCAGACTACATAATGGGTATCATTATCCTCGTAGTATAGAAACAGCGGAAAAAACGGCGTATTACTACAATAGATTTGCTAGAGATTTTGAATCATCAATTAACGCGTCGTTTAAACAAATATATGCGATTTCATCAAACAGGTCGAAAACTAGCCCTGATGAATATATCCAATTTTGTCTAAAAGTTGGCATTCCGATTCGCGCATGTGATACTGATAGATACTTTGTGCCAGGCTCCACTCTGGCCGCGTTCGAAACGAAGGAGTGTAGCTTTGATTTTTTTAAAGTGAAAAACGAATTACGAAAAAGAATCTCACGCAAGAGCAACATTAGCATTGAGCTAAATAAAGAGCTAACCAACATCGTTAAAGATGACACGGACTACGTAATAGAATTTGATAATACGCACAGTATCAGGACTTCTTATGTTGTAAACGCCACGTATGCTAGCGTGAACCAAATAAACGCTAGGTTTGGTCTTGAGAAATACAAAATAAAATATGAGTTGTGCGAGGTATGTTTATGTAAAGCATCAAGCAAAATGAAAGGCGCTGGCCTTACTGTTGCTGATGGTTTATATTTTTCCATCATGCCTTTTGGTTTACAACCATTACACACGTTGACCTCGGTTATGCACACACCCCAACAGGCGTCATATGATGAACAGCCGTCCTTCCCTTGCCAGCCCAAATCGCACGGTACTTGCTCTTCGCGGCAATTAGGCAATTGCAACACGTGTATCGCAAAACCGCCTACAGCCTGGGAGAATATGGTAAGTTTGTCGAAAAAATATTTGGTGTCAAATATCAATCTTGACTATCAGGGGTCGATGTTTGCGATCAAGCCAATACTATTAGCTTCTGAAATTGATGATTCTAGACCGACAGTTATTCGTCAGTTATCGACTAAACCTAGATTCATAAGCGTATTGTCTGGAAAAATAAATACCATATACGATCTTGATGACCGCTTATAAAGCTTCGAGCAACCATATACCATTGGGGTAAGCGTAAGGTGGGTAAAGAAATAGTGTAACGAGGTTGGGAGTAGAGGCTGTTTTCTGCCATCCAGTTAGCTATTTCATTAACAGTCGGCAATTAAGAGTATCATTACAACCAAAAAACTCCCAGCTAAGGGAGATTTTATTTATGGTCTATGAATGTATAGTTTCTTTGTGCACCACAGCACTACGTGTGGCGGGAAGCTTGATTTCGAAGAAAAAGGGTATCAACTTGGGGTTTGTTGCTCTTTCTAAATGTTGGGTTGTGTTCGTACAATGCCGACTGAGAAGGACATGTTATGGTTCTGGGTAATAAGAGTCTCTTAAATCTAGCGTTTTCTGCCCGCTTAGTCAACCGTGGATTTTGTTTCAATGGTGCGTTTGTGGTATAGTATTAGTAGTTATCAAATAAACAACAATAGCATGTTCGACGATCCCGCCAATATCACCCCACCGGGCAATACGCCCCCTCCTATTGGGCAGCCGCCAATGTCACCCACCATGCCGAATGTAAACGTTCCGCCGACAACTCCTGCCGGCGGCCCGCCCGAACCCCAATATTCGGACAATTCCGGCCGCAAGAAGTACATTATTATTGGTGTAATAATTCTGCTCATCCTGGCTGGAGTGGTCATCGGAGCCATTTTCTTATTTCAAAACCTGACCGCTAAAAATGATAATTCCAACACGAATTCCACTGTTAATAACTCAAATCTCAATACCAATACGACTGGCAATATAAATTTCAATCGGAATAGCAATGCCAACCTGAATTCCAATTTGAACAGCAACTTAAACGGCAATCTCAATCAGAACTTAAATGATAATACGAATACCAGCAACACTAACGGCAACTCGAATGAAAACGTTAACGCCAACACGAATCTGAACGGAAACGCCAACACAAACGCGGACCGGAATTCGAACGTTAATTCTTCCAACTTGAATAGCAATATTAATGCCAATGCTAACAGTAACCTCAATAGCAACACCAATAGCAACTCAAACGTCAACGCTAACGTCGACTCCGACCAGGATGGCTTGACCGATGCTTCCGAACGGACGATTGGCACGGATCCATTCAATCGTGATACAGATGGCGATGGCTTTGACGATTATACCGAAGTCATGAGCAACCACAACCCGCTCGGCCCCGGTTAAACCCAAACCAACTTAGCAGCACAATTCTTTAAACTGCCCCCTCCTTACAAAGGAGGGGGCAGTTTGTAGTATCTTTGAACCTTGTCTTAAGATTTTATTTTGAAGTAGGGGGTGGTTGGTGAGCCTGCAGCATCCGCGCCGCTTGCACAGTATTGCCCAATAAGTGCGCCACTGTCATTGGCCCGACTCCACCCGGCACCGGGGTTAGCCATCCGGATTTTGCTGCCAATGATTCCGGATCGGCATCTCCAACCACGCCCTGAGCTGTCTTGGTTATTCCCACGTCGATTATCACTACCCCATCTTTTACGTGTTCGGCCTTCAGCACCCCCGGCTTACCAAGAGCAATGATAACAATATCCGCCTCGAGTACGAACGGACTGGTTACGTCCGTGCCGACAAACTCTGTCCGAGCACCGGCTTGCTGCAATACCTGAGCCTGGGGTTTATAAAAAACGCGGCTGTTGGCAAGTACCACAACCAGCCGGTCTTGCACGTTGACACCCGTGCTATGAATCAAATCCAAAATGCTCAAAGTCAGCGCCGGCATTAGCTTGGGCTTCTCGGCCGCTAAGCTGGCCAGATTGTCTGGATGAAAACCATCGGCGTCTTTTAGCGGATTGATCGCGGAAATAATATTGTCCTCGTTCAAGTGATGCGGCAGTGGCAATTGAACCACTATGCCATGGATATCGGCGCGCTCGTTTAATTCTTCAATCAAGCCAATCACCTGCTCGGCTAGCGCATCAGTCGGCAGCAGGTGTTTTTCGAAGACAATGCCCACCTCTTGGCAGGCACGTTCCTTCAGGCTGACGTATAGCTGTGAGGCCGGATCATCACCGACTAAAACAATAGCCAGTCCGGGTTTGATTCCCGATTGAGTGATTTCGTTTTTAATATCATTCCTGAGATGTTGGGCCAGCGCTCGACCATCGATAGATTTCATCAGTTTAGCTCCGGATATAGCGGATGCATATCGGCTAATTCTTTTACCAAGCCAAGGGTGCGTTCACGCACTTCCTCGCTGTCGGGGTAGCGCAGTCGTTCAACAATAGCGGTGCCGATCCGGCGCATATCTGATTCCGTAAAACCGCGCGTGGTGAGCGCCGGCGAACCCAGTCTGATACCCGACGGATCCATCGGCGGACGGATGTCGTCTGGAATCATGTTCTTATTCACCGTAATACGTACGTTGTCCAATATGGCTTGAGCTTGTTTGCCTCCGATACCAAACGAAGTGACATCAACCAGGACCAGATGATTTTCGGTACGACCGAACATAATCGGCAATCCGCCCGCCGCCAGTGATTCGGCCAGCGCCCGGGCATTACGCAGCACCTGGGCTCCATAGTCTTCGAATTCTGGTTGTAGCGCCTCACCAAAGGCAATTGCCTTGGCGGCAATCTGATGTTCGTGCGGTCCGCCCTGAAATCCGGGAAATACCGCCGCATCGATTTTCTTGGCTAGATCGTTTCGACACATAATCATTCCCCCACGCGGTCCGCGCAGTGTCTTGTGGGTGGTCGTCGTGACAACGTCAAACAACGGCACCGGGTTCTTCATTACTCCGGCAGCGACTAGGCCGGCTGGGTGGGCGATATCGGCCATAGTGTAGGCGCCGATTTCTTCGGCAATATCCTTGAATTTTTGATAATCGATCTCGCGCGAATAAGCCGAGTAGCCGCAAAGAATCAGCTTTGGGTGATGTTCGAGCGCCAGGTCTCGTACCTGTTCGTAGTCGATCTCACCGGTCGGTGTGGTCTTGTAACGTATGAATTTGAACAGCTTCGACATCCAGGTGACCGGGTGGCCATGCGTCAGGTGTCCACCGTGCGAAAGGTCCATGCCTAATACGGTGTCGCCCGGTTCGAGCAAGGCCGAGTAGACCGCGATATTGGCCGGCGCGCCGGATAGCGGTTGCACATTAACATGCTCGGCACCGAATAATTGCTTCGCTCGATCAATGGCCAGCTGTTCGATCGTGTCGACAAATTCCGTGCCGCCATAATACCGCTTGCCCGGATAGCCCTCGGCGTATTTATTATTCAATACCGAACCCAGCGCAGCCAGCACATTCAGCGATGGGAAGTTTTCGGATGGGATCATTTCCAGCCCATGGCGCTGCCGTTCCAATTCAGCCTGGATAGCCGCAGCCACCGGCCGATCGTGTGGCGTCAGCTGTGATAGTGGCAGGATGGTATAGTCGCTCACAAAGTTAGTGGTTAGAAATCAAAAGGCGTCTTTAATAATTATAACTGTAATCGGGTAAGTTTGTCGATATAGATAAAGGCGTCCCCGAATTCGGAAACGCCTTACGAACATCACACGACTGCTCCCTCCACTTGCAGCCGATGCAGACTGGCATACAGGCCGTTGCGGGAGACCAGACGAGCGTGATCGCCCTGTTCGATCAGCCGGCCCCGGTCGAAGACCAGGATCCGGTCGGCCCGCTGGATCGTGCTCAGCCGGTGGGCGATGAGGATGGTGGTGCGGCCGCGCCGGAGGTGGTCCAGCGCCGTTTGGATCAGCCGCTCGGACTGGCTGTCCAGCTGGCTGGTCGCCTCGTCGAAGATCAGGATCCGCGGATCAGTCAGGATCGCCCGCGCAATGCCCACCCGCTGGCGTTGGCCGCCGGATAAGCGATAACCGCGCTCTCCCACCAGCGTGTTGTAGCCATCAGGCAGCCGGACAATAAACTCATGCGCGTGCGCCAGCTTGGCCGCCTGAATGACTTGCTCATCAGTCGCACCCGGATGGGCAAACGCGATGTTGTCACGAATCGTCCGGTCGAAGAGATCGACTTCCTGCGGTACGATTGCCATTTGCCCTCTGACCTCCGACAGCGGCAATTGGCGCACGTCCTGTCCGTCGATAGCCACCCGCCCTCCGGTCACGTCATAATGCCGGTACAACAGCTTGACGATCGTTGTCTTACCGCTACCACTCGTCCCGACCAATGCCACTGTTTCGCCCGGCTGGACGGCAAATGAGATGTCATTTAGCGCCTCATCGCCGTTAGCCGTATAGGCGAATGTGACATGTTCGAAGTGTATGCCTCCATTCAGCCGCGTTACCGGTACAGCGTCGGGCGGCGAGACAATAGCCGGCCGCTCCTTCACCAGAGTGGATAGCCGGGTAATCGCCTCCGCTCCCTCAGCCGAGATGTCGAAGATGCGCGACAGCCGGAACAGCGAAAAGTACGCCTGCTCCGACAGCGACAGAAACAACACCAGGCTGCCCAAGCTGATTTCATGCCGCATGATGAACGTCGTGCTGACCAACAGGACAGCCAGCCTGCCCAGATTAATGATCAGGTCGCGCAGCAAATTCACCCGAATGACAGTCCGCCACTCCTGCAGTTCCGTGGTAAAGATACTATGTTGGATGTCGGTCAACCGCCGCACCTCCGCTTCTTCTTGGGCGTACGACTGCACCGTGCCCACATTCATGATCGTCTGCGTCAGCGTGGAAGCGCTCACTTCGTAGCCATCGAACCGGCTGCGGCGCAATGGCTGCACCCGCCGGTTCAGCCAGTATGTCACAACCGCGTACGGCGGTATGACCGCCGAGAAGAGCAGAGCGATCCGCCAGTTGAGCACCAACAAGATAACGAACGTGGCGACTGTCTGAATAACCGTCGGCAGAAATTCGAACAAGAACGTGCCATTGAGGTACTCGAACATGTCGGCTCCGCGGCGGATCTTGTTGATCGTACTGCCAGTGTTGTTTTGCTCGTGGTACCCCAGCGGCAGCGACACCAATTTGGCGGCCGCCTGGAGCGGCAGGTGTTTCTGGAGCAGCAACAGGTAGGTGAAGATATGTTCATCGCGGTACTTCTTGACCACTCCCAGCAGCATCCAGACCCCGAACGAGATCCAGATTAGCCGAACCGGCCGGCCGGCAACGCCGGTGGCTAACCCGTCGATCACGTACTTGAACAGATACGGGCCGGCAAACTGCATGGCCTGGACCGCCGCAATCAACAGGCAGGTGGGTACGATCAGGCGGCGGCCGCTGACGACCAGCGGCTCGACAGTAGTCTTGAGTTTGCGCCAATGCGATCTGAGCACGGTGTTCCTCCTATGTTTTCAATGAACCCTGCGGTCGGTGTACGGTCAATTCCTCATTGACTCAAACCTGGCCGCGAACCAAAAAAGCTCTGCCGGATCTCGGCAGAACTCAACATAGGAGAAGTGTGTCTATTGTTACAAAAGTGTATTCGCCAACGACTCTTCCATGCTCAATTCTGCCGTCCGGGACTCCGGCTGCATATCAAGTGCAACCAGAATCGACCCAATCCGCGCATCACGCACAGGGGTCGTCCACAGAGAATGAAATAGTTGGCAGTTGTTCATGGATTTCCTAAGAAATATTGTATTAATGAGTATACTAAACTTAAACGACCGTGTCAAGCACGGCGCCTCATTAAGCCATTTGAATATGCAGAGGGATACTATTATCCCAGTTTTGTATACGTCATCTTCTTGAGATCTTTCCACCAGTCGGTCGGTTCTGTTTTTTCTATTTCCTCGAGGATCTTTTTAGCGCTAGCTGTTTCCAGCGCGGAGCGCACATTGTCTATCCAGTTTTGCATAGCCGAATAACCGCGCCCGACCAATTCACGAGCGGTAATGGCCGTCTCCAGCCAATCGGCATCTTTGGCCACTGTTCCTTCTTTGGTATCGCGTTGGTTAAATTCCGCTTGATACTTTTTCCAGCTGGCCGCGACCGCATCAGGCAATAACTCCAACTGTTCTTCGAACGCCGCCTGTTCGGCCGCGTCGGTATTGAGATATCCAGCCGCCACTTTGTGCTGATCACCAATCCTAACTTCCGGGACATCATGCACTAAGAGCATACACGCTACCTTTTCCGGATTGACTCCTTCCAGATCGGCCAATATATACCCAATCAATGCCGCGCGCGCCGTGTGATCGCTTAAGCTGTCTAATTCCACCGGCAGCGCACCAGCCAACGTGGGCCCCACGTGTAATTGACGTTTCAGCATACCTAGTTCATAGAAGAAATTGGCGATGTGCTTCATATAATGATATTTAATAATGTGCCGTTATTATAATGCTAATGTTTGAAGTCGTACAATAATTGCTATAGTTGATTTTTCTTCCGTAAACCACCCATTGAGAAAACTTGTTTTATGCTCTTAATCGCCCACACATTATAGTACCCGTCATTGCGACCCCGCCGTTCGTGAACAGCGGGGTCGCAATAACGAGATATGATAGAAACGGTTATCACAAACCATCTGGCGCCCTTTAAATAAAAGGGGGGATGACTATTGACGCAACAATCTTATTATCGTATAATCCTACTATCTTACTAGGATTATAAATCGATGCCATATTTCGGTGCCATTTCGGCCAAAGAGCACTACGCCCTGCGCCTGGCGCTCTGGCTGGCCAAATCATACTCCACCCAACAATCGGTAACACTGTCTGAAATCAGCCGTCACGAAAACATCTCACTCAAGTATCTTGAGCAATTGATTCTACCATTCAAAAAAGCCGGTTGGATAAAAAGCCGCCGCGGTCGCAATGGCGGTTATGTTATGGTTAAGAATCCAAAATTAGTTTCGTTGAAAGCCATAGTTTCACTGATAGAGGGACGCCTTCAACTGATCGACTGTGCCACCCATAATCAAGGCCGAGCTTGCGCGTTATCAAACCATTGTCCGTCTAAAAAAGCCTGGTCCAAGGTTCAAACCGCGTTGGATCAAACTATGGCCGGTATTTCATTAGCTAAATTATTAACCTAACATGTCCAAAATATCAAAGTTCACATTGCATATCGATCGGCTGACCGCCGGCCCCAAAGGCAAGATTATTCTTCATGATTTGAATCTGCTCGCCAAACCGGGCACCATTACCGCTTTGATGGGTCCGAATGGTTCGGGCAAGTCAACGCTGGCTAACATCCTGATGGGTCACCCGGGTTATCAGGTGAAAAGTGGGCGGGTCATGTGGCAAGGCGTAAATATTTTGAAGCTTTCCGCTTCCGAACGTGCCCGGCTAGGTGTGTTTTTGGCGTTCCAATACCCAATCGAAATTTCGGGCGTGGGTTACCGCGAATTTCTCTGGACGGCGTATCAGGCTGTCACCGGGGAAAAGGCTAGCTCGAAAAAATTTGACCAGCGACTGCGTAACGCATTGCGTGAATTAAAGTTAGCACCGAAGTTTCTGGAGCGTTCAATCAATGAGGGCTTCTCGGGTGGTGAAAAAAAGAAGGCCGAATTGGTTCAGCTGCTCATGCTTCAACCCAAACTGATTATACTGGACGAAACCGATTCGGGACTGGATATTGACGCCCTCAAGCTGGTCGCCCAGACCGTAAAAAAGCTTAAGGCTCCCCAGCGAGTAGTTCTGGTAATTACCCATTATCAAAAACTTCTGCATGCCTTAAAACCGGACGCGGTTCATGTTATGTCCGATGGTGCGATTGCGGTTTCGGGGGCGCAAGGCTTGCTTCATAAACTAGACCGCCAAGGCTATGCCTGGTTGTTGGAAAAGAAATAACCAATGAGTCGAGCGATTAATTTTAATACTTCACAGTCAACCTTTCACGACCCGCTGAAATACTCTTTTCGCACTCCCAAGGGGCTCAACGCGAGTGTGGTTAAATCGATCTCGGCCCATAAGAAAGAACCGGCCTGGCTGCTAGCCAAGCGGCTGGAAGCGCTGAAGGTATTCGCTTCGAAACCAATGCCGACTTGGGGAGCCGATTTATCTGATATTGATTTCGATGACATTACCTATTACTGGAAACCATCCAACCAACCTACCACCACCTGGAAAGACGTACCGGCTTATATAAAAAATACTTTTGAAAAGCTGGGCATTCCCAAAGCCGAGCGTAAGTTCCTGGCCGGTGTCGGCGCGCAATACGAATCGGAGGTGATTTATCATAATCTTAAAGAGCAATGGACTAAACTGGGCGTAGTCTTCTGCGATATGTCGGAAGCGCCGTTGAAGCACCCGGAATTGGTGCAGAAATATTTTGGTTCGGTGATTCCCACCCGCGATAATGAATTTGCCGCGCTCAATACGGCGGTTTGGTCGGGCGGGTCGTTCATCTATGTGCCCAAGGGCGTGAAAGTCGATCTGCCGCTCCAGGCCTATTTCCGCATCAACGCGCCATCGATGGGCCAGTTTGAGCGCACATTAATTATTGTTGACGAAGATGCCTCGGTTCACTACATCGAGGGCTGTACCGCCCCGACCTATTCCAAAGACTCTTTGCACGCCGCCGTGGTGGAAATAATCGCCCTGCCCCGGGCAAAAATCCGTTACACCACCATTCAAAACTGGTCCTCGAATGTTTATAATCTGGTGACTAAGCGAGCGGTAGCACATGAAAACGCGCTGGTCGAGTGGGTCGATGGTAATCTGGGGTCAAAGGTGACCATGAAGTATCCGGCCGTATTGCTCAAGGGCCGCGGTGCCCGTGCCGACGTGCTGTCGGTAGCGTTCGCCGGTAAGGGTCAGCACCAGGATACCGGCGCCAAGGTCTGGCATCTGGCATCCGACACATCATCGAAAATTGTTTCCAAATCCATATCCAAGGACGGCGGCCGCGCTTCTTACCGCGGGCTGGTAAGAGTTGTACCCTGGGCCGCCAACTGCCGGGTGAATGTGCGCTGTGACGCCCTTCTGGTTGACGAACTTTCGCGATCGGACACCTATCCAACGATGGATATTGAAAACGACCGGACGATAGTTGAACACGAAGCGTCGGTATCAAAAATTAGCGATGAACAGCTTTACTACCTGCAATCGCGCGGCCTTTCCCGCGCCGCGGCCGAGCGTATGGTGGTGGTGGGATTCATGGAAGTCTTTGCCAAAGAACTGCCGCTGGAATATGCCATCGAGCTTAACCGCCTGATCGCCATGGAAATGAAGGACTCAATCGGATGACCCTAACCAAGTCTCACCATCCCACAAAACTGTCTATCAATGCCATTCAAAGCGCTTTTAAAGCGCCAATTTTACCATACGCCAAATTACCCGCCACGTTGCGCGCTATTTTGGACAAGACGTCGGGTTTAAGCCAGCCTAACCGTTTTGCCACGATCGTACCCTGCAACACTAAGCTAACCATTGAATTCACTAACAAATTATTAGCCAGCTGGCCGACGTTGTATTTTATCGCGAGCCCACGAGCCCACTTAACGATTATTGAGCATCTTATATATTCCGGCAAAGTACCGGCCGGAAGCTCCACGGTTATTCTTTGTCAAAAAGGAGCTCAAGCTGATTACTTTGGTGAGAGCATAAACAATCAATCGTTTGATTTAAATACTTTGACGTTGGTAGATACGCACGGCCGAGCATCGCTAAATTGGTACGGACGGTTAAATCATCGGCACGTGATCAACCAAACCATCCGGCATATCGGATGGAACGCTACCGGTGAGATAAACACAATTATTGATGCCCGACAAACTGCCAATGTTTCAATGTGTTTGACTAATGACCACCAAAAACAACGAGGCCGCGGCGCTATTCACTGGGCTGGCTTGGGGCGTGATCATTCGGACACATCAGTTGATGGAAAAGTGCGAATTGGACCGAAAGGACGGGGCACGAATTCAGTTTTATTTCAGAATGCGCTATTATTATCAGAGCAGAGCCGCATCAAAACCGTACCCAATCTTGAAATCCTCAATCATGACGTAAAAGCCTATCATGGGGCTACCGTCGGACGCCTATCAGAGTTGGAACGCTTTTACCTGACCACTCGCGGATTGTCGAGCCCACAAGCCGACCGGCTTCTGATCAAAGCGTTTGTCCATCAGGTTGTCCGGCACGCTCCCAATGAAAACATTAAACGATTATTCGACCGTTATCTAGCCACCTAAATGATACCAAAAAACATCAAACAGGATTTCCCAATATTTAAATCCATGGCGGCGCGCCACCGGCCGTTTATTTACTTTGATTCCGTAGCCACCAGCCAAAGACCGCGATCGGTTATCGACGCCGAAACCAACTGGTACGAAACCACCAACGCCAACATTCACAGGGGCGTCTACGCCCTGGCCGAAGAAGCGACCGTGGCCTATGAGCGCGTGCGTAGCCAGGTAGCCGAATTTCTAAACGCGTCCGATGCACGATCGATAGTTTTCACAAAAGGCACCACCGAAGGAATTAACCTGATCACCCAGGCTTGGGCAAGGCCAAATCTCAAGCGCGGTGACGTGATTCTAGTGACCGAGATGGAACACCACGCCAATATCGTGCCGTGGCAACAACTAGCCAAGGAAAAAAGTCTAATTCTGCGCTACTGGCCGATCGATGCGGCTGGTAAATTGGTTTTAACCAATCTAACAAAAACACTGGCCGGCGTAAAACTGCTTTCGTTGACTCATGTATCAAATGTACTTGGTACGATTAACCCAATTGAAAATATTATTCGTGCGGCGCAAAAAATTGGCGTGGTCGTGGTCGTCGACGCCGCCCAAAGTATCGCCCATTTACCAATTGATATCAAAAAACTTAAGCCGGACTTCTTGGTCTTCTCAGGACACAAAATGTACGGCCCCACCGGTATCGGCGTCGCCTATGTCGCACCCGAGCACTGGGATGAATTACAACCCTACCAGACCGGCGGAGATATGATCAGCCGGGTTGATTGGCAGCATAGTGATTTCAAGCCCATGCCGGGCCTGCTGGAAGCCGGTACGCCGCCCCTGGCTCAGGTAGCTGGCCTGGGAGCCGCCGTAGCTTATCTTCAGAAACTCGGCTGGCCGGCGTTAATCCGGCACGAGAAAGACCTAACCGCATATGCTTACAAAAAACTTTCACAAATACCGGGCTTGAAGATCTACGGACCATCACCTAGCGAGCGCGGAGGCGTGATTGCATTTACCATTACCGGACTGCATGCCCACGACCTGGCCAGCTGGCTGGATGAGCGCGGCTTTTGCGTGCGCGCCGGGCATCATTGCGCCCAACCGTTGCATCAAAAACTAAACGTGCCGGCTACCGCCCGGATCGGTCTGTCGGTTTATAATTCTAAAATCGAAGTTGACGCGCTGGCGTCCGCATTAACCGAGATCATCAAACAATGGCCGACCTTTACAACACGCTAGTTTATCGTCACGCCACTACGCCCAGTAACAAGGGTAAGTTGACTCATCCTACGAAAATATTTCCCGGGCAAAATGTTTCCTGCGGCGATGAAGTCAGGTTTTACGTAAAATTAAATTCCAAGAATATAATTACCGATGTCCGTTGGGAAGGCTCGGGCTGTGCCATCTCCCAAGCCGCGTCATCAATTCTCTCCAATATGATAAAAGGCAAGACCTTAAAACAGGCTCAAGCCATGAAGACCGCCGTATTACTAAAAAAACTGGCCGTCGATCTTTCACCCTCGCGGGTAAAATGCGCCGTATTGCCGCTGTATACTATCAAGGGTATTAACTTTGAATAATCACACCAAACGTAGGCGGGCAAACGTTTGCCCGCCTTCGATGGGGCAACTTGGCTATAAGAAAACCACCCCTTGATCAAGGTGGTGGTGAGCGTCCAACGAAACGAGATGGGAACTATTCGTCATCGTCGTCAGACATGCCCCTGCTGTATGCTCGGTGTTCGCCCTCTTCGGCAATGAGCCGGAACATTTTGGCGAGATTTCCGAGTAGTTCAACATCTAAACCAGAGAATGAGTACCGGGCGGCTCGGGACAGTCTTTCCACGAACCCCTCGGCCAGTAAGAACCAGTAGTTCATCTGCTCTCGCGAATGGCCAGAACTCACGACCCGGCGATACATCCTGGCAAACATCGCATAGTAGGCTGCGCTTTTGGCCGCATCAACCGGAGGTCGGCCAATAATGGCGTCACGCACGTGAAGCAACGCCTCATGCGCCTCGCGGAGTACCGCTTTTTGAAATACAGCGCTATCCTGTAGTCTGTCGATAAACACCTCAAGTTGCTCGGCAAATGCCGCCCCCGAATAGGTGTGGCCCTCCTCTAATGAACGCGACAACCGTCGAACTGACATCCGCGGCCTCCTTTTGTGATTCCCATGATAACCTGCCTTGGTTGTATCAGAAAATCATGTTAGAGTCAATTTACCAATGAAACAACATAGGTTAAAAAACACATGAAATCAGGCTTTTGGAGAAAACTGCGTAAACCGTTCTTCATCCTGGCGCCAATGGCCAATGTGACCGACTCGGCCTTTCGCCGGATGTTCGCGAAGTATGGGCCGCCGGACGTTTTTTTCACCGAGTTTATTTCCTGCGATGGGTTGTGCTCCGAGGGGCTCGAACGATTGAAGGTTGATCTTAAATATACCGAGAACGAACGGCCGTTGGTGCTGCAGCTTTTTGGTTCTAAGCCGGACAATTTTTATCGCTGCGCCCAAATGGCTCAAGAGTGGAAATTCGATGGTATCGATATCAACATGGGTTGTCCCGATCGCGCCGTAGAAAGACAAAACGCCGGCGCCAAACTAATGAAAGACCCTAAGCTGGCCCAACGTATTATCGCCGAAACAATTCGCGGCGCCGGTACCCTGCCCGTGTCGGTAAAAACACGCCTGGGTTATTCGAATGACATTTTGGATGAATGGCTGCCGGTATTACTCGATGTCGATTTGGCCGCGATTACAATCCACGCGCGCACTAGAAAAGAAATGTCCAAAGGTCCGGCGCATTGGGATCGAATCAAGCGCGCCATCGAATTACGTGACGCAATTAAATCAAAAACTTTAATCATTGGCAACGGCGACGTGGCCAGCCTGGCACAAGGCCAAGAGTTAGCTAAACAAACCGGCGCCGATGGGATTATGGTGGGACGGGGAGCGTTTGGTAATCCGTGGTTTTTTGATGCCGAGCGGCCACCGGAATCTATTACGCCCAAAGAGAAGCTAAAGGCTTTGTTGGAGCATACCCGCCTATTCGAAAAAATGTTTGGCGAGAATAAACATTTTGACATTATGAAAAAACACTACAAGGCATACGTGTCCGGGTGGCCCGAGGCGAAAGCATTACGAGTGAAATTAATGAACGTCAAATCAGCCAACGAGGTTATAAGTATCGTTGATAAACTTTAATGATTCGTCATTGCGAGCCCCTTTTCCCTTCATGTCATTGCGAGGAGCGAGCAAAGCGAGCGACGAAGCAATCACCCGGTTAGTACCAGCGGATAAGGGGATTGCCAACCCCGCCGTTCGCGAACAGCGGGGTCGCAATGACAGAATAAAAAAGGGCTCCCGGGCGTTACCGCTCGCGAGCCTATCGTAGCCAACTTGTCTGTGTAGACATGCCTGTTTCATTCGCAGAAGCAGATGTACACTGCCTGCCCAACAAAACAGGTGGTGAGCTCCCTGTTCAGTTCGTCAGCGATACGACGCCGATCGTTCGCTGTGCCCATGCCTGTGAATACGGCTGTTATGCCGTCGTCGGGCGATGACCGCCTCTGGCAGGCAATAGTGACATCGGGCACGCCGGTAAGCGCCGGGACCCGAATCCTCAACCAAGCCATCAGACTACAGGTGCAGGGAATACACTCCCCCGGACAGTACGACTTCAGAACCAGACTTACTGACATACCGCCCTCCATTGGCTTCGTGCCTGTGCTGGTCATACTCCCAGCGTGACAAAACACCCGAACCAGTCTCGTACTATCGAAGTTCGCAGGGTAGAAACATGCTTTCCGGTTTCGGTTCTCCCATTGCGTTGAACGGGTTCCTCAGTGTTAGCCTGGGTCGTCTCGCGACCATGACGGCAGTAACCTGGCCCGGCGCCGTACCAACCATTTCCGGGAAAACGCTCACCAGCCCGACTACCGCTTGTTCAATGGTGGTTCCCCCACCCCAGCGGTTACGATCACCCCGGAGGCTGGCATGATAACCACCGGAGCTCCTTGGGCAAACCTCGATCATGATCGGATCCATGTTCGGCATCGTACTGCTTTCCTTTATTGAAGAGAGCCGACGCACCAGTGACACGATTCCGCATATTAGCAAATGATCAGCTTTCTGTCAATATCAAAATGGGGGCTAAGGAACAGTATGTTTTTCAATCCCCGATTTGATCGGCTTCTGTCTAAGAATCTTCCTACATTTTGCATTTTGCCCGCCCACCGAAGCGTCTGCGCGTAGGTGGGAATTATCAATTTTACATTTCTTCAATTGACCGTTGTCGGTTTTGTTGATATACTTTTCAGTTATTGGTAGATTTTGATATTAAGCACTAATAAATCGTCTTAACCATATGAACGAACCCACACCAAACAACTTTCCAACCCCCTTAATTGGGCTGACATTGCCCGATATCGAATTAAAAGCTTATCACGAGGAGAAAGAAAAGCTTGTCCGTTTGGCCGACTACAAAGGCAAATGGCTCGCTTTAATATTCTACCCGGCCGATTTCACATTCATCTGCCCGACAGAGTTGGAAGAGGCCGCCATACTTTATCCCATGTTTCAGGAGATCGGCGCCGAAGTAATGAGCGTTAGTTGCGACACGGTCTACACCCACAAAGCCTGGCACGATCAATCACCCGCGATCAAGAAAATCACCTTTCCCATGTTGGCTGACCCAGCTGCCAAACTAGCTCGAGCGTTGGGATGTTATCTTGAGGATGCCGGCATGGCGTTGCGTGCCAGCTTTGTGATCGACCCCGATGGCTTGATCAAAGCGTACGAAGTCCATCACAACGACATTGGCCGCAGTGGCGAAGAATTGCTCCGTAAAGTCCAAGCGGCTCAATTCGTGCGTGAACACGGCGGCGAAGTTTGTCCGGCCAAGTGGCGGCCGGGCGCCAAAACTCTCCGACCCGGCATGGACTTAGTTGGCAAGATTTAACTAATCACTCACATATGACTTACGAACCTAAATCATTTGATCACTTAATCGGCCTGGGCGGCTTCAGTGACGACATGCTGCGCAATCATTTCACTCTGTACCAGGGTTATGTCACCAACACCAACAAACTGATCGACCTGACCAGCGAACTGGTCAAAGCCGATAAAGTTGTCACGCCAGAATTTGCCGAGATCAGCCGTCGACTGGGTTGGGAGTGGAATGGCATGCGCTTGCATGAATTGTATTTTGGCAATCTCACCAAATCACCCACACAATTGTCCGGCGAATCAACCCTAGCCCAGATGATCAACCAGAGCTTCGGATCCTTTGAGAATTGGACCAAAGAATTCAAAGGTATCGCGGCCTTGCGCGGCATCGGCTGGGCGGTCCTGTACTACGACCAAGCCAATGACCGCCTGATAAACGTCTGGATCAACGAGCATAACGCCAACCACCTGGCCGGTTGTGTTCCGATTCTGATTCTGGACGTATTTGAGCACGCTTTCATGCTGGACTACGGCATCAAGCGAGCCGACTATATCACCGCCTTCTTCAAAGCCATCAATTGGGTAACAGCCGGCGAACGATTAACCTCGGCTGCGGTATAAAATAGACCCAAATCCTACGTAACACAAAATGCGGGGACTCTGGTCCTCGCTTTTTGTTGTACTATGAACGTTTGTTGGTTTACTTTTCGTGTCTTTTGTGGTATGGTTTATGCACAAACATATGAAAACAAACCACACTTTTGCCAAAGTTACCAAAGCCATTATTCCCGTGGCTGGGTATGGCACGCGTTTTTTACCGGCGACAAAGGCACAGCCGAAAGAAATGTTGCCGGTCATAGATAAACCAGCCGTGCAGATTTCCGTCGAAGAAGCGGTCAAGGCTGGCATCACCGACATCATTCTAATCACCGGACAAAGCAAGCGGGCAATCGAAGACCACTTTGATCGCAACACTGACCTAGAGCTTCGCCTCCGCCAAGCCAAAAAGTCCAAGGAGCTAGCCGAGATTATTGAAGTCTCCGAGCTGGCAAATTTTGTGTATATTCGGCAAAAACAGGCTCTAGGTAACGGCCATGCTGTTTTGTGCGCCGAGAATGTCATCGGTAATGAACCTTTTGTGGTACTTTGGCCCGATGATTACATAATTTCCAAGAAAAATTGCATCGCTCAGATGGTGGAAGTATACCAAGAATACCAATCACCGGTCATGGGCGTCTTGGCCGTACCGCGCCAGGATATTACAAAATACGGCATTATCAAAAACAAGCACATCAAGGGTAATGTCCACGAGGTGCTGGGCATCATTGAGAAGCCATCGCTCGACAAAGCACCGTCAAACCTGGCCTCACTCAAGGGTTACGTACTGACATCCGACATCTTCCCGGTTTTACGGCGAACTCGGCGCGGCAAAGGAGGCGAAATTTGGTTGCCTGATGCCGTTTCAGTACTCAACAAGAAGCGTTCCGTATTCGCCTGCGAATTTTCGGGCAAGGTCTACGACCTGGGTTCAAAACTGGGTTGGCTACAGGCTAATATCTACGATGGCTTACGGCACCCCAACCTGGGGCCAGCACTGAGGAAATATTTAAGAACTATCGTATGATTATACAGTTGTTCAAATCTTTGCGCGTTCGGTTTTCCATCATATCACTACTCTTGCTGGCGGTTGTTCTAACCGGAGCAAGCTGTACTTCCAAGCCGCCCGTTACCGCCAAACCGATCACTCTGAAGATCTGGCGGGTTTTTGATGAAGAAGATACTTTCAGCCAGATAATCAGCGGCTACCAAGCCACCCATCCCAATGTGACCATTGAGTACAAGAAGCTGCGTTTTGAAGAATTCCGGGATGAACTGCTATCCGCCTGGTCGCGCGGTGAGGGTCCAGACATCTTCTCAATACCAAACTACCAGGTGGGCGAATTCAGAGATTTCATGAAACCGCTGCCCGAATCGTTAACCATTCCTCGACGCGTCACCAAGAAGGTGCTGGGCGTCAAAGAAGAAACGTCATACGTCAACGAAAAGACTAAGACATATTCCATCAACGATATTAAGTCTAAGTTTGTGCCGACCGTCTATGAAGACGTGGTATTCAACGATGCCGACGCCAAAGAACGCGTCTATGGGTTGCCGCTGGCGATCGACAGCTTAGCGTTATATTACAATCGGGGTATTCTTAACAAGGCTGGGATTCCCTTGCCTCCGGCCACCTGGCGCGAATTACTTAACCAGGTTCCCAAGCTGGTCAAAGAGAGTTCCTCGGGCGAGCTTGTTCAGTCGGCGATTGCGCTGGGAGCGGCCGACAATGTACCGCGTTATGTCGACATACTGTCCACGCTGATGATGCAGGATGGAGCCACCATGAACCAGGGCGATAAAAGCGCCACCTTTCAGGCTAACTTTGCCGCGTCTGCCAAGACTGACACGGAAAGTAATTTTAAACCCGGACCGCACGCTTTGCAGTTTTTTACTGATTTTGCCAATCCGGCCAAGCAGGCTTATTCGTGGAATACCGATCTGCCAGACGCCTATGAGGCGTTTATCCAGGGTCAATTGGCCTACTTCATCGGTTATTCCTACCAGGCGCCCTTAATTAAAACCGCGGCGCCGACCCTCGATTTTGATATCGCACCGCTGCCACAGGTTAGTCTGGATCAGAGCGTTAATTTTGCCAACTACTGGGTAGAATCTGTCTATACCAAATCTGATAACAGCGATTGGGCCTGGGACTTCATTACCTATGCGACCAAGAAAGAACAGGTAGTTGGTTATCTGAACCAGGTGATGCGGCCATCGGCGCTGCGCGAAGTAATCCTGCTGCAATCCGAACAAGACGAGGCCATCAAGGTGTTTACCGATCAGGCGCTGGATAGCACGTCATGGTATCACGGCCGCGACTACGCCAAGGTTGAGGAAGTCTTCAAGAACATGATTGAGGATGTCACGAATAATCGGGCCACGGCCGAGCAGGCCGTCAGCGCCGCGGAAAAGACTATCAATCAAAACGAGAACCTAAAGAAATGATCAGCCGACGCAGAACTATCATCGCCGGTATAATTTCCCTGCTCTGGCTGGGCGTCGTGGCATTGCCCGTACAAGCGGCCAGCTGTAACACCGGCCGGATATTGCCCGCCTGCGCCTGTACTGGCGACTGTTCGGTCAATGATTTTATTATCATGTTTATAAATATCGCCCAGCTGCTCATGAGCCTGGTAGGATTGCTGGCGCTCTTGTACTTCGTGGCCGGTGGGTTTGATTGGATCACCTCGGGTGGCAGCTCTGAAAAAGTGACCTCGGGACGCTCGAAGATGATCAACGCCGTCATCGGGCTCGTTATCGTCATCGCCGCTTGGGCGATTATGAACACCGTCTATTACGTATTCACCGGCTCGAATACTGTGTTTGGCGCCAAGTGGTTCGAGCTCAAAGCGCTGGACGATATGAATCCCCCCACGTCGACTCCTCCCACCGGATTTGGAACTGGGAATTGCGATCCAGCCACCTTAGCCAGTGATTCGAGATATGGCAATCCCAAAGTACCGGCAGGCGATTCGCCAGAAGTAGCCCAGTTAAAAACGTGCATCCTGGCTAATGTCGACAACGACATGATCGACATGAGTCAGATTTACACCTACGAAGTCGGCAACGATTCGGAGAGCAACGCGCTATGCAACTACACTCGGGGTGATGAAAGTAACCCGTGCACCCCCAAATGCGCTCATATGCCCTATTCCTGCCACTATGGCGGGCACAACGGCACTACCGGTGCAATGGGAATTGATTTTAATGTCAAAGCCCCTTACACTGAATCTGACCTTTTCAACGCGATCAAGGCCGCGGCGGACAGCGGCGGACCCTGTTGGAATTTCCGTTCATATTTGGCCGATGAATTCAATCACACCCATCTCAGCGCGATCAATTGTGATTCTAGTGCATTTTAATACTCTACTAACATGAAGAAACTACGTCTGCTTTCGCTACTGTTAATGCTCTGCCTGTTGGCCGTTGCCATTCCAACTTTGGCAGCCACGCCCGCCACAGGCAGTGGCGTTCTCAATAATCCACTAGGTAACGGCAACCCCGACATGAGGATTGAAGATGTCATTATCCTGGTTATAAAGTATTTGGTCGGCGTGCTGGGTATCATTGCGCTGGTGATGGTAGTCTATGGCGGCTTTCAATATATCTATTCAGCTGGTAATTCAGAGCGGCTTCAAAAAGCCCGCGATACAATCATCTATGCGATTATCGGCATGGTGATCGTCATATTAAGCTTATCGATTCTTAGATTCGTCACTTCCGCATTTAAATAATCCATTAATAAATGATCACAATGATTTCATTACGTCGTATTCTTCTCTGCTGCACAATGACCGTAGTGGCGCTTACCGGCATTGGCATGCTAACCATTGCCCCGCACGCCGCCCAGGCCGCCAGCGTGAGCCCCTCGTCACCCGTTCAAATCGCCGCCAGTGACTATGGCTTATCCAACGACGTAGCCACCGACGCGGGCCTTCCCAGCAAGGGCCTAAAACCAACCGTACTGGCTGTTATCAAATGGATTTTGGGTTTCTTGGGCGTGATTGGTGTAATCTTGGTCGTTTATGCCGGATTCTTATGGATGACGGCGGCTGGCAATGACGAACAAATCAGCAAGGCCAAGGGAATCATCACCGCGGCCATAATTGGTTTGATTATAGTTATCTTAGCATTCGCGATTGTTCAGTTTGTGCTTGGTGGTGTTAACACGGCCACTAACACATAGGCCGGCTCAACTTTGACAAACGTGAGCGCAATTGAGTATAATGAATTCAGTCTGTAACAAGATGAACATAAAAACCTTTACGAAAGGGGGTGAAACAATGCAAAAGCTTACAAAGGCATTTACTTCAATCGGTCTTCTCGCCCTGCTGTTTCTCGTTTTCGCCCCGTCCAACGCGCTGGCGGTAACTTTCAATACCAACGACGTTAACGGCACCACTCTTCCGACCAAGGATCTGAAGTCCAGCATCACCAGCATTATCGGCTGGGCGTTGACTTTCCTCGGTTTGATCGCGGTAATCATGATAATCTACGGTGGTTTCATGTGGTTAACAGCCGCTGGTAACGAAGAGCGGATCAGCAAAGCCAAGCAGATTATTTCAGCCGCGATTATCGGTTTGATTATCATTCTGTTGGCCGCTGCGATCGTGTACTTCATTGGCCAAGGCGTCAACACGGCCGCTACCAACTAGTATCGACTCGAGTCAATATAAAAACAGCCCTCTTCGGGGGGTTGTTTTTATGTCATCATAGATTATTTCACCTCATAGACGGCCGCCTCGGAATCTTCATACACCAGCGGAAAGCCGACTGACTCCATGTTCCGGCGCATGGCGGTGTGATCCAGCGTGGCAAAAACGTAGCGTGCCTTGAATTCATTCATTACCACGCTACGCAAGCCCGGAATCTGGTTGCCCATTGTAATGTCGACCCATTTTTTATGCAGATCCTTGTCATATAGATACATAAACGTAGAATCCAGTCCATTGATATAATTATTTACATCATCGTGATAGAATAGTGCTGGAAATTCGTCCCAGTCGCTGTGGAGCACAATATCGCCCTGATTGGAATGCTGGGCTAGCCAAGCGCCCGCGGCAGCGAACTGGGTGTAGGACGTGCCTTCGGCTAGCTGGGTGCGTTCATTCAAGACGCCCTGGATAATAATTGTTGGCACAGTGACTAAAAAGTAAATTGATACCAGCGTAACCAGAATCTGTTTGCGAAAATATAACCGGGTAAAAGAGTGCCAGTATCGGCGCCATTGAACGCGCTGCAGCCATTGTCCCAGCACCGTCGCGGCAAAGAGCATTGTGAACGGCACAAAATACTCCACGTACCGGCGCGATTTCAACGTTAGCGCCAAAAAGAACAACATCAACAGCAGAAGCAGTATATGGCGCCGCTGGCGCTCCTTCCGATTGATCACAAATACGGCCAGAGCCAGCACCGCCGGAATGATGGCAAAAACGGTTGCCGAAAGCAGATCCCAGATCTCGTATGGATACCATTCTCCGCCAACCCCTATCAATTGGTGGTAGTTTTTTACGCCAATCTCAAACAATTGATAACGATAGAACTCCAGGTTTTTTGGGAAATACGGGCTGGTTACCAATCCGGCTCCAATCCCGGCTAGCGCGCTGAAGAAGACTAGCCAGCTTTTTTGACGCCAAATAGCCGGCCACCATCCCCGCCGGTGACGCACCCGATATTTCAGCCAGGTAATTAATGCACCAACGACGTTCACCGCCACATAGAGCCCGCTAATCACGGCTACCAGCGAGAAGCCGCCATAAGCCCAGACGTACAGCCAGGCCAACACGAACATGGCACGCCATCGATCGGCCACTACTAAATAGGTGCCGAGCAATAAAAATATTATCGATACGGCCGGTGCCTTGGGTAAATCGAGTCGAAAGATCAATGGCGGTATAATCATCAGCAGAAAACCGAATACGTAGGCAAATCGGGCTCGCCAGCGCTGGAGCACCCAAACAAATGTCATGATAGCGGCGGTGGCTAATATGGCGGTGGCTAATTTTACCCCCACCACCGGATGCAGCCAGGCCACGAACGGTATCAAGAATGCGTGGTAAAGCAAGTGCTGATCCGTATAGGCATGCCCTAAAATTGTATAATTGCCCAGCCACGGAAAGTTATATATGATACCCCGATCTTTCATCAGCAAAGCCATTTTGGTGTGATAAAAAGAATCCGGGTCGGCGAAGGTTGGATTATACTGCATCAAAAAAAAGAAGCCGAAGCAAACCAGGCCGGCGGCGACAAAAACAAGGCTACGATGAGATGGCGGGCGTATCATAATTTTTCGGTGGCGTGGTATCAAGAATATGTTTCCTGAGGGCATAAACGATGAGAAAGGCGATCGTGGCGTAGACTACGCCGGCAATAACATCGATAATATAATGCTCGCCTAAGTATACCACGCCCAACCAGATTGTTGTCGGCACCACGATAAACCAGACTGCTTTCCAGCGATAGAAATACGTCAGACAAAGAAACGTGTACCACGGCCAGGCGGAATGCAGCGAAGGCATGGCGGCTACCTGGTTAGCCCCAATCATCATATACAGCGACGGTAAATGCACTTTGAAAGCGTACTGAGTTAAGCCGACTAGAATCTTTGTTACCCCGCTGATATATCCCTGTTCGCTGGCCATCCAGGGAGGCATAGCTGGAAATAGCGCATAGGTTACAAATCCGGCTAATGTTAATAAAGCTAACCCGTTGGCAAAGAAACGAAAGTGGCTGCGTTGTTTTATCCATAGTATAAATCCGGCGACGAACGGGATAAAATAAAATGATCCGTAGAATAGGGCAAAAACATAATCGTACCAATGATAAATGCCAGCCGTGTACCACAGTCTCTGCAAATCAACGGTTGGTATCGTGCCGAACAACCATCGCTCTGTGTTGATCAGGTCAGTAATGTGTACCCTCCACCCCAAATCGTCCACCATGCCACGCGTAGCCTCATACGCCAACAGAATCATTAAAATCGGCAACCAATCTTTTATGAATGACCGGCCGCGCTGCATCATCGCCGCTGCGCCAAGTAGTATCAGAAAAATTAAATCGAACCTCAGGCTGCGATAACTCATCACCCAGAATAGCAAGATTAACGCAGCGTATCCGATCAGTAGCAGGCGCCTGGTGGTGGCAGGTTTGCGAATCAACGGAATCATCATGGCTGATTACGGCTTAGCCAAACGTTTCTTAAAGTAATCCACCCAAGGTATCGGCGATGGGTTCAGTCCGTTCAATATGGCCAAATAGTAGCTCGTGTATGAACCGTACCGAACTGATTCCAGGACTTGAGATAAACGGCTGGGGCCGGTCAGCCGGTATGAAGACACGTATCCGCCCAGGCGTTTTATGATCTTTTTCGTTATCGCGATGCGGCGGCGGTTGCGTTCATCGTACAGACGGGATTCGAGAAAAAAGAAGCGCAGACCCTTAACCCGGCTAGTTGGATTTTCCAAGCCCTCCAGCAAATGGTGATTCAATTCTGGAATGACAAAATAAGTGGCAAAGTTCTTGCCGTTTTCGTTGATTTGATTGGACATAATATGCGCATTGCCCTCAAGAAACTCGGATCCGACTATGATCGGTATCCGACCGGATAATTCCTGGGCCGCCTTTTTTGCTGAGTTGCTGGCGACCGGCTGGTCTATGCCAAATTGGCGATTGAGTCGTTCCAGCGTACGCAATGATTGATCAAATTCTCGATCGGAGACATGAATATATCCCAATCGGCCTAAGATGGCCAGTAACGCCGTGAGGTTATAGCCCAAACCCATTCTCGGCTGACCGCAAGGATTGTATCTTTCTGAAAATATATAGGCTGGAATTTTTTGCCGTCGGGCTGTCGCGGCCAGTTTACCGCCAGATGCGATGACCAGCACGCGTGCCTTTTTCTTTTGTGCCAAAGGAATAGTGGCCAGCGGCTCTTCGGTATTGCCGGAATAACTGACGACAATATAAAGCGTCCTGGCGTTTACCGTTTTGGGAAGCTCGTATCCATGCACGACATCAAATGGTACGCTAAGCTGATCGCGAAAAAGCGATTGAATAACGTGTGCCGCTAAACCCGACCCGCCCATGCCATTCAACACAATGTTATCACAGTTGGTTAGCGCAATCGGCCAGGCTATTTTTTTTACTTCCTGCCATGCTTGACGGCACTGTTGATCAAACTGAACGATTGAGTCAATCATGCGATCACGATCTAGTTGACGCATGGCTGTTGTTGAATTGAGTATGTGTTTCATCCTTAAATAATAGCGACTATTTGCGCGTTTGGCAAATTGACCGTGATAAATATTTCTGTTATAATTCCACTGCTAATTAATGCTGTCACTACATCTCAACACGCACTATGTCCGGTCACTCCAAGTGGTCACAGATTAAAAGACAGAAAGGCGCTGCTGATCAAAAACGGAGTGGCGTTTTCACAAAATTAAGTAACGCCATTGTAGTCGCAGTCAGAGAGGGCGGTAAAAATCCGGATATGAATGTGCGTTTGCGTCTGGCCATTGATAAGGCGCGCGAAGCCAACATGCCCAATGATAACGTCGAGCGGGCAATCAAGCGCGGCGCCGGCGAGTTAGGCGGCGCTATGATTGAATCGGTGACCTACGAGGGTTTTGGCCCAGCTGGTAGTACGTTGATTATCGAAGCGCTGACTGACAATAAAAACCGCGCCGCCAGTGAAATCAGGTCCACTCTAGCCAAACACGGCGGCCGCCTGGGTACGCCCAATACGGTGCGCTGGCAGTTTGAAACACGCGGATATTTTGAAATACTGGGCAGTGAAAACATCGGTCGCAGCCCCGAAGACATTGAGTTGGCTTTAATCGAAGCCGGAACCGATGATATTGAACCCACCGATTTGGGATTTGAGGCATTTGTAAATCATCACAACTTCACAACCGTACGCGACGCCATTACCTCGAGTGGTATCAAGCTTAGCACAGCCGAAATTCGGCCCATCCCCACTACCCCAGTGGTTTTGTCAGAAGCCGACCAAGCCAAACTGCTCAGTTTGATGGGTGAGCTCGACGATTTATCGGACATCGACGCAATCTATACCAACGCCAACGTATGATTATTCTAGGACTTGACCCAGGTTTTGCACGCTTAGGCTACGGCGTGGTCAAGAAAACTGGCAATACGATCCAGTTTCATGCCGCCGGTGTTATCACCACGACTACCCGAGAAACTTTTCCCCAAAGACTGATTACCATCCGACAAGAACTGCGGCAACTAATCAAGAAATTCCGTCCCGACCAAGTAGGCATCGAACGATTGTATTTTTTCAAGAATGTTACGACCGCTTTCGGTGTTGGTCAGGCCATCGGCGTTATCACCCTTACCTTGGCCGAAGCCAAGCTGCCCACCACCGAACTGACTCCGCTTCAAATCAAATCAATTCTAACCGGTTATGGCCAGGCTTCTAAACCGCAAGTACAAAAAGCGCTGCGGCTGATATTCCGACTCAATCGCGCACCCAAACCAGATGACGCCGCCGACGGCTTAGCGTGTGCCTACTGTGCCGCCCTCGGATCAATGCGACCACAAATCAAAAATTCTAAATAATCATCTCACATTACATCGATCTCATATGGCCTCGACACCAAAACAATTAAAAATTGCCTCCATTTCGGCGGAAGTCGCCCCATTTGCCAAAGTCGGCGGCCAGGCCGACGTGACCCGTTCCCTGCCTAAGGCGTTGAAACGACTGGGGCACGACGTGATTGCTATTATGCCACTCTATGGCACAGTAGATATTGAAAAATACCACCTGAAAAAAATCGCCGAAGATGTGTCGATCCAGGTTGACGACGCCACTGTCCGAAAAGTGAATTTTTGGGTGGGCGAACTAATGCCCGGCCTGCCGATATATTTCGTTGATCATTATCACTACTTTGGCAGCCGGAAAGAAATATACGGCTCAAAGTACGACAACAAACGGTTTTTGTTTTTCAGCCTGGCCGCCCTCAAGCTTTTAACCATCATCCAATTCAAACCCGATATTGTCCACTGTCACGAGTGGCATACTGGGTTGATTCCGTACTTTTTAAAAAAGCGCTTCGCTGATAACGAATTTTATCACGACATTGCCAGCCTATACACTATCCACAATCTCACTTTCCAGATGGGTAAAAATTGGTGGGACGTGCCGCCAGATAAAAAAGATTTTGGCCATTCACGACTGCCAAAGTTTTCCGACAAGGAGGCGCTGGAGAATATCAATTTCGCCAAACGAGGAATTATGTATGCCGATATAATTAACACCGTATCGGAAAAATACGCTCAGGAAATCCTAACTAAGGAATTCGGCCAGGATTTACACAAAATACTCGAAGGCCGCAAGGATCGGGTATTCGGAATTGTTAACGGGATTGATTATTTTGATTTCAATCCTGCTACCGATCCTGGATTGCACCGCAACTACGACTTTAATAATCTGAGCCGAAAGGGCAAGAATAAGTTATTTCTACAGAAACTCATGGGCTTACCGGAAACTTTGGAAGTGCCGATGATTGGCAGCGTGGGTCGCGTGACCGAGCAGAAAGGCTTTGACCTGATCATGGACATCATCGAACCGCTGCTGCGCCAAAACTTACAGATTGTTCTGGTGGGAGACGGCGCCAAGAAGTACGAAAGCTTTTGGCGCAAGATAGCCAAAGAATATCCAAAAAAGGTTGCAGTTCATTTGCAGTTTGATACCACCAAAGCCAGTCAGATTTATGCCGGTTCAGATATGTTTTTGATGCCGTCAAGATTTGAGCCCTGCGGTTTAACGCAATTGATCAGTTTGCGCTATGGCTCGGTGCCAATTGTCCGCTCGGTCGGCGGATTGGCCGATACGGTGTTTGATTATGATCCGCGCACCCAGCAGGGCAATGGTTTCGTGTTTCATCGCTACGATTCACGCGACCTGCTGGTAGCGATCACCCGTGCCACTGAGAGTTTCAAATATCACGACGCCTGGCAAAAATTGGTGGTGGCCGGAATGCAACAAAGTTATTCGTGGGAAATCCCCGCCCAGAAATACGTCGAACTATATAAGCTGGCCTGGCGGCATTCCCGGGAAAGTAAATAATGCCCAAACTACGCTGGCTAAACTTCTTTCATCTATATCAGCCGCCCCGGTGGCGCCCAGTGGTTGTTCGATTGGTCGCCCACCAGTCTTACCGGCCTTTTTTCCGCTATTTGAAATCTCATCCCGCCATTCGTTTGACACTAAACCTGTCGGGTGCGTTGACGGAGCAATTGGATCGCTTAGGTGAACGCGAAATCATTTCAAACGTACGCCTCTTGCTACGGCGCGGCCAAATCGAACTGACCGGCTCGGCCATATACCACCCGATCCTGCCCCTGATTCCAATCACCGAAGCCAGACGCCAAATAAAATTAAATACGGTCGCCAATCAAAAAGTATTCGGCGATTTGTATCAACCGCGCGGATTCTATTTTCCAGAAATGGCCTATAGCCAATCGGTTGCTCGGCTGGTCGCGCGTCTGGGATATACCTGGACAATACTCGACGAGATTACGGCCGGTCCAATTGGACGAGTTGATCCCGCGCGCCCCTATCGAATTGCTGGCTCAAAGTTAACGGCCATATTCCGTAATCGCTGGTTGAGCGACCTGTTCTTCATGACCGAGCTTAAAGACGCGCGCGCCTTCTGGCAACGGCGTGATGATGACCCCCGTACCCGCCGGGTATTGACCACCGCCTGCGATGGCGAAAATCTGGGACATCACAATCCCACTTTGCTCAAAACTTGGCATCAGCTGGTCAGCGATTCGAGAGTCGAGACAATGGCGATCAGCGATTGGCTGAAAAATAAACCAGTCCAAAATGCGATTAGTCTCCGGCCGTCCAACTGGGCAGCCCGAGAATCAGAACTGCGCGACCATCAACCCTACTTCTTGTGGCGGGATCCATCCAACCCAATCCAGCTAAACCAGTGGCGGATTACTAAGTTGCTGCTGAAGGCTGGTAACTCACCCCGGTTGACGAATGCCCATCGACAGCGCCTGGACGAAGTGTTAGCCTCAGATCAGTACTGGTGGGCATCAGCGTCCCCCTGGTGGGATACGCATATAGTTATTCGCGCCGCTCGTACCTCGGCCAATCTTGCTTCAAGACTTGCTCAATCGGGACACCTGACGCGCGCGCAGTACCTTGAAGTTCAACGCTTAACTATACACATTATTAATATTGTCCGTGATTGGCAGCGATCCGGGATTGCCCGCGAGCGCCACCAAAACTATCTCGCCGTCGAGCCGTACGCGCGATACTTCGGCGGACAAAAGGTGACTTAAACTATGTATTGGGCCAATTTTCTTCACATCTATCAACCGCCCACCCAAAAGCCTTTTTGGGTGAAAAAAATCGCCAATGAAAGCTACCGTAAAATCGTGGCTGGATTATTAAAAAATCCTAAGGCCAAACTGACCTTGAACATCAACGCCGTGCTGGTTGAGTTATTAAAGCGGGACGGCTGTTTCGACGTAGTGTTGGGCTTGCGCAAGCTATCCGAAAGGGGGCAAATTGAGTTTACCGATACCGCCAAGTATCACGCCTTTCTGCCGCTACTGCCCGAGAGTGAAATAATTCGGCAGATCAAGCTCAATCATCTGACCAACCGGAAATATTTTGGAAAATCGTATAACCCGGTGGGGCTTTTTCCTACCGAAATGGGTTATGCGTCCAAGCTAACTCGGGTGGCAAAAAAACTTGGTTACCGATGGATGATTGTCGATGAGCTGGCGCACCCAAATCATAAAGATATCAATCGCGATACAATATATAGTCTCAAGGGCGACCCTGATCTTTTCTTCTTTTTCCGCGAACGGGATATCAGCTTCCGGATCTTGTCCGCTCAAGTCGGTATCAGTGTTTTTTCCGGGCGGATGCTGGTTGACTTGCTGGGACCGCGCCTGAAAACCAAAAATTACATGGTGACTGCCATGGATGGTGAGACCTTCGGTCATCATCGCCCGGGCTTGGAACAGCTGTTATTTGATCTCTATAAAGCGCCCGAGATTCAAAGCGTTCAGCTCTCTGAATTGCCCGGACTATTCAGCAAAAGGGCCAGTATAACGCCGCGCGCTTCCAGCTGGGCCTTAATGCATAAAGATATCGAACGAAACACGCCTTACTCGCGCTGGGATGACGCCGGCAATCCGATTCACCGCGCTCAGTGGCAACTAACCTATCTGGCCATCAAATCGGTTAACAACCTAAAACCGGCGTCAAAGGCTTATGCTAAAGCCCGCACCGCCCTCGATCGCTCGCTGCACAGCGACCAGTACTGGTGGGCGTCGGCCTCACCCTGGTGGAGCATTGAAATGATGGAGGCGGGCGCCAAAGAATTGCGCGACACCATCAAACTTGTCCCCGGATTATCCAAATCTACTTACGCCAAAGCCGAATCGCTCTATCAAACGATTGTATTCACCGCGTTTGAATGGCAGCGCACTGGCATGGTGGAGAATCTGGCCAAACAGGCCGACGAAGACGTCACCCAGCGCATCACGGCCGAGATGCCCTACATCCCTTTGAAAGAATTTGAAACCATTGTCGGCAACCTGACTCGGCAAATGCTCCAGGCCGCCAAGAGCCGGGAGTACGAACGTGCCGCCCAGATCCGCGATCGCGTCACCGAGTTGAATGAGAAGAAAGCGATTCTGACGAAGAAGCATTAATCTATCACACGTCATTACACAAATAACCGTGGGCGAGGATGGTCATCCTCGCCCACGTTGATTCACAAAAGAAAAACCGGTTTCGCAATGAAACCAGCGCGGGTTTTTGTGCAAAGACGGCCCATGTCTTCACCCTTTTTTCAACGACGGGGCATGCCAAACCTTACTTTATGTGAGAGGAAGGCGGGAGCGGGTTTCTTGCGAAAACAACATTTACCGCTCCAACAGCTGCGTTGTCTAATATATCAAGTGGCACATTCACAAAAACCATATTTTACGTTATAATACAGTTACTTATTAAGGGGTTGCGCCACCCAAAGTCCGTTTCTTGGCGCCCTCAGCTTCCCGTTTATTAATTGATATTTGTTAATTGCTCATGTTTACCGCACTGAAAAAAGCTCGGATTCTAGCCGCCCGTGTGGAAATCCGTCGCGTCATCAAACGTTATAAATTGGAAGTTGCCAGCGTCGAGCGCAATGGCCCGCGTTTTTATGTCGCCCGCTGTCGATATCAAGGCCGGGTGGTAGTATTCAAGATCTGCCTGTTCACCGATCGGGTCGACCCGCGCACCAATGCCGGCTTGCGGCGCGAGATTATCACACTAAATTATTTCCATTCCATGCAAGATAGGTTTTTCGCCGAATCAACACCCGGCGTGCTGTTTTCCCAATCAACCGGGCGCACTTGGTACATCCGCGAATTTTTGGATGGACAAACCCAAAACATCCAACACAGCAACTTCATTTTCAAACCGGAGTTCTTCGCGCCCCATTCGATCGCTTGGATCGTCAAGTTCTTTGGAGGATTGCAGCAGTTATCGCGCCGTCTGCCGCCAAAACTGCGTCCGCTTTACGCCAAACACACTCTCAAGACCAACCTGGAGTTAATCGGCTGGCGGAAGGTGCCGGGTCTAATTGGAACCGCTGACGCCGCCGAACGCGTGATAAATTTTCTCAAATCCTATCATAAGGTATTCGACAATAACCAAACCGTAATCACGCATTACGAACCCTACGCCAGTCATTTCTTTCGACGTGGCTCGAGCGACTTCTATATGATCGATTGGGAGAATGTCGATTGCGGCACGCCGGCGCATGATGTATCGGTTATTTGGCACCGGGCTTTTATGCACCCGAAGTGGCAAAAAGCTTTATGGAGGGCGTTTCTCAAGGCCACACCCTATCCCAAGCAATTCGAAGAGCTCTTCAAAGTTGAGATCGTCCTGCAGTGTATTCACAATTTGGATTATTTCAACCGGACCACTATCCCGGCTGAGCGCCGGGTCAAACGTCAGGCCATTGCGTTTTATCGCCGGGCGATAAGCTTGGTGTTGGACGGCCAATTTAATAAACTTGTTAAATAGATTTCATGACTAAATCTATCTCGGTTGCCTTCGTCGCCTCAGAACTCACCCCGATCGCCAAGGTCGGTGGTTTGGCCGACGTGACCGGAGCATTGCCGCCGGCATTAAAAGAATTAGGTGTTGATATTCGTGTTATTCTTCCCTTCTATCAAACCATCGATCGCGCCAAATATCCTGTCAAATTAATCGCCCAAAAAATAACCGTACCGCTAGGTGAATCGGATGAGGCCGTATCGGTATACGAGATGCCCATACCCGGAACTGACGTGCCGATATACCTAATTGAAAATGGGGCGTATCTCAGCCATGGGGATATATATTTTGAACGTTCGGCTTTTGCCAGCCGTTTTGTTGAGTTTCAGCGCTTCCTGTTCTTTGTTCGTTCGGTTCCGCGGGTATTCAAAGCGCTGAATTGGCAGCCCGACGTGATTCATTGTCAGGACTGGCAAACCGCCATGTTGCCCTCGTTTATGTCGATTGATAACCCGGACTCAACCACACCTTCGCTATATACCATCCACAATATTGCCAATCAGGGCGTCTGGATCAAGAGCGAAGTACTGAATTGGTTAGGCCTTACTGAAGATCAGCTGCCCACATTCAAAGTTAGACCGGACAAAGTCAACATCATGCAACAAGGCATTATCAACGGCCAACTGATCAATACGGTCAGCCGCACCTACGCCAAAGAAATATTAACCCCGGAATACGGCTGCGGGCTGGAAGACGATTTACGTAAGCGCCGCCACGAACTGTCCGGCATCGTCAACGGCGTTGACCAAATAAGATTCAATTCGGCCACTGATCCGGAGATTGTAAAAAACTTTACGGTCGAATCGCTGGACGATAAGGCAGTCAACAAACAAGCGCTGCAAAAGTCCTGCGGCTTGGCGATTAATCCTACGGCGCCTTTGTTCGGTTTGGTTACCAGACTGACCGACCAAAAAGGCATTGAATTGATCGCAGAGGTGTTGCCCAAACACCTGGCTGCCGGCGCTCAATTTGTCGCGTTGGGACAGGGCGGGGAAAAATACGAAACCATGTTGCGCGAACTGGCTAAAAACTTCCCCCAGTCTGCTTCGGTCACGATCGGTTTCAACGCTAAGCTGGCTCAGGAAATCTACGCCAGCAGCGATTTCTTTTTAATGCCGTCCCGGTTTGAGCCCTGCGGTTTAGGCCAGCTGATCGCTATGCGCTACGGTACCATACCAATTGTCCGGGCTACCGGCGGCCTGAAAGACACCGTTACCGATCGCCAGGAATCAAAATCAGCTGGCAACGGGTACGTCTTTGCCGAGTACACGCCAGCGGCGTTAGAAGTTGCCGTGAGTCGGGCTATTACCTTATACCACCACGATCCGGCAGCCTGGCGGCACTTGCAAATTATGGCCATGCGCTTCGACTCCTCGTGGCATAAGGCGGCGGAAGAATATTTACAGCTCTATCGAAAACTAGTACAGTAACAGCATGCTCAAAGAACAAAAATCAGAAATAAGAGTAAATTACATTCATAATCAGACGGTCATTATCGCGCCGGGCCGTTCCAAGCGTCCGCACAATTTCAATCCGGCCGTTCCGCACGTAGTTCATAAAAAAGACTGCCCCTTCTGTCCCGAGGCTATTGACGCTCAAAAGGCACTGGTCACGGTTGGCCGTAAACCTTGGCAAATAAAGGTGCTGCCCAACAAGTACCCGATTGTGTCGACTGATAACCCGGCCGTGTACGGCCGCCAGGAAGTCGTGATTGAGACTCCGGAACATGACGTCGAGTTAGCCGAATTGGATGTGGATCGCATCACCGGCATCCTGGGCGTCTTCGCCCAGCGTGTTCGTGTCCTGGAAAAAGACAAGCGGATAAACTATATCCTGGTATTCAAAAACAATGGCGGTAAAGCCGGCGCCTCGATTGATCATGCTCATTCCCAGATTTTTGCCACCGAGTTTCTGCCGCCCCACGTCCTAGGCAAGCTCAAACGAGCCGAGGAATACGAAATCCGGCGCGGCGTTTGTTATTATTGCAATCTGATCAAATCGGAGATGAAAGGTCCGCGCTGGATTAGCAGCGACACATTAACAGCTGCTTTTACACCCTACGCCTCTAGTTATAATTACGAAGCGTGGGTTTTCCCGCGCCGACATGTCGATAATATCACCAGCCTAACCAAGCCCGAACTGCACTCAATGGCGCATACTCTCAAACGAATCCTCGGACGGCTGAACGACATCAATATTCCCTACAACTTTTACCTGCACCAAGTGGTACATTACAAATACGAACACCTCTATCTGCGGGTTTGTCCGCGCCGAGATACCTGGGCCGGCCTGGAACTTGGCTCACGCCTGATCGTCAACACTGTCCCACCCGAAGAAGCGGCCAAGTTCTATCGGGCATTGCCGAGGAAACGACGAAAATAATTACACCCACATTATACAACGTAGGCGAGGATGATCATCCTCGCCTACGTTTATCTTATTACTCTACCCAATCTTGAAAAACCGCCGCTTGCCGACCTGGAACACCGTGCCCGTCTTCACCGGCCAGGGGTTTTTCCAATCGGTTAATACTACACCATCAGCTTTCACGCCGCGCTGTTTCAGCAGGCGCCGCGCTTCGCCTTTGCTGGCGGCCGTCTTGGCTTGGACGAGCAAATCGGGTAGGGATATCTTCTTAACTTTCACAGTAATGGCCGGCACTTCGGTTGGTGCTTGTCGATCTTTGAACACGTGGTCAAATTCAAGCGCGGCTTCTTTGGCCGCTTTGGCGTCATAGTATAGCGCCACAATTTCAGACGCCAGCTTGGCTTTGAGGTCGCGCGGGTTGACACCGGCCTTGAGCTGTTTTTTTATCAGTTCAATTTTTGACAATGGCATCCGGGTGGCCAATTCAAAATAGTGCGGGATAATCTCGTCCGGTATCGACATCACCTTGCCGTACATTTCGGCCGGCGCCTCGGTTAATCCGATATAATTTCCCAAACTCTGACTCATTTTCCGATGCCCGTCGGTACCGACCAACAGCTTCATGGCGATAATATCCTGGGGTTCCTGGCCGGCATCCCGCTGTAACGTTCGCGCCTGTAATTCGTTAAAAGTCTGGTCGGTGCCGATTACCGTGACGTCAGATTGGAGCATAACCGAATCATAGGCCTGCAAAATCGGGTAGACCGGTTCGTGATAGCCAATTTCCTTATTTTCTTTAATCCGGCGCTGAAACATATCCCGCTCCAGTAATCGAGCGACGGTGAACTTTGACTGCAGTCTTAATAGTTCTTCGGCCGACATCTTGTCATACCATTCTGAGTTGCGGCGGATTTCCGTCTTCGACATATCCAGCACCCGCCCGATCTGCTTGATGTAGCTCTGGGCCGCCACTTCGACGTCAGCCTGACCGCGCAATAGCCGGGTTTGTACCTTGTCGGTCGGATCGCCAAAACGACCGGTAAAATCACCGACCAGAAAAATCACTGTGTGGCCCAGCTCTTGAAAAGCTCGCAGCTTCTGGTAAACCACCCCGTAACCCAAGTGCAGATCTTTGGTGGTTGGATCAACACCGTGCTTAATACGCAATGGGCGGCCGGACTGGAGTTTGTAACGCAGGCTGGTGGCGTCGATCACGTTCTCCACGCCCCGGCTTAGCAGGTCTCTAATTACTGAGTCTTTGGGTTTCGTCATATTTTCATTATAATCGACATTTGGTATAATGACAAAGTAGCCGGTGAGTTTTCTGTTTAACTTTTCCGCCCTAATCGAACATGCCCATTCCCCAGCTTAGCCATCGCTACGCCATGTCCTGGCGCCACCATTCCAGCCCGGCCGAACGTCCGGCTTCGGAATCGAGTACGCCCAAACCCAAATCCACCCGCCGACGCTGGCTGCGGCGGTTATTGGTCGTAGCCGTAATACTAATTGGCATCGGATTAATCGGGGCGGTCGGTGCCTTTGCGTGGTACAGCCGCGATCTACCCAATCCGGACAAGTTGCTGACCCGCAACCTCGCCCAAAGCACACGCATCTACGATCGCACCGGCCAGACCGTGCTATACGAAATACATGGCGATGAAAAAAGAACCCAAATAAACCTAGAAGACATACCGGATAATCTTAAGAACGCCACCATCACCACCGAGGACCGAAACTTTTACAAGCACGGCGGGATCAGCTGGACCGGCATTATTCGGTCGGTTGTCAGAGACGTATTCTCGGGCAAGAAGTCGCAGGGCGGCTCGACCATCACCCAGCAATTTATTAAAAATGCGATTCTGACATCGGAAAAAAGTTATACTCGAAAAATCAAAGAGGTGGTGCTGGCTTACCAGATTGAAAAACGGTTTTCCAAAGATCAGATATTGAAAATGTATTTCAATGAGATACCTTACGGCTCAGTGGCGTATGGCGTCGAATCGGCCGCGCAGACCTATTTCGGGAAAAACGCCAGAGATCTAACGCTGGCTGAATCAGCCGTCCTGGCCGCCCTGCCGCAATCGCCTACTTACTATTCACCTTACGGCAGCCACGTTGATGAATTGATAGGCCGACAAAAGTACATCCTTGACCAAATGGCCGAGCTGGGTTACATCACCCAGGACCAAGCCGCTGAGGCCAAGAATGCCCCTATTACGTTTCGAACCCAGCAGGCTTCGATCGCGGCGCCACACTTTGTCATGTACGTGAAAGAATTATTGACCCAGAAGTATGGTGAAAAAATGGTCGAACAGGGCGGCCTCAAGGTAATCACCACCCTAGACATCGACAAACAGAAGGTGGCCGAGGAAGAAATCACCAAGGGCATGGACAAGGTCAAAAAATACGGCGGCTCCAACGCAGCCCTGGTTTCGGCCGATACCAAGACCGGGCAGATACTGGCCATGGTCGGTTCGGCTGATTATTTTGACACCGCCAACGATGGCAATGTGAATGTGGCGATCCGCGACCGCCAGCCCGGTTCATCTTTTAAACCGGTGGCCTACCTAACTGCCTTTACCCGCGGATATACCCCCGAGACTATGTTGTTTGACGTCAAAACTAATTTCGGCGGCGATCCGGCTTATATCCCCAGCAACTATGACGGCAAGGAGCACGGCCCGGTTTCTATGCGCCAGGCGCTGGCTGGATCGTTGAATATACCCGCCGTGAAGACGCTCTATCTGGCTGGCATTAACAATACCCTGGACATGGCGCACCAGCTGGGCTACACCACCCTGAATGACCGCGAGCGCTACGGCTTGTCTCTGGTGCTGGGCGGCGGTGAAGTGAAACTGCTGGATCACGTTGGCGCCTATGCCACATTCGCCCGCGAAGGCGTGCGCCACCCGATGACGGCCGTGTTGAGCGTAGAAGATAAAGACGGCAAGATGCTCGAGCAATTCAAACCCGAGGAAAACCAGGTATACGACGAACAATCCGGGCGTAAATTAAATAGCGTGTTGTCTGACAATGCGGCGCGGTCATTTATCTTCGGCGGTCGCAATTCGCTCACCCTGTCCGATCGGCAAGTGGCCGCCAAAACCGGCACCACTAACGACTATCGCGACGCCTGGACACTGGGCTATACGCCATCGATCGTGACGGGCGTGTGGGCAGGCAATAACGACAACACCGTCATGAAGAAGGGTGCCGACGGTTCGGTAGTAGCGGCCCCGATCTGGCACGGATATATGGAACGGGTTCTCAAGGGCACCATCGCCGAGACTTTCAAAACGCCTACTGCCGATCCGATCAAAAAAACCATGCTGGGCGGACAGATCGACCAGGTGACCACTTACAAAGTCGACAAAATCACCAAGCGCATTGTTCCTGATTCATGTCTCAAGCAGTATCCGGCGGATTATATTGCCACCCGGACATTCAAGGAAGCGCATACAATTTTGTACTATGTCGATAAGGACAAACCGCGCGGCGACGTGCCAAAGAACCCGGCGGCCGATCCGCAGTTTCAAACCTGGGAAGCCGGCGTGCAAGCGTGGGCGAACGGCCAACCCGACTATATTACCGCCCAGCACGCGCTGCCGTACGAAAGTTGCGACCTGCGTAAAGGCGGCACACCGCAACCCCTGGGCGTCACCCTGACCGCACCGGCCAACAATGCCCGAGTTACTACCTCGCCGCTCACCATCACGGTTCAAATCGGCGCCGATGTATCGGTTGATACCGTCACCATATTCATTGACGATACCCAGATCACCAGCCTGACCGCCGCGCCCTACACATATAATTACGACATTAGCGGCAAGCCGAACGGCTTCTACACCATCCGCGCGTCGGTCAAGGACAAAAACGGCACCGTCACCGATCAGACGGCCACTATCAATCTGCTGCTGTCGAGCGATAGTTCCAGCTACTCTTTTTCAACGCCGACTAACAATCAATCGGTTTCGGTTAGTGGCTTCCCCCTAACTATTTCCGGCAGCGCGGCCAGCCCTAAGGGTATCAAAGAATTAAAACTCTACGCCCAGCAGTCGGGTAGCGAGGCGGTTTTAATTCAATCCGGCATCGTCGTAACCAATGGAACATTTTCCACCACCTGGCCAACCGCGGCCGCGGCCGGATCTTACCGGTTATACTTAGTGGCGACACTGAACGACGACACCAGCGAGGAAAGCGACTCGATACAAATTACATTAACACCGTAATCAAATAGCTCGTTGTGGGATTTAGAGATAGTGTCCGACCGCTCGTTAACCGAGCGGGCTTTTGATTTTTTTCAACATCGGATTAGTCACTTGGGTATATAGCTGGGTGGTTCGAATGTTTTGGTGCCCGAGTAATTCTTGGACATAACGCGTGTCCACTCCGTTTTCCAACAGGTGGGTAGCGAAACTATGCCGCAGACTGTGAAACGTTGCCGGCTTACTTACGCCTGATTTCTCTAGAGCGTGATCAAAAGTCTTTTGCGCTGTCCTGGTAGTTAATCCGCCACCCTGTTCACTTCTAAAAACATATTCGGAGCCGTCCCGATCGGCTATAAGCTCGCGCATACCCGCCACCAGCGTACTAGGACATACACTGATCCGATCCTTGTTGCCCTTGGCTTGCTTAATATGGATCGTCAGTTCATTGAGATCAATGTCGTAAATCCGCAACGCGACCACCTCACTGACCCGCAGGCCGGCTCCATAGGCCAGAGCCAAAAGCAGACGGTGTTTAGTGTTTGATGTTGAGTTCAATATAACATCAATCTCCGATCGAGAGAGGACGACCGGCAGGTACCGGTTTTTCTTCGCCGATCGTATCTCAAACCTGGGGGTGGTTTTCATAACATCCCGGTAGTAGAACTTTATCGCACTTAGAAACGTATTCCTGGTCTGGGGAGACGACCCCCGGCTGGCCAGATGCGCGAGAAAGCTTTTTATGCTGTTTTCATCATAAGCTCTAATATCCACTACCTTGTATTCAAAATATCTCCTTAGCCCACACAAGTAGATCGTTATCGTTTTGGGGCTAAAGTTGCGCATTTTTAACTCTTTTTCCGTTTGTTCGAGCTGAATTTGCATAGTCATACAATAAAATAACGGGTAAGATTTCCCGTCACCCATAAACTAGCATTATTAGTAAAAATATGCAATAATTGGGGCATATTATACTTTCAGTTCGTATAAGACCTAGTTGTGGCGAAATCGCTTCGCTCCTCGCCACAACGGGCCGCTCCTGCCGTCGCTGTTCTGCTCGTCGCTAGTCGCGACATCGCACAACAGCGCCTATGCGGACATGCCCGTCACCCCGCAGAGCGTGGCTCCGGACACGTCGCATCAGGCGCGGCCCGTTAGCTGACATATTCCTTTTCTTTTTCCGGGCTGCTGCCCGGAGTGTGTAAAAAATCTTTCAAATTTCTTTTTCATTAAGGAGAGGGGAAATATGATAAGATTCGTTAATAATTACTCGCTTGTGAACAATCCACTAAAAAATAAATTCAACAAAGTTGTCGTGTTGGATACTGTCATTTTCTATCCTGAGCATGAAGCTATTCTCAAAGAATTAGTAAAAAACCCCAAAATTGAAAGGGTACCTTTGGAGTACAACCAAAAAGAGAAAAACTGGGAATTGCCTGAAAATTACAGAATGCCTGAAGATGCAACGATTATTATTTGGCCATCCTCTCTTCCTGAAAGTTTTGATGGTATAACGCCAGAAATTCATGAAAAGCTAAAAACTGCATATTGTTACGTCGAAGAAGGATTGCGCGACAATATCCCCGCCCAAAATTTATTAAATAGAATTGGAGACGCTGATTGTGTTATTACATGTTGGACTGCAATTCCAGATGTAGTCTTGGAAAAAATAAAACCCAAGGCGATTATTACCTGGACTCATGAGTACGAACACAGACTCAACGTTACTAAAGCTCACGAAAAAGGTATTTATACTGCTTCTGTTGATGATTATGGAACCGATGCTGTAGCAGAGCTAGAATTAAATATGTTGTTAGAATTAATTGAACGAAACAAGAAAACAGACCAAAAAGCAAAAACAGAGGAAGACTATACGATCGGCGTCTTGTTAGAACTTTTTCGACACTACAGAAAGACATATATCAATGAAAAAAATACCAGGAAAGGAAAATTCTCTCATCAGTTCCACAAAATCGGCCGGTCTCTTAAACACTACGGAGATTTTACTGGAAAATCACTAGATGATGTGGTACCTCCAAAATTACTAGAGGGCAAGAATATTGGCTTTTTCGCTCCTGAAAAAAATTTAAATCACCTTATAGAAGTTCTACAGAACGGATTTGGTGTGAATGTTGCTGTCTATAAGAATATGGATTCGCATTTTGCTGGATTTTATAAACTCTTATCCCTCAACGATATAGTCATATTTGATTCAAAGAAAATTGATACCATAACCCTTGATAAGATAAAAGTAATAAAAAAGGGGCTTGCAATAGACCTTCAATCATTATCCCATTTTAACGAAACGTTGAAAAATAAGATTCTTGGTGTTATCGGGCTAGGAAGAATTGGCAATAATGTCGCTAGAATTGCGGCTATTTGGGGGATGAAGGTTTGTTATAGTGGGACAGACAAAAACAACAAATATGAGCATCTTGATTTAGATGATCTTATAAAGAACTCAGATATTATTTCCTTGAATGTAAAGGCTCACAAGGCGAAAAATCTGCTATCGAGAGACAAAATCCAAATAATTAAGACTGGTTCATACTTTATTAACACAAGCGACGGCAATGCTCTGGATCAATCAGCATTAACAGAACGAATGCTAAGTAATGAGGTATACTGTGGGCTTGATGTTTACCCGGGTCTACCAACGACAAAAACAATGTGTCTTGATAATTATATTAATGGTAAATTACAAAACCAATTAGCAAACCATGTTTTGACCTACAGAGCAGGCTGGGGAACACAAGAATCAATCAAAGTAAAAACGTACAAACTTCTTGGACACATGATTAGGGTTTTATCTGAATCTCAATGAGTGTTTTGGTCGCCGGGCATTCACCCCTTTTATTCCCCTCTGCCCGTCGCCCAAAAACGGAAAAAGAAATTTGAAAGATTTTTTACACACGTTCTCTTGCTAGAGAACAAAAGAAAAAGAATACGATCAGCTAACAGCGTATATCTGCCATGCGCTGCCGCGGCACAGCAGATGATACGCAAACGTTATATGACATGGCTGAAGGTATTCGCCACATCATATAACAGCGGATATGAGACTCCGGGGAATGTGATTTTTGAAAATGTTAAAAGACCTGGCGATGGATTCCCTGAGATGGGTTTCCACGAACCAGGTCTTGGCTGCCCCCCGAAGGCGACTAGCTTGCGCAATGTGGATGCTCACCGTAGTTGGCGAGCTTACTCCGTTCGCGCCAGTCGTGGGCGCAGAAGGGGCAGGTAGCCGGATCGATCCCGGTAGCGAGCGACGGCGGCGTATGCGAGGCGTTCATGTCGATGGCGCCTTGGTAGGTATGAGCGGTGCTCCGCTCCAGGTTTGCGGCCTCGTATCCGGCATTGTAGAACGGCTGGTACAGGATAGGGGTGGCAACCAACAAGATGAGTGTGATCGCGCAGGGCAAAGCCGCAACGGCGAGCATGAGCTTCTGAAACCTGTTCATTGGTCCCTCCGTGTTCACTTACTTGGAACAACTCCAAATAAGGATGTTCAATAATACCGCAATTAAACTATAATGTCAATAGTGGGGGTAATCGTCAAAAAATCACATTCCCCTCCGTCCAAATTGCTGCTCCGTTCCGGCGGGGCGTATAATGATACCGCCTCCACTCCGCAGCAACTTCTCATATCCGCAAACGTTGTGGCGAAATCGCTTCGCTCCTCGCCACAACGGGCCGCTCCTGCCGTCGCTGTTTGCGCTCGTCGCTAGTCGCGACATCGCACAACAGCGCCTATGCGGACATGCCCGTCACCCCGCAGAGCGTGGCTCCGGGCACGTCGCATCAGGCGCGGCCCGTTATATGGCATGTATGTTTTCCCTTCAAAGAAAAATTTCAAGAATGTGATTTTGTGTCTAAACATGGTTGGTACAAGAAAAGATAGATGATAAAGTACGACGATCTAAAACTTATTGCTGAAACACGGCTGAAGGAAGCTAAGGCGCTGAAGAAAAGTCGCCTTTACGACGGCGCTGCTTATATTTGTGGTTATGTTGTAGAGACTGCACTGAAAGCAAGAATTTGTAAAAATCTCAAGGTTAAGGAATATCCCGATGATGGTAAAGAGAAACAGATATTTTCTTCGCATGATTTTGATAGATTATTACTCCTGTCTGGTTTACAAAACAGTATTAGCCTTGCAAATCGACGAAACAAAAAACTATTTGAGAATTGGTCACTTCTTACAAAATGGAAACCTGAGCGAAGATACACATTAGGTGAATACGGTAAAAAGGACGTGGAAGAATTGCTAGTTGCTTTAGAAGTTGGGAAGTTTGGATTTTTTTCATGGATAAAGAAACGATGGTAGATAAATTGAAAAACCTAATAAAGCAAATCGAGAGACAAAAAGGTCCCATTAGTTTGTTTATGCTTTGGAAGGACGTTCAGGATATTTCAAAGTGGTCGGTGGTAATTAGCGCACCATGGTTAGATAATATGGGACAAAGAGAGGCTGTAGATTATTGGATAAAACATTTGCAGCTTACCCTAAACAACACGGAGTTAACGGAAATCATTCGCGTCAGTGTAATCAAGACAACAGATAATTTTGTCACATTCTTAACTCGTGCGCTAAATATTACTGATGGCGCTGTCAGATTTACAAGAAGCCAAGTCGGTAATTACTACATCAATGACGCTATTATTTTTGAAGCTAAAGGACTTCTAACTTCTAATACCCCATTTGTATCTCGAAGTCGCAACCCCATAATCAATCGCACTATTAATCCAAACCTCAACCGGACGATTAATCCAAACTTGAATCGCACTATTAATCCAAACCTCAACCGGACGATTAATCCAAACTTGAATCGCACTATTAATCCAAACCTCAACCGGACGATTAATCCAAACTTGAATCGCACTATTAATCCAAACCTCAACCGGA